>CAKXIK010000011.1:16637-50751 GCA_934875675.1 uncultured bacterium
CGCTCTTTGGGGCAGATGTGGCTTTGGAGAAAACCGAATGGTGCCGCGTGCTGTTTGAATATGCCGAAGAACAGCTGCAGGCGGCGCAGCAAACAATCCGGCAAACACTGGCGCAGGCACAGCAGGACGAAGCAGTTGCAACAGCCTACTCAGCGGCAATTGCGGAGGATGAAGCCCGGTGCCGGATGCTTGTGCAGCGCGCGCAGGAGCATGACTGGGATGCGTTGGCACAGGCACTGGGTGCGCTTGATTTTGCGCGGCTGGGTTCAATCAAAAAGGGCGCGGCAGATGAGCAGATTAAGACACAGGTGCAGGATGCCAGAAAGAAATATAAGGAACAGTTTGCCAAGCTGAGCGAATATTTTGACCGCCCGGCAGACGAGGCAAAGGCAGAGCTTGCGGCACAGCTGCCGGTGGTGAGCGCGCTGACCTCGCTTTGCAAGCAGTATGGCACACGGCTGGATGCGCTGAAAAAGGAGCGGAATCTGCTTGATTTCGGCGATTTGGAGCATTTTGCACTTTCGCTGCTCGTGCGCCCGGTGAAAGGCGGCTTTGTGCGCACCGAAACGGCAAAGGAGTTGAGCAGTCGGTTTGAAGAGGTGATGGTGGACGAATATCAGGACACCAACGGTGCACAGGATATGATTTTTTCCGCTGTATCCAAACAGGAGGAGAATTTGTTTCTCGTCGGCGATGTCAAGCAGAGCATTTATCGCTTTCGTCAGGCAAGCCCGGAGCTTTTTCTTGCGCGGCGCAGCGAATACCCGCGCTATGACCGTGAAAAGGATGCATACCCGGCGACGGTGATTCTGGGGCAGAATTTTCGCAGCCGTTCCGGCATAACAGGCGCGTGCAATTTCCTGTTTCATATGCTGATGAGCCGTTCGGTGGGCGATTTGGATTACACTGCGGAGGAAGAGCTTGTGCCGGCAGCAGAGTATCCACCAAGCGAGGAACCCGCTGCAGAGCTGCAGCTTTTCAACACGTCGCAGTATGACGGCGAAAGTGAAGAAGCAGAAGCACAGTGGGTTGCGCAAAAAATCCGCGCAATGGTGGATTCCGGTGTGACGGTGAGCAAAAATGGCGTGCAGCGTCCGGCAGAATATCGCGATTTCTGCATTTTACTGCGCAGCGCGGCAAAGCACACCGCGCCGTTTGCAAAAGCACTTTGCGCACGAAAAATCCCCGTCTGGACGAGTGCGCAGGGAGGTTTTTTTGCCGCGAGGGAAATTTCCGTTACGCTTTCGCTGCTGCGTGTCATCGATAATCCGCTGCAGGATGTTCCGCTGCTTGCGGTGCTGCTTTCTCCGGTTTGCGGCTTTTCGGCGGACGATCTGGCAAAAATTCGACTGCAAAAGCCCAAGGTACTGCTGTATCATGCACTGTGCCTTGCGGCAGAAGAGGATGAACACTGCGCGGCGTTTTTGAAGATGACGGCGCGTTTTCGCAGGCTTGCTGCAACAATGCCGAGCGACCGCCTGCTGCGCTGCATTTTTGAAGAGCTGCATATGGAAGAAATGGTGCTTGCAATGCGGGACGGCGGTGCGCAACTTGCCAATTTGCGGTTGCTGCTGGAGTATGCGCGAACCTATGAACGGGCAGGGTATCGCGGGCTTTCGGGATTTATCCGCTACATTGACCGTTTGCAGGAGCAGCGCTCCGACCTTGCACCGGCGGCAGTTCTTTCGGAATCTGCCAATGTGGTGCGCATTATGAGCATCCACCATTCCAAGGGGTTGGAATTTCCGTTTGTTTTTCTGGCGGATACGGCACGCAGATTCAATATCAGCTCGCAGGTTGGCGATTTGCTGATTCACCCGGAGATGGGTGTCGGGCTCAAGCGGCGCGATCCGATGAGCGGTGCGCGGTTTCCCACTGCCGCCTATGACGCTGTCCGGCTGGAAACGGCGCGGGATGAGCTTTCCGAACAGCTGCGTGTGCTCTATGTTGCTGTAACGCGCGCACGGGAAAAGCTGTTTTTGCTTGCAAGCTATGATGACCCGGAAAAGCGGCTTGCGGCGCTTGCCTCGCAGCAGCAGGAAAACGGGCGACTGCTGCCGTTTTCCGTTCGCAGTGCCGCAAGCTTTGCAGACTGGATTCTTTCGGCTCTTCTTTGGCACCGAGATGGTGCAGTGCTGCGCAGTCTTGCCGGAGCGGAAGGCTTGCAGCCGTTGGAGGGGAGCGCGTGGAATGTGCAGTGCACCATTCCGCACCGGGAGGATTTTGCTCCGACAGAGGAATCCGAGCCCTGCCCGCCGGACGAAGAGCTGCTCAACCGGCTGCATCGTGTTTTTGCTGCAAAACCGGCAGCGACCGCTCTTTCCGGGGTTCCGGTCAAGGCGGCAATTTCACAGCTGGCGGAGGAGCGTGAGCAGCAAAAGCATCTGGGGGAACGGCGACCGCGCTTTCTTTCCCAAAGCGGGCTGACCCCTGCCGAACGCGGCACCGCGATGCATCATTTTTTGCAGTTTGCCGATTATTCCGCCGCAAAAGCAGATTCTGCCGCCGAGCTTGCCCGGCTGACGGACGCAGGTTACCTCACGGCAGAGGAAAGTGCCAGTATCGACCTTGCCCGCATCGATGCGCTGTTTTCCGGTGCGCTTGGTGAGAGGATTTTTGCCGCGCAAAAGGTTCACCGCGAGGTTCGCTTCTTTGAGGAGTTGCCTGCGGTGCGCATCGCGCCGGAGCTGACGGGTGCGGATGCGGAGGAAACGGTTTTGCTGCAGGGTGTTGCCGACTGTGTTTTAGAGGAGCAGGACCATCTGGTGCTGATTGATTACAAAACCGACCGGGTAAAATCGGGCGAAGAGCTTGCTGTACGATATACCGAACAGCTCGGGTTTTACGCCGATGCGCTCGAAAAGACCTTTGGCAAGCCGGTGCGGGAAAAGCTGCTTTATTCGCTCTGGCTTTCTAAAATCGTTGTCCTGCCGTAAAACGGGCAGCTTGCAGCAGCAGTATGGCTTTTGTGAGGAGTGGTATTTTTGAAAAGAGCAGAAAATCGCGTTAATGTATTTGACGTGAATGTTACAAATGAACAGGACGAGGATTTGCTTGACGGTGAGATTTTTGTCACACAGAAAAGGAATCTTGGAGAGGTCAGTGATTCCGATAATCCGTATGAATCCTTTCGAGAAACCGCCTCCAGCGCAGTTAAATCAACATTGGGACTGCAAATTACAGCGGCCGTTGCGCTGATTATATCCAATTTTTTTCGCAGCAACATACGCGCAGCGAAATTTGCAGAGGCAGCAGAGGAACAACCGATTCTGTTCTGGTGCGCAGTCGGATTCTTTGCGCTGGCTATTGTGCTGCTGATTCTGTTAGCGGTCCAGTCAATACGCGACGGCAAGAAGATTAAGGCGGTAGAGCGGGAATTAACAAAACAAATGGAAGAAGAAAAGCAGTTAGCCTGTCAAACATTCTGTGTTCCTGCAGGTGCGAAAGAGATTGACGTACTGTGGCGTTGTTATTGGATGAAACGAAAAAGAAAAAAATATACATTTGGAAGGCAGTATATCAACGCAAATCAATGGGTGTATTCCTGCAATGGAAATCTTTGTTTTGTAGATGAAACACAGCAGGTTTCCGTTCCGCTGGAACAAATCGTCGGTATAAGTCCCATTAACCGTAAAATTCGGATCATGAGCTGGAACAAAAAGGAAAGCTGTACATCTGAATTGTTTCAAAAAATTCCGTGCAAAATAAAAATAAGATCTGATTATGTGGTAGTCAAACCGTATTATTCTTTACAAATCCACGGTAATGGCGGTGAATTTGAAATTCTGATTCCCGGTTACGATATTGTGCCGGTGATGTGCTTGATTGGGTTGAAAATCCTTGAGAAAACAAAAGAATAAGCTGATTGAATGAAAGAAAAGAAAAGTGAGCAGATAGCAGTTGAAAAGCAAATTTTTTTGCGAAAAATTCTTGCGAACCATGAAAAAGTGTGTTATAGTGGTATTCCTGCCTTTTTATTTTGGCGGGAAAGGGTCTCGCTTTTCACGATTGGGATTGGATGCTGTAATTTTGGAATTTATTTCTGAAATATTTGGACATCGTGTAAAACGTGGCTGTGAGATTGAAAAAAACCGCAGAAAACTGCTTGCATTTTGAATGCCGATATGATATAATTCCAATGTTAATGATGCGGTTGTGCCGAAAGAGGTGAAAAGAATGAAGGAAGCAATTCATCCGAAATATGAAGAGACAACCATTACTTGCGCTTGCGGCAATGTGATTCATACCCGTTCCACAAAGAAGGACATCCGCGTGGAAATTTGCGCAAAGTGCCATCCGTTCTTCACCGGAAAGCAGAAGTTGATAGACACGGGCGGCCGTGTCGATCGCTTTAAGAAGCGTTTTGGAATGCAGGACAAATAATCTGTTGTCATACAAGAGGGGCTGTTGCAAAACAATCCGCCGGGAACGGCAGATTCTGCAGCAGCCCTCTTGTTTTATTTCTCTGGCGATGTGAGAATGCAGCCGGCAAAGTTGTGATTTTGAACGTCGGCAGGATCCGATAAATGATGGGGCATAGGAGGTGACTTGCTTTGGCAGAGAACAAAAGCTACCAGACCGTCCGCGCATACGGTGAGGCGGAATTTACCGAAAAACGTTCCCGTTTTATCGGTTATGCAAAACCGGTGCAAACCGAGGAGCAAGCACTTGCTTTTTTGGAAGAAATCCGCGCAAAAAGATGGGATGCCCGCCACAATGTTTATGCGTACCGGCTGCGTGAGGGCGGTCTGATGCGCTATTCCGATGCCGGCGAACCACAGGGCACTGCCGGAATGCCCACGCTTGAGGCACTTACCAAAGCCGATATTACGGATGTTGCACTGGTCACCACGCGTTATTTCGGCGGGATTTTGCTCGGAACCGGCGGATTGGTGCGGGCGTATGCCAAGGCCGCGCAGATGGCATTGCAGGCAGCCGGTGTGGTTACAATGCAGATGTGCCTGAAGGCACGGCTGCTGTGCGAATACCATCAGCACGGCGCAGCGGCAAAGCTGTTGCCGCAGTGCGGTGCCATTCTGGACGATACCGTTTATGGGCAGGATGTGGAACTTTGCTTTCATCTCTTGCCGGAGACACTCGAAACGCTGCAGCAAAAACTTGCCGATGCGACCAATGGTGCGGTGGAAATCGAGCTTTGCGGGAAACAGTATTATTCGGTGGATTCGATTGTGCTTTGAATCATTCAAAAGAAAATCAGACTTTTTTAAAAAAATAAAGGGAAATCAAAAGATTTGTCGTATTACTCTTTATAGGAAGCTGTTTTGTGCACAAATGTGCAAGTGGACAAGCCGGAAAGGAGCAATGCATGGATGACGATTCGTGAACGGACAGAAGAACAGGAACTGCACTTTTTGGCGGAAGATGCCGCAAAGTCCAGACTGACGCGGGGCAGAGAGCGCCCGGAAGCAGAATGTGAGCTCAGAACCGCATTTCAGCGTGACCGTGACCGGATTTTGCATTGTAAATCCTTTCGGCGGCTGAAACACAAAACGCAGGTTTTTCTTTCTCCGGAGGGTGACCATTACCGCACGCGCCTGACGCATACGCTTGAGGTGGCTCAGATTGCCCGCACCATTGCCCGCTGTTTGCAGCTGAATGAGGACTTGACCGAAGCGATTTCTCTGGGACATGATCTTGGTCATACACCGTTTGGCCATGCAGGGGAACGCGCGCTGAATGCGATTTCACCCCACGGTTTTCGCCATTATGAGCAGAGTGTGCGCGTGGTGGAGGTGCTTGAAAACGAAGGATTGGGACTGAATCTGACTGCGGAGGTGCGCAACGGGATTCGCTGCCATACCACCGGCACCGAAGCCTTTACCGCTGAGGGACGCATTGTTCGCATTGCGGACCGGATCGCCTATATCAATCACGATATTGACGATGCACAGCGTGCAGGCGTGCTTGATCCGGAGGAAATTCCGTGGAATATTATTGAAGCACTGGGCGACCGGCGCACTACACGAATCAATACGCTGGTTAGCTCACTCGTCAGTCATTCCACTCCGGCAAGCCTTCTGATGGCACCTGAGGTGCAGGAGGCTTTTGATGAGCTGCATCAGTTTATGCATCGGAATGTATACAATAATCCGGTGGCAAAAGGGGAAGAACAAAAGGTGCCCGGCTTGGTGGAAACGCTCTATTGCTACTACCTGCAAAATCCGGACAAGCTTCCGGATGAAATGCGTATTGTGCGGGAACGGGAAGGAGCAGACCGCGCCGTGTGTGACTATATTGCCGGGATGAGCGATGGTTATGCAACCCAGATGTTTGAAGCCCTGACCGTTCCAAAAGCATGGTCAAGATATTAATATTTTGCAATTAGTTGCGAATCATCCGCAATCGATGGGGAAAGGAGTGAGACGAAATGGCATTACCGGAAGAATTTTTGCAGCGGCTTAAAAGCGCAAACCCGATTGAATCAGTGGTTTCCAGCTATGTGAAGCTGCGGAGAACCGGGCGAAACCTGACCGGGCTTTGTCCGTTCCACGGGGAAAAGACACCGTCCTTTGTGCTTTATCCGGAGAATGATTCGTTTTACTGCTTTGGCTGCGGAGCTGGCGGCGATACCATCACCTTTGTGCGCAGGATTGAAAATCTGGATTACATAGAGGCGGTGAAGCTGCTTGCACAGCGCGCCGGAATCGATATGCCGGAGGATGTTCGCCGGGATGACGGCACTGCAAAGCTGAAACTGCGGATTCTGGAAGCAAACCGCGAAGCCGCGCGGTTTTTCCATGCACAGCTCAACACACCGCAAGGGGCAAAGGCGCTGGAATATTTGCGCGGACGAATGTTGGGCAACACCACCATCAACCATTTCGGATTGGGCTTTGCGCCGGAGGGATGGTCAGCGCTTTGCAATCATATGAAACAGGCGGGATTCAGCGATGAGGAGCTGGTAATGGCCAATCTTGCCTCCAAAGGAAAAAACGGTGGTGTTTATGACCGGTTCCGCAATCGCGTTATCTTTCCGATTATTGATGTGCGCGGCAATGTGATTGCCTTTTCCGGCCGTGTGTTGGAAAAGGCAGAACCCAAATACCTCAATTCATCGGAAACGCTTGTGTTTGAAAAAAGCAGCGTGCTTTTTGCGCTGAATTTTGCAAAAAATTCCGGACAGCCTAATCTGATTCTGGCAGAGGGGCCCATGGATGTGATCTCGCTGCACCAGGCGGGATTTACGAATGCGGTTGCATCACAAGGAACGGCACTGACCCCAAAACATGCGCTGCTGATTGCACGCTATGTGCAGGAGGTCATCCTGTGCTACGATTCGGATGGCGCCGGACAAAAAGCGACCGCACGCGCAATCCCCATTTTAAAAAATGCAGGACTTCGCGTGCGGGTGCTGACGATTCCGGAAGGAAAGGATCCCGATGAATTTATTAAAACACGCGGGGCGGAGCGTTTTCGGCAATTGATTGAAGATTCAGGGAATGATGTCGAATATCGCATGCAAAAGATTCGCGAGAAATATAATATGGAGACGGCAGATGGGCGCGTTAATATGCTGCGGGAAGCAATTGGAATGTTGGCATCGCTGGACAGCTCCATTGAGCAGGATGTTTATGCCGGAAGGTTGGCGGCAGAATTAAAAGTGGAAAAATCTACCTTGCTGCACCAGATTGCTCAAACGCGCAAACGCAATCAGCGCGACGGACATCAAAGCGAGCAAAAACAGATTCAGCGGCAGATTACAGGTTTATCCAAGGATGAGATCAATCCCGATCGTGCAAAAAATATGCGGGCTGCGTTGGCAGAAGAATCCTTGATTGCCTATTTGATCCGCAATCCGGATCGGGCAAAGCCGGTGCATGATTTGCTTTTGCCGGAACAGTTCTGCACATCGTTTAACCGTGGCGTTTATGAAAAATTGACAAAATGGTTATTGGAGGGAAGACAGGTATCGCTTTCCGACTTTGCAGAATATTATTCTGTTGAGGAAATGGGCAGAATAGCACAGATGCTTGCAAAAAGCGCGCAAACCCCTAATTTGCTGCAAGCGGAACATGATTATGTTGCGGTTATTACCGAGGAACACAATAAACCTACCGTGCAGCAGGCCGCACAAAGCAGCGATGAAGACCTGTTGCGTTATATGGAACAACTGCGTACGCAGAAACAATAGATGAAGCCCGGAGCGGCAGACGTTTTGCACCAATGAAAGGATGAAGCATTATGGGAGTACAGGATAAGAAGACCGTTATTAAAGAACTGACCGAACTGGGTAAATCCAAAGGTCAGTTGAGTACAAAAGAGATTTTGGATGCAATTGGCGAGCTCGATTTTGATGTGGAACAAATTGAAAAATTTTATGATTCGCTGGAAAGCCAGGGCGTTGAAATTGTGGAGGATTTTGGCGATGTGCCGAATCTTGACGATCTGGAATTTGCGCTTGACCTTTCAGGCGATGCAGCAGAAGAAGATGACGCAGCGGCAACAGAAACCATCGCAATTGACGACCCTGTCAAGGTTTATCTCAAGGAAATCGGCCGTGTGCCGCTGCTGACGCCGGAAGAGGAAATCGATCTTGCTATCCGTATTTCGGATGGTGATGAAGCGGCGAAAAAGCGCCTTTCGGAAGCAAACCTTCGTTTGGTGGTCTCCATTGCAAAACGTTACTTGGGCCGCGGAATGCAGTTTCTCGACCTGATTCAGGAGGGAAACCTGGGGCTGATCAAAGCGGTTGAAAAATTTGATTACACCAAGGGATTTAAATTTTCCACCTACGCAACCTGGTGGATTCGTCAGGCAATCACCCGTGCAATTGCGGATCAGGCAAGAACCATCCGCATTCCGGTGCATATGGTTGAAACAATCAACAAGGTGAAAAAAGTCAGCTCTCAGCTGCTGCACACCACCGGTCATGAGCCTTCCGCCGATGACATTGCCGACGAGTTGGACCTGCCGGTGGAAAAGGTGCGGGAGATTATGCGTGTGGCGCAGGAACCCGTTTCGCTGGAAACACCAATCGGCGAAGAGGAAGACAGCCATCTCGGTGATTTTATTCCCGATGATGAAGCTCCCGCACCTGCCGATGCGGCATCTCACACACTGCTCAAGGAACAACTGACCGAGGTGCTCAGCACATTGACTCCGCGTGAAGAAAAAGTGCTCAGTCTGCGTTTTGGGCTGGAGGACGGTCGTTCCCGCACGCTGGAGGAGGTTGGCCGCGAATTTAAGGTAACTCGCGAGCGGATTCGCCAAATTGAAGCGAAAGCCCTTCGCAAGCTTCGCCATCCAAGCCGCAGTAAAAAACTCAAGGATTTTCTGGATTAATCCGCAAAGATGGTTTCCGAGAAATTTGGAACGGGAACCTCAGAAATTAAAGAGGATGATTTCATGCATATCACACTGGAAGCCGATTACGCGGTTCGTATGGTGGAGCTTTTGGCGGCCATGCAGATCAGGCTGGACGCAGGAAAAATTGCAGAAGAAACCAATGTGCCGCAGCGCTTTTGTCTTAAAATTCTGCGCAATCTGGTTGCAGCCGGAATCGTGAAGAGCTATAAGGGCTCCCGCGGGGGCTATGAACTTGCTGCATCCCCAGAGCAGATTACGTTGCGTCAGGTCATTGAAGCAGTGGAGGGACCCTATCAGATCAGCCGCTGTGTGGGCAAAGAGCACGATTGCGCCGGCTCGTGTTCCCGCGAGTTTGTATGCGATTGCCGGTTTCAGAAAGTTTACCGTGATATTTCACAAATGGTGCGCGAAAAGCTGGATTCTGTCACCTTTGCGCAACCGTCAATACTTAATCGTAAAGAAAAATAAATTAAGGATGATTGCTTTGATACAACAGTTTCAGGATTGTTATGCAAGCTTCAAAGACGACTGTCTGACAATTAGGAACGCGCAGTTGGAGCGCAGCTTCTGTTTTGCAAACGGAGCTCTGCTTCCCGGAGAATGGATTGACAAAGCAAGCGGAAAGACGGCAACCAGGCAGCCATCAACGGCGCTCTGGCTGCCGTTTGGCGCATTTGAGCAGATTTCCGCCTGTGCAAAGCAAGAAGACTGCGGAGGACTCAGCAGTCCTTTTTTGGCAGTTACGGTAACAATGGAAAACCCCGCCGCAAAGCAGATACTGCGGTTGGAAGTGTTTCCTACGCTGCCTTTCTGCTCGTCACGCCTTTCTGTGCAGCCCAAAACAGGTGCTGCAGCGGATAGTATGCACAACGGTGATAAGTTGGAAAGTCTTGCGCTGACAGATGCGCACTGCAGCGTGACGACGATGGAGTTATTCGATAAAACCGATCGGCATGATACACTGATTAAAACCATGCAGGATTCTCCGTATCCGGCAACGGAAAACAAGTATCGCGGGGACATCTTTTTGATTCAACCCGCTGCAGATTCGTCTGCGATCCTTCTGGCAAAGGATGCTCCTGTCGGGACGTCTCATTTGTGCCGTCCCGAGTATGACCTTGAGATTGCAAAGAATCAGGTGGCTTTGTGTGGAAGCGGTGTTGATTTCTCAGCACTCAAACCGGGAGAGGAAACGGAGTATTACGGCGCAACGGTTGGAATCGGTGCTGCTGCAGATCTTTTGAAGGAATATAAGCGCTTGCTGCGCTGCCGGAGAAAGGGCGAAGGACATCTGTTTACCATGGCAAACACATGGGGCGACCGCAATTGCGAAAAGTCGCTCTGTGAAAATTTTTTGAGTGAGGAACTCAAAGCAGCCGGGCAAATTGGCATTGATGTGTTGCAAATTGATGATGGCTGGGAAACCGGAGCCATCACAGACCCCGAAAATTATATGGATCATGTTTGGGAAGGCTATCACAGTGCAGCAGAAAATTACTGGAGTGTTGATGCAACCCGTTTTCCGCAGGGGCTGCAGCCGGTTGCGGACGAAGCAAAGCGACGCGGTGTTTCACTGGGACTTTGGTTTTCACCGGATTCTGCCGATGATTTTGCGAATTGGCGTGCGGATGCAAAAATTTTGGGAGAGTTTCATCAAAGCTATGGAATTCGTTATTTTAAGCTCGACGGTGTCAATGTCCGCTCCAAAACAGGAGACCGAAACTTTTCTTTGCTGATGGAAGCGGTGAACCGCGAGGGCGCTTCCCTGCAGCTGGATGTGACCGCCGGTGACCGCTTTGGCTACCATTATAAGCCGCAGTATGGGGTGCTCTTTGTCGAAAACCGGTACTCCGACTGGGGGAATTATTTTCCATACCGCACACTGCGCAATCTTTGGATGCTCAGCCGTGTGCTGCCGGCGTGCTCAATGCAGTTTGAGGTGCTTAACCCACGCAGAAATCCCGAACCGTATGCGGACGATGTGTTTGCGCCGCAAGCGTATGAAATGGATTACTTGTTTGCAACGGTTATGGTGGCAAACCCGCTGCTTTGGTGCGAACTGAGTCATCTGGAGGCAAAGGATTCCGCTGCTCTGCAGGTGATCGTTGCGGCTTGGCGTCCGCACAGCAGAGCGCTTTTTGAATCGGATGTTTTGCCGGTCGGCGAGGAACCGAACGGACGGAGCTGCACCGGATTCTGGGCATGCCGCAGCGATAGTGAAGGCTATTTTGTGTTTTTAAGGGAGAAAAACGAACGATCAACCGCACGGTATCAAATTCCGCCGTTGACGGGAAAAAGGCTGCAGATAGAACTCATTGCAGCAAACGGAGCGGGTGAAGTGCAAAGTGATGTTTCATCCGACGGAATCGTGACGGTTCATTTTTCTCGCCCGAATCAATACTTGTTTGTGCGGTATCGGACAAAATAGAAGGGAGAAAGATTCAGATGAGAACAGAAGAAATCTTTTTGCATTTGGTCAGCTTTGGAACCCAATCAGACGAAAGCTCACAATCGGTGCCATCTACCCCGGGACAGAGAGTTTTTGCCCAGGAACTGGTGCGCATGATGAAACAGATGGGGATTGCGGATGCGCAGATGGATCCGTTTGGCTATGTTTATGGCAGCATCCCGGCAACGGACGGGGTTTGTGCGCCCAATATCGGACTGATTGCGCATATGGATACGGCAACGGAGCTTTCCGGCGAAAATATCAAGCCGCGAGTTGTTGCTGATTATGATGGCGGGGACGTTGTGCTCAATGAGACGCTGGGAATTGTGCTGAGGCCGGAGCAATTTCCGAATATGAAAAAATTTATCGGGGAACGGTTGATTGTGACAGATGGTACTACCCTGCTGGGTGCAGATGACAAAGCCGGAGTTGCCGAAATTCTGGCTGCTGCGGAAGAACTGCTGCAGAACAATTGTCCCCATGGTGCCGTGAAGATTGCCTTTACGCCGGATGAAGAGATCGGCCGTGGTGCGGATCATTTTGATGTTGCCGGATTCGGTGCGGATTTTGCCTATACGGTGGATGGCAGTATGGTAGGAGAATTAGAATATGAAAATTTCAATGCTGCCTCGGCGGCGGTGACGGTACATGGTGAGAACATTCACCCCGGTTCTGCCAAAAATCAGATGAAAAACTCGCTTCATATTGCCATGGAATTCGATTCGCTTCTGCCAAAACATGAAACGCCGGTTGCTACCGAAGGCTATGAAGGATTTTTTCACTTGGGAGAAATGCACGGTGAGGTGGAACAGACAACGCTGGAATATCTGCTGCGCGATTTTTCGAAGGATGGAATGGAACGCCGAAAACAGCTGATGAACGCCGCGGCACGGTTCCTCAATGAAAAATACGGTGCCGGTACGGTGGAGGTAACACTCACCGACAGCTATTTCAACATGAAAGAGCAGCTGTTGCCGCATCCCCAAATCATAGAGCTGGCGCAGAATGCAATGCGTGCGGTGGGTGTGGAACCAAAGATAATCCCGATTCGCGGCGGAACGGATGGGTCAAAGCTTTCGTTCATGGGATTGCCGTGCCCGAATCTATGCACCGGCGGTCAGAACGGTCACGGCCGGTATGAATTTACGGTCACAGAGGAAATGGAAAAGGTGAAAGAAATTCTTCTCAGTATTTTGGCGCTGGCAGCAAAATAAATTGCGCTAAAAATATAGATGCGGACCACAATTTTCCTTCTTTATTTGCAAGACATTAAAACCTCGCACAAACCGTTTGCTGAGCGGTTTGTGCGAGGTTTTTTCATGAGGAGTTTTATTACTCCGGCAAGGAATCTTTGTTCGCTGCGGAGGCAGACCAATCGTTCTGTTCCATGAAACCGGATAAGGCCTCCAAATGACAAACGGTTTCTTCGGGTAAACAGTGTTCCACCTGTTCGGCGAGATCGAGTGCATGTTTTTTATCACCGAGCGCATGAAAAAAGCGAACCAGAACCAAGTGGCGGTGTAAGAGCCATTCTCCGCGCCGCGAACCCTCTGCAGTCAGGCGGATTACGCCGTATTTTTCAAATTCGACCAAACCGTTTTCCCGCAGTACGGAAACCATCTTAGAGGAAGAAGAAGGTGTCACATTCAGCTGAGCGGCAAGTTCATTCACGCGTGCAAACCCCTCTTCAGCGGAAAGCCGGAAAATCATCTCCAAATAGTCCTCCATGGATTCTGTCAAGGGGTTGTGGTTTTTACTGCGGTAACCGGCCGGGGTGTAAAAGTCGCTGCCCTTTGGCTGCATCACAAAACCTCCCTTCCGTTTTTAAAAAATTGTATCAATCACAATTCTGACGCATATGTTGGAGCAAGGAAACAAGATTGGAGCGGATAAACACCGCTTGGTTTATCATATTGAGGGAGGATTCCGGATATGAATGAAAATACGATTCCGTTGAATCGATTATATGAAGGCGAATGGGCACGCGTGGAGGCGCTTGATCCCAAATGTGCAATGAGGAGAAGACTGCAGGACATTGGCTTGATTGAAGGAACGCGCGTGGAATGCCTGCAAAAAAGCCCGTCGGGGGATCCGGTGGCATACCTGATTCGTGGTGCAGTCATCGCGCTGCGTGCAGAGGATTCCGAAAAAATTTTGGTGTGCAACAGTCATAATTTTTCGTAACACATTGAAGAAGGAAAGTACTTTTATCAGGTTTCTGCAAATTATAACTCAGAATTTGTATCAGGCTATGCAATGAATTCGTCCGCCTGCGTCTTTGCCGGCGGACACATTTTTGCTCAAAGGGGGAAACGAGAAGTGGGATTGACTGCAAGCGCGACAGGGCTTGGCGCGTTGGACAGCGGACTGAAAATTCACAAGGAACAGCCCGACGACCGTGTAATTGCGTTGGCCGGGAATCCAAATGTGGGAAAAAGCACGGTGTTTAACAGCCTGACCGGAATGAATCAGCACACAGGAAATTGGCCGGGGAAAACGGTCAGCAATGCGCAGGGGCGCTGCGAGCGGGAAGGCAAAGGGTTTGTTCTGGTTGACCTGCCGGGAACGTATTCATTGCTGTCCCATTCCGAGGAGGAAACCGTTGCGCGGGATTTTGTCTGTTTCGGCGGTGCGGATGGTGCTGCGGTGGTGTGCGATGCAACCTGTCTGGAACGGAACATGAACCTTGTGCTTCAGGTTCTGGAAATTACGCCGAATACCATTGTGTGCGTAAACCTGATTGATGAGGCGAAAAAAAAAGGAATTCGAATTGATTCGGAATTACTTTCCGAAAAGCTGGGGGTGCCTGTGATTTTAACCGCCGCGCGGCAGGGAACCGGATTGCCTGAGTTGACGGCTGCTTTTGCAGAATTGCCCCAGACAAAACCAGTTCACAGAACACGTTATCTGCGGGCAATTGAAGAAGCACTCGATTTTTTGCAGCCTGCCGTTGAACCGCTGCTGGATGGAAAGCTTTCTCCGCGTTGGATTTCGCTGCGGTTGTTGGAAAATGAACCTTCTCTGCTGGATTCGCTTGCAGCATACCTTGGATTTCGTCTGGAGGAGGTACAGGAGCTTACGCTGACACTGCAGAAGGCAAGGGAACAGTTGTTTACAGGAGGATATACCGAAGAAAAGCTGCGTGATAACATTGTTTCCTGTCTGGTGCTGGATGCGGAAGATCTTTGCGGTGATTGCATTGCATTTGATCGTGTGAATTACGCAGCGCGGGATCGGAAAATTGACCGGATTCTGACCGGAAAGTGGACCGGAGTCCCCATCATGATCCTGATGCTGTTGGGAATTTTCTGGCTGACGATTGTCGGAGCAAACTATCCGTCAGAGCTACTTTCCACGGGACTTTTCTGGCTTGGAGACCGCCTCCGGGAACTGATGACTTGGCTTTGTGCACCGGAATGGCTTTCCGGCTTGCTGGTGGACGGCGTTTACCGCGTTCTAGCGTGGGTCGTTTCCGTGATGCTGCCGCCGATGGCAATCTTTTTTCCGTTGTTTACCCTGCTGGAGGACCTTGGCTATCTGCCGCGCGTTGCGTTTAACCTTGACCGCGGCTTTCACAAGGCAAATGCCTGCGGTAAACAGGCACTCACTATGTGCATGGGATTTGGCTGCAATGCTGCCGGAGTGGTTGGCTGCCGGATTATTGATTCGCCGCGTGAACGGCTGATTGCGATGCTGACGAATAATTTTGTGCCGTGCAATGGTCGTTTCCCAACGATGATTGCCATTATCAGCATCTTTTTCAATGCAACCGGCGGTACGCTGGTTTCGGCGATGATTCTGACGGGTGTAATTTTGCTTGGCATTGTAAGCACGCTTTTGATATCCTGGATGCTTTCTAAAACCGTGCTGCGGGGTCAGGCATCGTCGTTTACACTGGAATTGCCTCCATACCGCAAACCGCAGATCGGCCGTGTGATAGTCCGTTCTATCTGTGACCGAACGCTCTTTGTGCTGGGGCGTGCTGCTGCGGTGGCAGCACCGGCGGGAGCACTCATTTGGGTACTGGCGAACGTGACCTCCGGTGGGCAGACGCTGCTTGCCATCTGTTCCGGTGCTCTTGACCCGTTTGCGCGTTGGCTTGGTATGGACGGTGTTTTGCTGCTTGCGTTTATTCTCGGATTCCCGGCAAATGAAATCGTGATTCCGATTGCAATTATGGCATATCTTTCCCAAGGAACCATTCTTTCTTTGGATAATGCCCAGATGCATGAGCTCTTTGTTGCAAATGGATGGACGTGGCTTACGGCGCTTTCCACACTCCTTTTTTCGCTGATGCACTGGCCTTGTTCCACCACTTGCCTGACCATTCGCAAGGAAAGCGGAAGCTGGAAATGGACGCTTGCTGCGGTTGCTATTCCAACCGTTTGCGGAATGGCACTCTGCTTTGTCGTTACGCTGGTGGCAAGACTGCTCGGTGCAGCATAACCTGAAAATGCGTAATAAAAATTAAAAAAGTATAAAAAGAAAAAGCACAACATAAGGGGTTGGCGAATCATTGGTTCGCTTGATGCCTCAGGTTGTGCTTTTCTTAATTATTATCTGCTGCTTTATGCAGGCTTATGACTCTGTGGGAATGTCTTGCTTGGAATCTTCTGTGTTTTCAACGGGAGATTCAGCAGGGAGAGGTGCTTCTTTTGATTTCCCTTTTCCGCGTTCTTTCTCTTTTTCTTTTTGTGGCTCCGGTTGCTCCAGAATTTCCAGAATTTTTTCGGCAGCAATCCGGCAGGCGTTGGCTTCCAGTGTAAGCTGCATTGCAAGGGTGTGCAGATCTTCGTCGGCAGAGCGCTTGGCTTTGTTTTTGAGCAGCCGCGATGCAACATTTTTCAAAGCTTCATCCTGCGCAGAAACAAAACGGGTATAAATCTCTTCGGTGCTGCCGTTTTGACGAAGATTGCTGTTGAGCAGCTGAATATCGGGAATGGAGAGAATCGGCTTGAGCAGGCAGATCATCATCAGCGATGCCAGATGTTCGCGCGAATATTTTTTTCGGTCCGGGCGGGCGAGCAACGCATCTTTGACGTAATTATTAATCATGCTGGAAGTCAGCATTTTGCTCTGTTCATTCCGGCGGTAAAAGGAAAGCTGCTTTTCCATGTAGGTGATCACCTGATCCATGTAAAGCTCAATTTCCGGCAGCCGATCCCAGGAAAGCGGCGAATACGATTCCACACTTTGTGCCCAAGACTGAATTGTTTCCCATTTGCTTTCCATGCTGCAGCGACCTTTCAAAAAACAGGAGTGCAAGATTCGCATCCCGCTGGTATTTTCAGGTTTATTTTATCACAAAAATAAAAAAAGAACAACATATTTTGAAAAACTATTGACATAATAAAATATAAAGCTTAATATAGTATTAAAAACCAGATAAAACGATTTTAATGAATAGATTATGAACGGTCGCGGGGCAAGCTTGTGTCCCCGATTTGGCAGAAAGGGATGGAGATCAGCATGGAACAGAAAATTCAGAAAATTACCGTATGGGGAGATTCCATTTTGAAGGGTGTCGCACTCGGAGAAGACGGCAAATACCATGTGTTAGAAAACAACTGCGGAGCTCTGTTTTCCAGTAAAAACGGAATTGAGCTCACCAATCGTTCGCGGTTTGGCTGTACCTCGGTCAAGGGTCGTTCCATTGTGCATGCCGATCTGGAAAAAGGCGTGCAGGCAGATGCCGTCTTGATTGAATACGGCGGCAACGACTGCAACTTTGATTGGAGCAAAATTTCTGCTGCGCCTGACGAAACCCATTTGCCTGCCACACCGGTGGGGCAGTTTATGAATGAAATGCAGATCATGATCGATGAAACGCGGCAGAAGGGCTTTGACCCACTGCTGATGACGCTGCCGCCACTCGATTACCGCCGCTTTTTTAAAACAGTTTGCCGCGGACAAAATGCCCGCAATATTTTGCATTGGCTGGGAAATGCATTTGCAATTTATCGCTGGCAGGAGAACTATTCCGATGCGGTGGCGGAGCTTGCGGTGCGCAATCACTGTGAGTTGATTGATGTGCGTGGTGCTTTTTTGACTACAAAAAATTACGAAAGCATGATCTGCGAGGATGGAATGCATCCCAATGAAAAGGGGCATCGCCTGATGGCAGAGGTGTTTGATGACTATCTGCGGTGTCATGAGCAGGCTCAGCTTGCCGTATAATACGTTTTTTCTAAAAGACCTCCCGTTGTGCAAGTGCAGCAGGAGGTCTTTTGCAATATAGGCGCTTTCCGCAATTGGACGGTTGTTTCACCGTCAGTTAAAGGTTGCGATCATCTGTCAGATTGGTTTGAATCACAATTTTCCATAATCTTTGGAAGCAAATATACACGATTAAAAGGAAAGCTGAAATAATAACCATCTGCAAAATCGGTAACATAGGTGATGATTTCTTTGGCAAGTGCAATCCCGATGGTTTCATTTTCTTCTTTGGAAGCTTGTTCGGGGTAACGCGCAACAATTTCATCGGTTACATTGACCCCGGCAATTTCATTTTTCATAAACAATGCATTTTTGCGGCTGACCAGGGGCATAATTCCGCAGAAAATGCAGGCGCCCGTTTTCTCTTTGACAATCCGGATGCGTTCTGCATCTTCTTTTGTAAAAACCGGTTGCGTAAGAAAAAAGTCTGCTCCGGCATCCATCTTTCTCTTTGTCTGCTCAATGACAGAGTCAAGATTTCTGCGGTTCTGATTGATGGCCCCGCCATAGTTCAACGGCTGACCCGCAAATACTTCTTTGTTCATCTCCTGTATAATTTTCATGAGTCCCACAGAACTGAAATTAAAAACGGATTTTACAGTTCTGCTCACCGCGGAAGGTACGGGATCTCCGGTAATCACCAGAAAATGATTGATGTTGTTGATTTTGGCGCCCATCAACAGCGATCTCATTGCAAGCGCATTCTTGTCCCTGCAGCAAATGTGCGGCATAACCGTCATGCCGGTTTCGTTATAAACCTTTTCAGCCATCAAAACAGAATCCACCCGGGTTCTTCCGGATGGGGAATCCGGAAAGGTCAAAACGTCAACCCCGCTGTTTTTTAATATGTGAGCAGATTCCAAAAGCTTCTCATCATCGGCATTAAACGGGGGCGCTAGCTCAACCGCAATGAATTTTTTATTCTTTCTCTTGCCGGAAGCATCGTACAAAAATCCATTGCGTTTTGGCGGGGTGGTTTTTGCAAGGCAATCGTGTGCTTGGGCTTTTATGAGTTTGGGGCTGGCTTCTACAATTGCGGACAAGCGTTTAATAAAATCAGGAGAGGTTCCGCAGCATCCGCCGACCATATCGACTCCAACCGACAACAATTCCTTTGTTTTTTCTGCAAAATAGAAAGGATGGCTGTTAAACTGTAATTGATTTCTTGACAAAATCGGGTATCCGGCGTTGGGAATGGCCGATAAAATTTTTCCTTTTGGAAGTTCGATTTCTTTTAGAATGTCGTACATATGAGACGGACCAATATCGCAATTTAAACCGACTGCATCGATTGCGGGAATGCTGCAGGCATCCGAGATCAAATGTTTGGCACTCAAACCGGCGGAAGAATATCCCGCTTGATCCACCGCGAAGGACACAATAATGAACAGATCATATTCTGTCTTTATCCTTTCAATCACAGGTGTGATGGATTCCAAGCTGGAAAAGGTCTCAAAATTGATGATAGAAATTCCTTTTTCTGCAAACACCCTGACAATCGCATCGTATTCCTGTTCCGCTTCCTGGTCGGTCATCCCGCTGCCTGCACGAATTGGGCCGATGTCACCTGCTATGAAACGATGGAGATGATCCTTTTCATAACGTCCAACGGCTTTTCGTGCATGATCAATCGCTTCTGTTATATTCTCTCGCACATAAGAAAAATCCCGCTGCAAAGCAATGGTATTGGATGCAAAGGTGTTGGTTCTTATCACAGAGGCACCCGAAGCAAGATATTCACAATGAATTTCTTTTACGCGCTCCTTGTGCAGCGTGTTCGCAAGTTCGGGAACCTCCGGTGTCTGATATTTTTCTGCATAATAAGTTCCAAAGGCACCGTCGGCAATGACATTATGGGAAGCAATATATTCTCGGAAATTCATGTTATCATTCCCCGCAAATTCAAATTCTGAGCAAATGCACACGCGTCTTTTCAGTGTCTGCGTGTATCTTTATTATTATAGCAAACCATAAACACGAAAACAATCAATATTCTGTTGCAGCAGAATACGGCAGATTACGACGGTTTCTGTATTTTACAAAAGTTTTCGGGTTGTAATTAGAACACAAAATTGATATAATAAAATGATTCGGTAACGATTGCGTGTACCGGAGTGCGCAGGCGAGGCGCTTGAGCCGAGCCGCAAACTTTATGGCGGTTTCGGTTTGCCGAAATTTTGTAAGAATGAAAGATTTATCTTTTGAAGCTGATTTCTTGAGCCGAGCCGCAAACTTTATGGCGGTTTCGGTTTGCCGAAATTTTGGTTCCTTGAACCAAAAAGACATAAATTTTGTAAGAATGAAAGATTTATCTTTCATTCTTTAGGAAGGGAATGTTCGTATCTTTGGTTAAGATCAGAACAATTACACAAGAAGAAAAGGAAAAGCAGCACGAATGCGCTTTGCAGGTGCGCGAGGTCATGCAGATTCGTGCGCGCGGAGCGGTGCCGCTTGCCAGTATTCATATTTACGGTTGTCAGCAGAATGTTTCCGACGGCGAACGCATGAAGGGTATGCTCGCAGAAATGGGCTATGACTTTACCGAGGATGACGAGCAGGCGGATTTGATTTTGTTCAATACCTGCGCTGTGCGTGAGCATGCCGAAGATCGCGTGTTCGGCAATGTGGGTGCGCTCAAAAACATCAAGCGGCGCCATCCCTCGCTTGTGATTGCGCTGAGCGGCTGTATGATGCAGGAAGAGCACGTGGTGAACCGGATTCACGACAGCTATCCGTTTGTCAATCTTGTGTTCGGAACGCACAACATTCACCGTCTGCCGGAGCTTTTGCTGCAGAACCTGCTGGAGGGGCGGCGGGTGTTCGCGTGCGAAAGCTGCGACGGTGTCATTGCCGAAGATGTGCCGGTACGCCGCGATGGCAGTATTCGGGCATGGCTTCCGGTGATGTACGGCTGCAACAACTTCTGCTCCTACTGCATCGTGCCGTATGTGCGCGGCAGAGAACGCAGCCGCACCCCGGAGCATGTGATGGAAGAAGCGCGGGAGATCGTTTCCGCCGGATTTAAGGATGTTACGCTGCTCGGGCAAAACGTCAATTCTTACGGCAAAAATCTGGAAACCCCGGTCACTTTTGCAAAGCTGCTTGGCGATGTCGCCGCCATTCCCGGCGATTTCTGGGTGCGCTTCATGACGTCGCACCCCAAGGATGCAACGCCGGAGCTTTTTGCGGCGATGGCTGCCAATGACAAAATCTGCAAACACCTGCATCTGCCGTTCCAGTCCGGCAGCGACCGAATTCTGAAGCAGATGAACCGCGGTTATACGAAGGAAAAATATCTTTCTCAGGTGGCAGCCGTTCGTGCAGCAATGCCGGAGATTTCACTTACCAGTGACGTAATCGTCGGCTTCCCCGGCGAAACCCGCGCTGACTTTGAAGAAACACTCGATCTGATTGAAAAGGTCGGCTTCACCTCGCTTTATACCTTTATTTA
Organism: uncultured bacterium; assembly: GCA_934875675.1. Classification (GTDB taxonomy): domain Bacteria; phylum Bacillota; class Clostridia; order Oscillospirales; family Acutalibacteraceae; genus CAKXIK01. The sequence continues at coordinate 38,081 of CAKXIK010000011.1, forward strand.
TTCGCCGCGCAAGGGGACACCGGCAGCCCGGATGGAGGACCCGATTCCGGCAGAGGAAAAATCCAGATGGTTTTCCGAGTTGCTTGCGGTTCAGGAAAAAATCGCGGCGCAGCGGTGCTCCGCAATGATTGGTAAGACCGTTCGGGTGCTCTGCGAGGAGGAATACAAAAAGGGCGGGCTTTCCGGCAGAACCGAAGGAAATTTAATCGTGACATTCCCCGGCCCAAACGAAGCGATTGGTCACTTTGCCCGTGTTCGGGTAACCGAAGCACTCAACTGGATTCTCAAAGGTGAGCTGGTTGAGGTTGAATAAGCTTTTTCGTTTTCTCCCCATCCGGGAATGAAAACAGAAAATAAATAAAAATTACCGGCGGAATTCCCGCCCAAAAGAGAGGTAACACAATGGATATTATTGAAATGACCCGTCAGCTCGGCCACGCGATTCAGGAGGACGAGCGTTATGTTGCTTATAATGCTGCCCGTTTGGCAAGCGACAACGATGATAAGCTGCAGCAGCTGATCGGCGAATTTAATCTCAAACGCCTTGCCATCAGCAACGAAGCCGGCACCGCAAACCCCGACAATGAGAAAATGCAGGCACTCAACAATGAGCTGCGTACTGTTTATGCCGAAATCATGAGCAATGAGCACATGAAGGCTTACGATAATGCAAAGAGTGCGCTCGACGAGCTGCTCCAGCGTGTCAATGCCATTATCTCTCAGTCTGCCGAGGGCGAAAATCCAGATACAGCCGATTTTGATGCTTCTGCCTCCTGCGGCGGCAATTGTTCCTCCTGCGGCGGCTGCCACTAAGCAAAAAAATCCGGGTGCGTTCCCGGCAGAATATGAAAACAAGGGCGGATATCCATATCCGCCCTATTACATCGAGGATGTTATACTGATTTCCAATTTGGAACGGTATTAAAACCGAGGAAAAGCTAAGAGAGATACGGTTTTTTCAAAAATATTTATCCACTGTTTCAGGAAAAATCAGTATTATGACGGAAAGGCGGCGACCTGTTTGGCGGAGTATTCCCCGATGATGCAGCAATATCTGAGCGTCAAGGAGCAGTACAAACACTGTATCCTGTTTTATCGGCTCGGTGATTTTTATGAAATGTTTTTCGACGATGCCAAGCTCGTTGCAAAAGAGCTGGAGCTAACGCTGACCGGCCGCGGCTGCGGTCAGGAGGAACGTGCGCCCATGTGCGGCGTGCCGTACCACAGTGCTGAAAGCTACATCGCCCGCCTGATTGTCAAGGGCTATAAGGTTGCCATCTGTGAGCAGATGGAGGACCCTGCCACGGCAAAGGGATTGGTCAAGCGCGATATTGTCCGTGTGGTTACACCGGGCACGATTCTGGAAAGCAGTATGCTCGACGAAACGCGCAATAACTACATCGCGTCCTTATTTTTGGAGAACGGCAGGTGCGGAATCTGCTTTGCAGATATTTCCACCGGAGAAACTTATGCGGCGGAGCTGGCAGTCCCGGAGGGTGACTGCGCCCCGCTGCGGGACGAGCTTGCAAGATATCAGCCCAAGGAGCTGCTGCTTAACGGTGCGGTGATGCAGCTTGGAGGATTAGGCGCGTTTTGCCGCGAGCGTCTGCATGCGGCGGGAGAACTGCTTGAGGATGAAAAGTATGACCGCGAAGGCTGCCGGGACCGTGTTTTGCATCAGTTTGAAGCGGATGAACTTTCGGCTCTTTCATTGCAGGAGAACAGCAACATCATTCCGGCACTCGGCGCACTGCTTGGGTATCTGGAAGAAACGCAGCGCACCGGAATCGAGCGGATCAATACACTGACGCTCTATTCGCAGGCGCAGTATATGCGGCTGGATCTTTCCGCGCGGCGGAATTTGGAACTGACTGAAACGATGCGCAGCAAGGAAAAGCGAGGAACGCTGCTCTGGGTGCTCGACCGCACGCAGACGGCGATGGGCAAACGACTGATTCGCGCCTGGATTGAACGACCGCTGATGCACTGCGCCCATATTCTCCGCCGCCATGATGCAGTGGATGAGCTGGTGAGTGACCCGATTCTGCGGGAAACCGTGCGTTCGCAGCTTGCCGGTATTTTCGATCTGGAACGGCTGATGACCCGCGTAGTCTATGGCTCGGCAGGTGGGCGCGAACTGCGTTCCCTTTGCTCCACCGCACAAAAGCTGCCTGCACTGCGGGAGGCACTCGCGCCGGTAAAGGGATCACTGCTGACAGAACTTTTTCATAATATCGATCCGCTGGAGGATATGTGTGAGCTGATTGACCGCGCGATTGCCGAAGATCCACCGATCACCGTGCGGGAGGGTGGCATCATCCGCGAGGGTTACAATGCAGAGCTCGATGAGCTGCGAGGAGATATGACCGACGGCAAGGGCTTTATTGCCCGCATTGAAGCGCAGGAGAAGGAGAAAACCGGAATCCGCACGCTCAAGGTGGGCTACAACCGCGTTTTCGGTTATTACATCGAGGTTTCCAATTCGTTCAAGGATTCGGTGCCGCCGGAATACATCCGCAAGCAGACGCTCACCAACGGAGAACGCTACATCACGCCGGAGCTAAAGCAGCTGGAAAGCCGTATTCTGGGTGCGCAGGAGCGTTCGGTGCAGATGGAATATCAGCTGTTTGATGCAGTGAGAAAAACAGTTGCTGCCGAGCTGGAACGGATTCAGAGGACAGCGCAGGCCATTGCGCAGCTGGACGTGTTGGTTTCCTTTGCCGAAACCGCCTCCGCGCAAAATTACTGCCGTCCGCAAATGAACCTGGACGGGAAGATTGTTCTCAAAGACAGCCGTCATCCGGTGGTAGAATTACTTTCCGAATCGCCGTTTGTTCCCAATGACGTGCTGCTGGATCAGAATGAAAACCGCGTCGCCATTATTACCGGACCGAATATGGCGGGAAAATCCACCTATATGAGGCAAACGGCTCTCATTTGCTTGATGGCGCAGTGCGGAAGCTTTGTCCCTGCGCAAACGGCGGAGCTTGGCATTGTGGACGGGATTTACACCCGGGTGGGTGCTTCGGATGACCTTGCCTCCGGTCAGTCCACGTTCATGGTGGAAATGACCGAGGTGGCGGAAATTCTGCACAGCGCAACTAGAGACAGCCTGCTGATTCTTGATGAAATCGGCAGGGGAACCTCAACCTATGACGGCATGAGCATTGCCCGCGCGGTTTTGGAATATGTGGCAGATTCGCGGCGGCTGGGTGCAAAAACCATGTTTGCAACGCATTATCATGAGCTGACCGCAATGGAAGAGACGATTGGCGGCGTTAAGAACTATAATATCGCCGTGAAAAAGCATGGCGATGAAATCACCTTTTTGCGCAGGATTATCCGCGGCGGTGCAGATGACAGCTTTGGCATCGAGGTTGCAAAGCTTGCCGGAGTGCCCGAGACCGTGATTCGCCGCGCGAAGAAGATTTTGAAGGAGCTGGAGTCGGAAGGCGCGGTTTCACAGCCAAAGCGTGTCCGCGCAGAAGCGGCTGACGAGGATAACGGTCAGCTGACGATGGTTCCTGCCGCACAGACCGAGATTCTGGAGATGCTCAAAACGGTTGACCCGAACGTTCTTTCCCCCATTGAAGCCATGAATATGCTGTTTGAGCTTTGGAAAAAGGCGCAGACGCTGTAACCGGGGCTTTCTCGCAGCACGGGAAAGTTTTTATGTAGAAAGGCAGGGTACCAATGGATTCTGTGATCGTTCGCGACTATCATCCGAAAGATTGCGCAGAAACAGCGTGCTTGTTTTTTGATACCGTGCATTCGGTGAATGCGGTGGATTATAGCCCGGAGCAGCTGAATGCATGGGCACCGCAAGACCGGGATCTGGAGGAATGGAACTGCTCATTTTTGAAGCACCGCTCGCTGGTTGCCGTTTGGAAGGACAAAATCGTTGGTTTTGCGGATTTTGCAGAGCCGGAGTATTTGGACCGGCTGTATGTGCACCGCGAATTTCAGCACCAGGGAGTGGCTACTCTGCTCTGTGACCATCTGGAAGGCAGTGCGGCGGTTCAAAAACTTATTACGCACGCCTCAATCACTGCACGCTCTTTTTTTGAGCATCGGGGTTATGCAGTCGTCAAAGAGCAGCAGGTGGAGAGACTTGGCATTTGGATGACCAATTTTGTGATGGAAAAGATTCTCAATCGTCCAGACCATCAAAATCAGATTTGATGGTGGGAAGACAGTGTGTTTCTAAGCTTAAAATAGAAACACAAAAATAAATCCCTAAATTTACCATATTTTGCACCGGAGAGGTGGTACAATGGCAAAGATCAATGTGTTGGAAAAGCATCTTGCAGAGCTAATCGCTGCGGGCGAGGTGGTGGAACGCCCTGCCTCAGCGGCAAAGGAACTGGTGGAAAACGCGGTCGATGCCGGTGCCACAAGCATTACGGTAGAGATTCAAAACGGCGGCGTAACGTTCCTGCGCGTTACAGACAACGGATGCGGCATTGCCCGGGAGGACGTGCCCTTGGCGTTTTTGCGCCATGCAACCAGCAAAATTGCATCGCAGGATGATCTTGCCGCAATCGGTACGCTTGGGTTTCGCGGTGAGGCGCTTGCTTCCATCTGTGCGATGGCGCGTGTGGAGCTGCTTACCCGAACGGAAGAAGAGCTTGCCGGGACGCGTTATGTGATTGAGGGCGGAGAAGAAAAATCGAACGAGGATGCCGGCTGTCCGGTGGGGACAACGATTCTTGTGCGCGATTTGTTCTATAACACACCTGCCCGCATGAAATTTTTGAAAAAAGATGTATCCGAAGGCAATGCGGTTGCCGGCGTGGTGGACAAGGCGGCTCTTTCGCATCCGGAGGTTGCATTCCGCTTTGTGCGCGACGGAAAGGAAACGCTCAGGACACCCGGCGACGGCAAGCTGAAATCGGCAATCTTTGCGGTTTATGGGCGACAATTTGTTTCGGGTCTGATTCCGGTGGAATACTCGCTCGGTTCGGTGCAGGTGAGCGGGTTTGTTTGCCGTCCCGCAGACGCAAGACCTTCCCGCACCATGCAGAGCTTTTTTATCAACGGCAGGTTTGTGAAAAGCCGTACGGCGGGTGCTGCGGTGGATGAAGCGGCAAAAGGCAGTGTGATGGTCGGTAAATACCTTTCCTGTGTGCTGCATCTTTCGATTCCCGTTGCGGCGGTGGATGTCAATGTGCATCCGGCAAAGATTGAGGTTCGGTTTGTGACGGAACGCCCGATTTTTGACGCGGTGTATCATGCGGTGAAATCCGCGCTTGCGCAGGGGGATCGCCCGGCGGCGATGCAGTTCCCGCAGCAAAAGCAGCCCGAACCGCGCGCAGAGGAGCCTGTTTCCGCTGCACCTAACGCGCTGCATGCCCGAATCAGCGATCCGGCAGCAAATGGCGGTTATTTTTCTCAGCAGGTGCTGGGAGAGTATTTACCCAAGCATCCCCTAAGCCAGATTACCGCGGCAAAGACCGATGCTGACGGAGAAAAATATTTGCCGTCGGAGACAAAGGTAATTGCGGCAGACCAAGGTGCTGTTTTGGCTGCGGATTTGCAGGAAAACAAGCTTCCGACCGAAGCACAGCTGCTGACGGAGATCTTCCCAAAGCAGACGGTGAACAGCGATGCGGAATATATCATCGAAAAGCCGTCTCTGCGGCCGTTTGGTTCTCCCATTCCGAAGCAAGCGGCGGACTTGCACCCGGTACAACATTTTTCGGCTGCGCAGCCGGAAAAGCCGAAGCCATTGGCAGATGCACCGGTCAGCGCAATGCCCGACGCGCCCGAGCAAGAGGCTTGCCTGTGCGATTTGCCGGAAAGCAAAGCGCTGCAAGCCGAAAAGCCGCAGAAAGCTCCGCTTCGGTTTGTGGGAGAGGTGTTTGGAACATACATTTTGCTTGAATCCCCGGACGAGCTGTTTTTTATTGATAAGCATGCGGCGCATGAACGGATGCTTTACGAAAAACTGAAGGCGGATCAGGGCGAGCGTTATGCACAGCAGCTGCTCGTTCCGGTTACGGTCACGCTCGACAAGGATTCCTATTCCGCTCTGCTCGGAGAACAGGAGCTGCTCAGTCAGGCGGGATTTGAGCTCGAGGACTTCGGCGGCGGAACTGTTTTGGTGCGCAGCGCGCCGCTCTCTTTTGGCGAGCAGGATATTACCGATGCGTTGTTTGAAATTGCGGCGCATTTTCTGGAAAACCGCCGAGATCCCTCCACGGAGCATGACGATTGGGTGCTGCATAATATTGCGTGCCGTGCTGCAATCAAGGGGGGAGACAAGAACAGCGACCAGGAATTGATTGCTCTTGCACAGCAGCTGCATGACCATCCTGAAATCCGCTATTGCCCGCATGGGCGACCGGTTTATCTTTCGATGAAAAAGCGTGAGATGGAAAAACAATTCGGAAGGATTCAATGAACAACAGGGAGGTGAAACCATGCCCCAAACCGAAAAAATCCCGATGCTTTGCGTAGTGGGTCCCACCGCTTCCGGAAAAACGGCATTGGCAGTGGAACTTGCCCGGCAGTTTGGCGGCGAGGTGATCTCTGCAGATTCCATGCAGATTTACAGCGAAATGCAAATTGGCACTGCGCGCCCGACCAAGGAAGAAATGCAGGGTGTGCCGCACCATTTAACCGGTTTTTTGCCGCTTTCCAAGCCGTATAGCGTGGCGCGGTTTGTGGAGGATGCATCTCGCTGTGCCGCGGATATTTTTTCGCGCGGGAAGCTGCCGGTGCTTGCCGGGGGAACCGGGCTTTATGTTTCATCTCTGGTCAATGGTGTTTCTTTTGCAGAAGAGCAGCGCGACCCGGCTTTGCGTGAAAGCTTGCAGCGCCGCGCGGAGCAGGAGGGCGGAGAAGCGCTTCTTGCTGAGCTTGCAGCGTTCGACCCCGAAAGCGCAGCCCGCCTGCATCCCAATAATCTGGGGAGAATCATCCGTGCAATCGAGATTTACCGCCAGACCGGTTTGACCATGACGGAGCAGCAGGAGCGTTCCAGGAAAAAAGGCTCGCCGTTTTGTCTGTGCATGCTCGGCATTACCTTTGCTGACCGGCAGACCCTTTATGAACGCATTAATTTGCGCGTAGACCGGATGCTTGCCGATGGACTGGAGGAAGAAGCACGCCGTGTGCTCGCAATGGATGGCGGAGCAACGGCATTGCAGGCGATCGGTTACAAGGAGCTTGCGCCATACCTTCGCGGGGAATGCAGCAGAGAAGAAGCGGTGGAAAATCTGAAACGGGAAACACGGCGGTATGCCAAGCGTCAGCTGACGTGGTTTCGGCGCGATGAACGGATTTTCTGGCTGGAGAGGGATCGTTTTGCCACGGAAACCGAGCTGATTTTTGCAGCAGCGCAGCAGGTGGAAAAATCGCTTGGAGTATGATATAATAAAAAAATATAGCAGGGAATTCATATTTTTTAATACAAGGGGGGACTGCATTGAGCGCAAAATGGAAAAAAAGTCTGGTCGCTTTTTTGGTGTTTGTTTTGGCGTCATCCTATGTGGGGTATCACATTTACCTGACCCGCGGCAGCAAGTATGACAGCGAAACCATTCTCAATACAGTTTACTCGGAAACGCTTGATGCGGAAGTCCTTTTTTTGCGGCAGGAAACCGTTGTATCGGGGAACGTGAGCGGTGCACTGCAATATGCGGTTACGGACGGGACCAAGGTGCAAAAAAACGGGGTTGTGGCACGCGTCTATGCAAGTGAAGCAGAGATTTCCGCTCATGAAGAGCTCGACTTAGTAAAGAGTGAAATTGCAACATTTGAAACGCTTGCAGGGCAGAAAGAGATCGCCGGAACGAAAACAGATGTGATCAATTCGCGCTTGAATGCGAGAATGACGGATCTGGTAACGGCAATGTGCAAAAACCGTACAACGGATTTTGAAACCGCGCGTTCCTCTATGTTGGAGGTGCTTTGCCAGCAACAGATTGTCATCGGAGAGGTGAGCGGGTTTGAGGACAAGCTTGCCGCACTCAAAAGTCAGCAAGCAGATCTTCTCAAAAAAATTACACAGCCGCAAAGTGTGATTTATGCACCGCTTGCAGGTCATTTTACCGGCACAGCGGATGGTTATGAAGGGGTGTTTGATCTTTCGCAGATTAGTACCATAAAACCGGATCAGGTTCGGGCGATTGAACCGGCGGCAGTTTCAGCCGATGCTATTGGCAAGATTGTGACCAGTCCCATCTGGTACGCGGTTGCAGTGCTTTCGCCGGAGAATGCCACGCGATTGACACAGAATGATGCAATTAACCTGATCGATCCCGAATCCGGTGAGCAGATTCCCGTAACGGTTTCGGCCATCAATCAGGCGAATGTGAATAGTGAGGCTGCCGTTGTTTTTCGCGGCAACACATTGGACAGCACGATTTCCTCTTTGCGCAAGGAAACGATGCAGATTGAGGTGAAGCGGTATTCCGGTGCCCGGGTTCCGCGTTCGGCAATTCACATTGAACACCGGAAAAGAACCGTAACTGATAAAGACGGCAATGAAACCACCGAGGAAAAGGACGTGCAGGGCGTTTATATTATTTATGGTGAACAGTTGAAGTTCCGTGAGATTTCCCCGCTTTATTGGGGCGATGATTTTGTAATCTGTGATCTGAGCGCAAGCGCAACATTCGATGTATCGGTTATGAAGCTATACGATCAGGTCGTAATAGGAGGAAAAGATCTTTATGATGGAAAAGAAATTCGATGACGAACTGGCAGAAAAGCTTGCCGCAGTGGAAGAAAATCTCAAGCATATCCGTGAATCGATTGCTCGGGCAGAACAATCCGCGGGAAGAAAACCCGGAGAGGTCATCCTTTTGGCGGCCACGAAAACGGTTGCACCAGAGGTAATTAACCGCGCGATTGAGCTTGGTGTTGATCACATCGGAGAAAACCGTGTGCAGGAGCTTTGCGAGAAGTTTGACGATTTGAAGCTTGCGCACTGTGAGGCACAAATGATCGGACATCTGCAAACCAATAAGGTACGGCAGGTGGCAGATAAGGTTTCTGCCATACAGTCGGTCGATTCTCTTCGGCTCGCACAGGAAATCAGCCGTGTTTGTCAAAAGCTTAGCAAAACGATGAATATTCTGGTGGAAGTGAACATCGGCGGGGAAGAAAATAAATCCGGAATCTGCCCGGAGGGTGCATGGGAGCTTTGCTGCGCTGCTGCTGAACTACCGGGGCTGCATGTGGACGGATTGATGACGATTCCGCCCGTGTGTGAAACCGAGGTACAGGCACGCGGATATTTTTCGAAGATGCATCAACTCTTTGTTGACATGAAGGGCAAAAAAACAGATAATATAGATATGAATTGCCTTTCCATGGGGATGTCGGATGATTTCGAGGCAGCAATTCTCGAGGGTGCGACCATGGTTCGCGTTGGTTCGGCGCTTTTTGGAAAACGAATTTATCATTAAACATGTACAATACGGATTAACTTAAATTAGGGAGGATACTGAAATGGCTGGCTTTATGGACAAATTAAAAACAATCTGGTCCGATAATGAAAATGATGAAATGTACGAAGATGAAGCAACTGCGCCCGTTGTGGACGAAGAGCATGAAATTCCCATCACGCGTTCTTCGGCAGCGCCGCGTCGGCAGTCCACCGAAAATGCTTCAAACAAGGTTGTTAATATTCATGCCACTGCGCAGCTGCAGGTGGTACTTTCCAAGCCGGAAACCTTTGGAGACGAAACCCGTGCGGTGGCAGACGAACTGATTCAGATGCATACCGTTGTGCTGAACCTTGAGAATACAAATAAAGATGTGTCCCGCCGCATTATCGATTTCCTTAGCGGTGTTGCTTATGCAAACGGCGGTAAGATTAAGCGCGTTGCAACCAGCACCTATATCATTACGCCATATAATGTGGATCTTACCGGCGATGACGTGTTAGATGAATTAGAAAACAGCGGAGTTTATTTTTAAGTGATGAAAACTTCTCAGATTTCTCCCACACAGGAGGATGCGGTTTTGCTTGCCCGTGTACAGGAGGCACTGCAGAATGCTCGGTTTCGTTCAAAACCGAGCTTTGTAGGCTTTTTGGACGAACGTCAGGCGATGTTGGCAGCCGCAGCTGCCGGGCGCGCAAAGGATGTGTCCTTTGCGATGCAAGGGGGCTACGAAGGCGCCGGACGGGTGCTGTTTGGGGCGTTTCCGCCTTTTTTTCAGCAGGAAGAAGAAGCATTTCCACTGGAGGCCGTTACCGTACGGTTCCGCGCGGGGGCGCAGCTTTCACATCGTGATTTGCTTGGTTCCTTAATGTCGCTGGGTGTCACCAGAGATGTGATTGGTGATTTACTTGTGGAAGAGGGACGGGCAGTCTTTTTTGCCCGAAAAGAGATGGTCCCGTTTTTTGTGGATGAATTAAAAAAGGTTGGCGGGGAGGGTGTGCACGTGAGTGCAGGCGCCGAATCTCCGCTGCCCGATGGTGCGAAATTTGCAGAATTTTCGGCGACGATTGCTTCTCCGCGGTTGGACTGTGTGGTTGCGGCCCTTTGCAGCTGCAGCAGAGGTACGGCAGTGGAAATGATTGAAAAAGGCTTGGTTTCACTCGATTTTGCAGAGTGTACATCGGTTCCCCGCGAGGTGGAAGAGGAAGATAAAATCACCGTGCGCGGCAAAGGAAAATTTATTGTGGATCAAATCGGACCGCAAACCAAAAAGGGCAGACTCGGATTCCGCGCCAGAAAATACGTTTGAGTACCAAATACGGTTTGGGATGAGGTCAAAGAATATGACACTGAAAAGGCGTTCATTTGCGCTTCAGTGGAAAGGAATGATTGGCAGGATGATGACACTGGAAGAGATTAAAAACGTCAGTTTCCGCAAGGCAAATATCGGTGGATATCGTGTGGAAGATGTGGATGACTTTATTGATAAGATTGAAGAAACATTTGGTGCAATGGCGCAGGAAAGCCGCACAAGCCGCCAAAAAATCCAAGATTTAAATGCAAAATTGACCGAATGCAAATCGAAGGAAGAAAGCATCGGTCAGGTTTTGCTTAACGCACAGCGTCAGGCAGATTCCGTTGTGCGGGAAGCAGGACAAAAGGCGCAGATCATTTTGGAGGATGCAAAGAACGAAGCACAGGAATTGGTTTTTCATGCACAGGAAGAAATTGACGGTCAAAAAGAAGCGATTGAAACCCTGAAAAGGGAAGTTGCGCTGTTTAAAGCAAAGCTGCTCAGTGTTTACCGTGAGCATTTGACGTTAATCGATGCATTGCCGGATAATGATGAGGAAAAAGAAGAGCAACCGTCACAGCAGAATTTGATCCCGGAACAGCCGCAGGAGCCAAAGACGGTTATTGATGAGGTGCCGCAGGTTGTGGTTCAACCCAAAGCAGCAGTTGAACCGGAAAAGGAAGAAAAACCGGCGCAGAATAATCCGGCAGCAGTGCCCGATCCCGTGCCGGTTGACCTGGATAAATTTGCTGACGAGATTTTGGCGGAAGAAGAAAGCGTACCCGTGCAGCCTAAGAAACCGGCGGTACAGGAAACACCTGCATATCAGCCCCGCCACACCGTTTCCTTGTTTGATGAGGACGATTACGAGTCTGATTTTAAACCTTCGCCGTCCCGGTTTGAAACACTCAAATTTGGGGATGATTATGACCTGAAGGGCGATCCCGACATTGCCTTGAATGGCCGTAAAAAAAGATAAGCATCAACAACTGCCGTCAGCATTTTGCCGCGGCAGTTGTTTTGGTGCAGGAAAGGATTTGATTTTTTGTTGATGGCAATCATTGCCCTGATTGCTTCGGCGGTGCTCGTTGGAATTGATCAGCTGCTGAAGGCGATTGTGGTGGCAAATATGGTGGAGTTTCAGTCGATTCCCTGCATCCCCGGTCTGCTTAACTGGACGTATATTCTCAATGAGGGGGCTGCATTTGGAATTCTGCCAAATCAGCGCTGGTTTTTTATTGTGCTGACAATTGTGCTGATCGGCATTTGCCTTGGCTTATTATTTTGCAAGGCGGCGCGTTCTTCCAAGTGGATTACGGTAACGCTTTCCCTGATTATTGCAGGCGGAGTAGGAAATCTGATTGACCGGATTGCAACTGGAAAAGTGGTTGACTATATCTCGGTTTCATTTTTTCCGCCGATTTTTAACTTTGCCGATTGCTGCGTTGTGATTGGCGCAATCATGGCAGTGATCTATTTTTTAATTCTGGAACCGCGCAAGGCAAAGTTGGAGGCAAAAGCGGCCGTTGAAGCGGTTGCCTCACAGGAGAGCAATGCGGATCCGGTAAAGGCAGAGGAGTCTTTACAGGGTGCAACAGCAGAGCAGAATTCAGATGAAGCAAATGAAGAGCTGCCAAAGGAATAATTGAAATCAGAAATTTCGAAAGGACGTTTTGCATGCAGCAGGAGCTCAAGTTTTCCGTGCAGGAGGAAGAAGCGGGTGCACGGCTGGATAGCCTGATTGCGCAGCATTTTCCGGAGTTGACGCGGTCTGCAGCGCAAAAGCTGTTGGAGTCGGGTGCGGTCACCGTGCAGAATGCCGTATCTGCCAAGAACTATCGTGTGCGTGTTTCGGATGAAGTTCGGATTATTCTGCCGGAACCGGTGGATGATACCGCACAGCCGGAAAATATTCCGCTCGATATTGTTTATGAGGATGAGGATTTGCTTGTGGTCAACAAGCAGAAGGGAATGGTAGTGCA
>CAKXIK010000011.1:50761-67092 GCA_934875675.1 uncultured bacterium
GAATTACACCGGAACCTTGGTGAATGCATTGCTTGCACACTGCGGAGCGTCGCTTTCCGGAATTAACGGTGTGATTCGTCCGGGGATTGTCCATCGAATTGATAAGGATACCAGCGGGTTGCTGATTGTTGCAAAAAATGATGCAGCGCACCGCAACCTTGCGGCACAGATTAAGGAGCATTCCTTCACGCGCGAATATCAGGCGGTAGTATACGGCAACCTCAGGCAAGACGAGGGCACGGTGGATGCGCCGATCGGACGCAGTACAAATGACCGCAAGAAGATGGCAGTCACCGAGAAAAACTCGCGCAATGCGTTGACACATTTTCATGTAATTGCACGATATAACGGTTTTACGCATGTTGCACTCCGGCTGGAAACCGGCAGAACTCATCAGATACGTGTGCATATGGCATGGCTGGGCCATCCGGTAGCGGGAGATCCTGTTTATGGACCAAAAAAGGTCATTACGTCTTTGAATGGTCAATGTTTGCATGCAGGAAAAATCGGGTTTCAGCATCCGCGCACCGGTCAGTGGTTGGACTTTGAAAGCCCGCTGCCGCGCTACTTTACAGATTTTTTGGCTTCGTTGGGGGAGCCTCACGCATAATCATACGGTTAGACGGAAAGGATTTTTTTAATGGCGTTACCTTTTGAGGGGAAACTGCTGGTTTCCGATATCGATGGAACTTTGCTGTATGGCGGCACCCACATTCCGCCGCGCAATGTGGAAGCAATCCGGCGTTTTCAGCAGGGCGGGGGTCTTTTTGCACTGGCAACGGGACGTGCGTGGCAGTCAACAGAGCCGTTGCTCAAACTGTTGGAACCGCGTGCGCCGGGCATCTTTGTCAACGGGGCCAGCCTTTATGATGTAAATAGCGGCAGGTTTGTGGATGAAACTTTTTTAGATCCGTCAGCAGATGAATTTTTGGCGGAGATGTTTGAGCGTTTTCCCACCGCAGCGGCAGAGATTTTCACAAGAAATGAGCTTTGCATCGCACGGGAAAATCAATATTCGGCATATCACCGCAAGGTAACAGTAGCTCCGCAGCGCACTGTCACCATGGAGTCACTTCCCGTTGAAAAATATAAAATGCTGTGGATGGATGATGCAGCAGTGATTGAGAAAATGCGTTTGTGGTACGAAGCAAATGCACCGCAGAATCTTTCGGCATTTCGTTCTTGTGCACAATATTTTGAAATCATGCCCCGGGGAACCGATAAGGGCAGCGGCCTTTGCAGACTGAGAAAGATGCTTGGAATTCAAGCGGAAAATTCCTGTGCAATCGGCGATTATGAAAACGACATTGCAATGCTCAGCGCAGCAGGCATCTCTGCAGCACCGGAAAGCGGAGTTCAAGCAGCAAAACAGGCGGCACAGATCGTTGTTGGTGATTGTACCAATGGCGCAGTAGCTGATTTTATAGATTTTTTGGAACAAAATTGATACAGGAAGGAATGGTCAACAACATGGAAGCAGCAAAAAAGCAGCAGTTGAAAATCAAGGCCTGCAAAATTCGCATGGGCGTTATCGAGGGCACTTATCATGCGCATTCAGGCCATCCCGGAGGATCCCTTTCCATTGCAGACGTACTGGCATATCTGTATGAAGCAGAAATGAATCTTCGCCCGGAGGAACCAAAGTGGGAGGATCGCGACCGCTTTGTTCTTTCCAAGGGACATTGTGCCCCGGCACTTTATGCGGCGCTTGCAGAGAGAGGCTATTTTGATAAAAGTGAACTGCAATCCCTCCGCCATACCGGCGCAATGCTGCAGGGTCATCCGGATATGAAAGGAACACCCGGTGTAGATATGTCCACCGGCTCGCTTGGGCAGGGCATTTCTGCTGCTGACGGAATGGCTCTTTCTGCTAAAATTAATCAGAAGGATTACCGTGTTTATACCGTTTTGGGCGACGGCGAAATCGAAGAAGGCCAGGTTTGGGAAGCGGCGATGTTTGCTGCAGCTAAAAAGTTGGATAACCTTGTTGCTGTGATTGATAATAACAATCTGCAGATCGATGGTCCGATTACAGAAGTAAATTCGCCATACCCGATTCCGGAAAAGTTTGCGGCATTTGGTTGGAATGTGATTGAAATTGACGGACATGATTTTGATCAGATTGAGGCCGCTTTTGATTCTGCAAAGAGTGTAAAAGGAAAACCAACCGCGATTGTGATGAAGACCACCAAGGGAAAAGGCGTTTCTTACATGGAGAATCAGGTTGGCTGGCATGGCACTGCGCCAAATGAAGAGCAATATCATCAGGCGATGAATGAACTTCAGACTCAACTGGAACAGCTGCAGAAAGAAGCATAATTTGCAGAAGAAACCGCAATTTCGACAAGCCGAAACCGTCACAAAATTTGCGGTTCGGCGGGAAGGTGTGTTTATAAAATGAGCGAAAAGATTAAGAAGGCAACGCGCGAAGCCTATGGCGATGCGCTGAATGAAATTTACTCCGATTTTCCGAACATGCTGGTGCTGGATGCTGACCTTGCCGCGGCAACCAAAACGGGCGTATTCAAAAAGGCACATCCCGATCGTTTTATTGATTGTGGAATTGCAGAGAGCAACATGATCGGCATTGCCTCCGGTCTTGCGGCTGCGGGCAATCTGGTGTTTGCCAGCAGCTTTGCCATGTTCGCGGCCGGACGTGCTTTTGAGCAGGTCCGCAATTCTGTGGGGTATCCTCATCTGAATGTGAAAATCGGTGCAACGCATGCCGGTGTTTCTGTCGGTGAGGATGGTGCAACGCATCAGTGTTGCGATATCGCCCTGATGCGTTCCATTCCCGGCATGGTGATTTTAAATCCGGCGGACTATATGGAGGCCAAAAAGGCCGTGCGTGCGGCAGCAGAGCATGTGGGGCCTGTTTATCTGCGCTTTGGCCGCCTTGCGGTGGATGGCATCTTTGACGAAGATTATGAGTTTACCATCGGCAAGGGTGTTATGCTGGCTGCAGGCACCGATGTAACATTGATTGCAACGGGACTGATGGTTGGCGAAGCGCTCAAGGCGCAGGAACTGCTGCAGCAGGATGGAATTTCCGCTCGGGTAATCAACATGGCAACCATCAAGCCGCTCGACGAGGAAATTGTGCGCAAAGCGGCTGCAGAGACAGGAGCAATCGTTACCGCAGAGGAACACAATATTATCGGCGGTCTTGGCAGCGCAGTGGCGGAAGCTGTGTGCCAAAGCGTTCCGGTTCCGGTGGTGCGTGTGGGCGTTAATGATACATTCGGCAAATCGGGCCCGGCAAAAGAGCTGCTGGTGCATTTTGGACTTACTGCAGAGCATATTGCACAGGCAGCCAAACAGGCAATTGCGATGAAAAAGTAATTCCCGGAATTTATGTAATCTGAAAAAATCCGATAACAGAAACGGTATGTCCCACAGAAAGGGACATACCGTTTTTGGGTTTATTTACAGCGAAACGATTTCGAATTGATGCACTTCATATCGGAACTGTTTCCTTGTTGTATCTATCATTTCAAAAAACATTAGTATTAGGTGAGTGTTCATAAAGATACTTTATGAACCGACCTAAAATGCGGGGTATGAGGCGGACAGTTTCGGCTGTCCGCCTTTTGCTTTGCCTAAATTGCTTGGAGCAGCGCATCGTCCCAGTCTATTTCTTCCACTTGATTATAGATTTCATCCAGTGACATGATATCAAACTCTGCTTTTACATCGTTAAGCATTCCGATGTCACGGTAGTGAATCCAGATGTCCTGTGGTGCTGTACGGGAATACTTTTTGGCCTTTTCTCCAACCACAATCTTTTCAACAAACAGATGGAGTATCTCTGGAGTTAGCTCTGTGAGGTCTGTATATTTTTTTGCCTTCTCGATGAATCTGTCCACATTGGTTAGCGAGCTCTTTAGTTTTTCCATTCTTTCTTCAGCTTTGGGAATGGATATATGCAAATCTTTTTGTTCTGCAATGTACTGCTCAGAAAGCGTTCTGTAATGCTCATCGGGGATGCGACTCAGCACATTGTCCTCATACAGCCTTTTGAAAAGTGCGGTTAATTCTGCATCTCGCTTGTTCATGGTATCCAGCTCTTTTTGCAATCGAGTAATTTCTTTTCTTGTTTCTGCAGTGTTTTTCTCATTAATAAACTGTGCGAACAAGGCTTCGTCCTGTCTTGCAAAATGTGTCACTCGTTTAATGTCATCCAAGATTACTGCTGTAAGCTGAGATTCTCGTAGGTAATGAGAAGAACATTCTTCCTTACCAAAGCGTTTGTAGGTGGAACAGGCGAAGTTATTTTTACTGGCATCCATGGTGTGAGCACGATGTAAAATCAGTGGTTTACCACAATCAGCACAGAAAATTAAGCCAGCATAGTGATTGGGCTCTTCCATATTTTTTCGAGAACGCTTTTTGCCTTGTCGCATCTCATGAGCAATATCCCAAATCTCTTGACCAATAATAGCCTCATGGGTATTCTCAAAGCGTAGCCATTCATTCTCGGGACGGATAACCTTTTTCTTGTTTTTGTAGGATACTGTGGTGCTTTTTAAATTTACAGTATGCCCAAGGCACACTTCATTATCAAGAATTTTTACTATGGTTGTCGAACTCCAGTTAAAAGGCTTGGTGGTATCAAGACTTGTTAACGCAACACCGGTTTGGTTGAAATAATGATTTGTTGGGTTGACGATTTGCTCTTTGGTGAGCTGTTTTGCAATTTGTTTGGGACCCCTACCCTCAGAGCATAGCTTGAAAATATATTTTACAACATCGGAAACCTCGGGGTCGACTACAATTTTCTTTGGATTTTCTTCATCTTTTTTGTAGCCATAGGGTGGTCTTGTGCTAACTCTTTCGCCACGTTCGGCAATAGCACGTCTGACTGTTCTTTGCTTTTTGCTGCATTCCTTGGCATAGTAATCATCAAATAACGCTTTGAATGGTACAAAATCATCAATCCCATAAAGGCTGTCTACATTATCGGATATTGATATGAACCTCACATTATGGTTTGGAAATGTGTGTTCCAACAAATTTCCGGTTTGCAGATAATCTCTGCCAAGTCTGCTCATATCTTTCACAATTATCGTTGCGACTTGGTCTTGCTCCATCAAGGCTACGATTTCATTCCACGCAGGACGGTTGTAGCTTGTTCCGCTATACCCATCGTCAAATAGGAACTTTGTATTTTCAAAAGCTTTATCCTGAGCAAATTTTTCTAAGATGATTCTTTGATTGCTAATGCTGTTACTCTCACCATTTTTGTCATCCTCTTGGCTTAACCTGCCGTAAAGTATTGTATATTTTTCGTTGTTTGCCTTCATTAAAATCCTCCTTTTCGTGTGAGGCAAACTGAATACGGTAACACAAAGGATACCGTAACAGTTGCCACAAGTCTATTAAAATTACTGATTTTTAAGAGATTTTTCACAGTCATTACCAATAACGGTCAATATCTTTTTCGTAGGTGTGGAGGTACTGTTGATTGGAAAGACTGAATGAACACGGAACATTTTCCCATCAACCTCCATATCTCGCTCGATGGTGTGGGAGGTTTCATCGGTGTAAACAAAGCTATCCCAAAAGGTGCGGTGGGAAGTGCCTTGGCTGTCCCTTTGCCAAATAATATCGGCGGTTTCGTAAGCCCCAAGTATTTTGGTTCTTAAATAATGCTGTGCAATTTCCTTTTCATTTCTCATAATATCAATCTCCTTTAATGCATCGTTATTTCAAAATCATAGCCACTGTGGTCATCTTCCTTTTGACCAATAGCCTTTTTGCGTTCATGCACTACCCTTTTAGTAGTGCAGTCCTTTATGGGAGCAGGGTCGCTAAGCTGCTCCACAGATTTGCCGAGGCGAACAATATCAGAAGCAATGCCGTCAGCCCCCACAGCAGACAGGTCAGCTCCACTGTCCATTCCAGCCGCGGCAGTCTGAGTTTCGGCAGAGAAAAACGCTTCTCTTTCTTTTTCCCAGCCTGTGATAAGGTCTGCTGGATTTGGGACAGGCTCTTGCTGATTTGCTCCATCTGTGACTGCGTGGGCAGGCTGTTCACCAGACTTTTGATGCTGTGAAGCTGCTGTTGCAGGATTTTCTGCTGTTTCTCCAAATCCTCGATCCCATCCCAGATCAGCCCCTGATTGTAGAGCAGGTCGTCCAGCTTTTTCTGTGTCAGAGGGCAGGGTTCTATCGTTTGTGGCGGTTGCGTGGGCATCGGCTCGATTGGCGGTGAACCTGCGTTCCGCTGTTTGAGTTCTTCTAAGCTTAAATTCACGCTCCATCATCTCCTTTAAATATCTGTTGTCGTGGAGCTTAATATCTCGGCAGGACATGGTGTTGGGGCAGGTGTAGGTGATGTATTTTCGGCTGTCCTCCCACCGAACGGCATAGCCTTGTTGCTCCATATTTTTAATAAAATCATGCTTTGTACCACTAGTTTTCATCGCTACATCAATGGCATTCATCAAAGAAAACTTCCAGCTTTGTCCCTTAGCGGCGGCACGATATTCCCGAGAAGCAAGACTTTTGGACTTGCCGCCTGTGTACGGTTTGAGGGTGGTCAGCCCATATTGCCTGCAAATTTGGTCGGAGTAGGCACGAAGCTTTTGCAAGGTCTTGGGGCCTTCGTGTAATTTCTTCCCTGTTTTAAAGCTGACCGAGTTGATAATGAAATGAGAATGCAGATGCTCGTTGTCCACATGGGTGGCGATGACCACTTCAAAATCGGGGTAATTATCCTCGGCAAATTTTACGGCAATTTCGTGTGCGGTCTTGGGAGAGATGGTTTCGCCATCCTTAAAGGCTTGGTCGTAATGATAGAACATGGTCTTATCCGCTTTTTTACATCTATTTTTCGTTGCCATAAACTCATGAAACGCCATTTCAGGGCAGCAGTCCTTGCCTGAGATTAAGCGGATGTTGCCTGCCTTATCTGCATCCTGCGAGTAGGTTTGAAAGTTGATGGTGTGGTAGCAGTCCAATTTTTCAGGCTCGATGCACACCTTGAAATCCTGTAAAATATACTCAATTTCATTTCGCATAGAGAAGGCATTTTGCTTTTTGCAGGGGATAAAATTAACGGTTGCCATTACTTTGTCACCTCGCATAGGGCAGACAACTTTTCGTAAATGCTGCTGAGTTGTGCCTTGGTATCGGTAAGATAAACAGTATCCACCTTGCCCATATTGGCAAGAGTGGTGAGCTGGTTGAGGTTTCTGCCGATGGATTTGAGCTCGCTGATAAGCTCCTGTACGCCGTCCACTACGACGATTTCTTTATCGGTGATGGCTCGTTCTAAAAATTCGGTCATGGTGACTTTACCACGCTTAGATTTTTGTTTTAGGGTTTTGTATCCGCTTTCGCTGATGCGAAAAGCAAAAGGCTTTTTCTTCATAGGCATTTCTCCTTTCGATGTTCCATGCGCCAGCGGCGCTCTATACAGTGGGGTCTGGGGCTTCTGCCCCGAGCGAGCTGTGGCGGGCGTATAGCCCGACGCTCTGCTCGCCCCACCCGAGGTGGGAGGGCTTTGCGCCCCGCATCCTTTAGCAGCGCAGCAAGTTGGAGTGTGCCGTTTGCTCTCATTGCTGTTTCTCTTGTGACGGCTGTGACAGGTGTGACGGCAAATTTGACACGGAGCCCATATCGTTTTTCCCGTCACTGCCGTCACTCCCGTCACCGGCGAGCGTCAGCCGCAGTTCCCGGTGGTCGCGGGTTCGGCTGAGCTCAAACCGAACGCCCCGCGCGGCCAATTCCTCTCTGCCGCGCAGGAGACGCTTGGTCAGCGTTGCGGGCAGCAGCGCCTCTTCACACCGCGGCACCAGTGCTTCTGCCAGCTGCGTCGCCGTGCCGGTGAACGATTTACACTCGTTAAGAAAATCAGAGAGAACCGGAATGAGCGCGTCGCGCGGTTCAGGCTTCACAGTGACGCTGTCCGCAAGCAGCCGCCAGATATGTGTGTCAGGGTCGAATTCCAGCGACAGCTCCCGGTATTCGATATCTCTGCCGGTGCAGTAGAGCGTGGCGGAACTGTCGCCGCGGCGGTTTCGGCACAGTACGAAATTGGAATCCGTCGCCCCGCTGATTCCGGTCGTCCCGGAAATCATGTTCATCGGATCGTCGTCGCCCATCTTTCGCAGGTGATGGATGAGCAGTACCGCCGTGTGATTCCGGTCCGCCAACTCTTTCAGAATGCCGAGGTCGCGGTAGTCTCCCGCATAGGGGTTTGCCTCGCTGGAAACATTCCGCACGCGCTGAAGCGTGTCGATGACCACGAGGCCAGTGGCAGGATGCTCCGAAAGAAAATGCTCGACTTGCTGCTCCAACCCCGACCGGAGCTTTTCAGACATGGTGGCGAAATACAGATTCTCCGGTGCGTCGTCCGTGAGATCCAGCAGCCGGTTCTGAATCCGGGAATAGCTGTCCTCCAGGCAGAGATACAGCACATCGCTTTGTCCGGCGGCGAATCCCCACACGGTATCTCCCTTCGCCACGCACAGACACAGCCAGAGCGCCAGCCATGATTTGGCGCGCCCGCGAGGAGATGGAGGCCCTGCGGCAGCAGGCCCTCGATCATATACCGGATGGGCGGAAGCCGGGCGGCCATCAGCGTCGCCCCGTCTACGGTTTTCAATTCCTTTGGCATTTTACAGCCCTCCTTTCTTTCATGCTTTCATTGTAGAAAAATCCATCGCCGTGTTATATAATTGATGGAAAGAATTTTATTTTGTTAAAATCCATTCTTTACAAGGAGGCGTGCCATGGAGATCACATTCCCGTACGCACAGGTATTCGTCGATGACAACAACCTCCTCAGCGTATTCTTCCATCACGACGCCGAGCATTCATCGTTCCGGCAGATCGGCGCCATCGGAAACGGCATCGTGGATTTCTGCGAGCTGGACTTTGCGCCCGCGCTGGAAAAAATGAAGGCGCTGCAGGCCGTGGGGGCCGTCAGCGCCAATGCGGATGCGATTCGGAATGCCTGTTGGGATGCGGTGGATTTGCTCAAGGAGCAACACAGCTATGTCCACTTCTTTCTCAACGGAGAACTGCTGCGGAATTTTTATGTGTCCGAAAGAACGCTCTCGGAGCAGACGGATTATGCCTGCTTTCTGTTCCGGTACTATGCTGAACAGCAGACGCTGTACCGGGAGGCACTGGAGCTCTGCCTGAGCACGGAGGTACTCGCGGAATATACGCTTCCGGAGCGGTATGTGATTTTCGGGAACAGGCACCCGGATTTTCAGCACGGAATGCTGCGGACCATGTACGGGATCGCACCGGTCAGCCGCGGCAGGTTTGATGCGAAAAAAGTGATTGCAGTTCAGAACGCCGACGAGACGGACACGCGCGGCGTGCTGCAGAACCTCCACCGGGACAGCGAGCATGCGGTCAGCATGCAGCAGTACTTCGTGGTTCAGGATCTCGGCGAGATGCTGTTCCTGGAGCTAATGGAGGCGGTGAAGCGCGGCGTCCGGGTTAAGCGGTGCGCATTGTGCGACCGATACTTTGCGCTCACTGATCACCGCAAGCGCAGCTATTGCCACCGTCTTTACGACGGAAAGCACACCTGCAAGCAGATCGGCGCCAAGCAGAAGTTTAGTCAGACCGTGGGCGACGATCCTTACCTGCAGGAATTTCAGCGGGTCTATAACCGAATGTACAGCCGTTATTATCGGGAGGATGCTTCGGACGAAGATGTCAGAACGAAGAAGTTAAGCGCTGAGGAATTCAAAGCATGGACTGCCGCTGCGTCCGAACTGCGCAGGACGTACCGCAGGAAGGAACTCAGCGGCGAGGAGCTGCTTCGCCGCATTTCGGACGATGGTGCGAACGGGCCGTATGCGAAGGATTTGGTTTTGTAGACCACAGACAAAAACGGTGCATAGAAAAAGAAACAAACCAAGCCCCGGAGCAGGCCTTGAACAGCCCTGCTTCGGGGCATAGTTTTATGTAGTTACTGAGCGGGTTCAACTCTTCTTTACTTTCCGTCAATGAGGTCAGCCGAAGGCATGGTATTCGGCTTGTAGTCGGGCGGTGTGCTGTTCTTCTCCGGCCTTGTGCTGATCGTCTGGTCAATGACCTCGCCGATAGGTTCCGGCAGCTCTGGAGCTGGCACTGTTGCGCCGTGCGGCGGTGTCTCATCCTCGCTGCCCATGGTGCCAACCTTCACGCCGGATTCGTACATGGTATAGTTCTCAGTTACCTGACTTGGGTCGCTCCATTCAATGAGCCCGAAGCCGGGCAGGTCGTAGAAAGCGTGACCGTCGATCCAGATCGTGTCCGGCCCGAAGGCACAAGGGTAGGTGATGGTTTTGCCAATGAGGTTGCCGTCCGCATCGTAGAGAAGCTTTTCGGAGTACACGTTATTCGGGTAGACGTCGGTATGATACGGATCAGCACGAACTGCCTCGGTCTGCGAAGTAGACGGTGGCGTTGGTTCTTGCGATGTCACGATTACCGGAGGCTCAACCGCTGCCGCAGGGATAGGCGCTGTCTCCGTGACGGTCATCGCAGTCGCTTCTTCCGCTGCCGCTAAATCCTCCGGGCCTTTGTTTGGTTCGGTTTGCATTGATATGAGTACGGGCTCATCATCAGAGGATAAAGTGATTTCTGGTGCTGATTCCGCTGCGGCGGCTTCTGCGCTGACAGCCGCGTCTGGCATCTGCTCGGTTACTTCCCCGCCTGTCGGTACCCATGCCCACACGAGGGCACATAGGGCGGCACACGCCGCGATTGCGAAGGCATTCGCGGTTGCCTTTTTCATATTGGCTCTCCTTCCTCAGATACAAAACGAGCGTCCAACCCGACAGTTCCCGTCGGCGTTGAACGCTCGTTTTCTTTGTAATTGTTCAGTTCATTTGCCAGCTGCCACGCCAGCTTGAATCCGTAGAGAAAGCTGTCCAGCGATTCCTCACTTGTCATCATCGTGAGATCGTCCACGATCCGCAGCACGATCTTCCGTTGCTCCGCCGGGAGCTTGTCTCGCAGCAGCGCCCGGTTGGCTTCCACCGACTGCTTCAGCGCCGCCATTTCCGGCCGGATGTAAAAACTGTCGTACAGCACCGTCAGAATATCGTCCATGTGCCTCACCTCCTTGCAGCAAGACACGATAGCATGTTCAGAGAGAAAAGTCCATACAAAGATGAAGCTCTCGAATGGATACGCCCTTTGCTGTTCTTAGCGCCCGCAAATAGCCACCAAAGGAGAACTCTGTTACAGATAAGTCCGTAATATTTCTTTCGCAAAACTCGGCAGCCGAAGTATCAGCCGACATAATAATCACCTCGATATAAGTTAGTTAGCTTACAGACTATTATAGTAAATTAAAGTAGTTTTGTCAATCAAACGTTGTTATTGCAAAGAAAAGGCTATCGATTATATAAAATCGATAGCCTTTTCTCTCGTATTCAGTTTACCTTGACCCTCGGTTCACAAGTTGTCTTTACGACCACTCGTATTTAATCCGGTTCTTTTTCTTTTCTTTTCCGCAAATTCGCAAAGAAAACAAAAATTAAAACTACGCTCAAAAAAGAAAAAACAATATAATGATTTGACATAAAAAATCCCGAGAGAAGAATAATCGCGGTAACAATGGCAAGGCAGATAAAAGCGGTAATTCTTTGTGACAGCAGCCCCACAATTCCGCAGATTAAAAGCAAAATTCCACCGATCAGCATCAACAAAAGCGAAAACGCAAGAGATGACTCTACATCGGAAACAGTGCTTTGACTGAATAGAACCACAAAAAGCACGGAAACAGAGGCGCCGCTTAAAACAGCCAAAATATTAGATATTCTTTTCAACTCAAAGCCTCCCTCAATCAAGACGGTTCATCAATCGCTTCTCTTTACGATGCGTAACCATTGCAAGTGGCTGCTAAAAGAACAAAATTCGCAATCGAATCTAAACAATATAAAAGGCATTTTTTCATTGATAAAAAAGAACGCAGAAGGTATTTATTCTGCAGTTAACAAAAAAGTAGTTATCATATTAATACGATAACCATACACAGTATACCATTTCGTTTTTCGAAATGCAACACTAAACATGCACGAAAAATGTAGAAAATAAAGTATAAAGAATGAAAAAAATAAAATGTTAAGTAATATTTTGGAAAAAACAACAAAAAACCGCCATGCAAATGCACGGCGGTGTATGTATACTTATTCAAACATGACTTCGTCCATCAGTGAACCCCGATAACCGTAATCATAGGCCCATTTTGCAGAGTCTACCACAAGTTCACGGAATTTCGGAATATAGGATGCATAGTCGGGGTGAAAATACTGCTCATGAATCATCAGCTCAACAAAGCCGCTGCGGTGAACATCTGCCTTAATTGCTTCCAGCCGCGGCATTAGGTCTTCGTATTTTACCGTATTGAGAACCAGATCAATTCGGCCATGCATCACGTCTTCTTCCGTATTCATCCAAAAATCGCGGGCGCCAACGTGACGTACCAATTCATCCGGATAATAATAAGCAACCAGTGGATCGCCGTTGTCAAAGAACTCAAAGTAGCCCGTTAAGCCGCGATACCCAACAG
Source organism: uncultured bacterium (assembly GCA_934875675.1). Classification (GTDB taxonomy): domain Bacteria; phylum Bacillota; class Clostridia; order Oscillospirales; family Acutalibacteraceae; genus CAKXIK01. The sequence goes on from CAKXIK010000011.1 coordinate 63,290, forward strand.
AGCGCAGTGCACGAACACCGCCAATATTTGATTCGCCCCAATGAACGGTGCAAACCTTGGCAAGGGTTTTCTCACCGGCAAAGCGGCGGATCTCGGCGTTGATTTTATTGGCGTCTTCTGTCATGCGCTTCATGGTTGTGTGCTTATACGGCATATCCGGATGTTCCTGATGTGCATGGAAAGAAAGATGCAGCCAATCGGAATTTTCTTCCCACTCCGCCTTGAACTTGTCGGTCATCATAGAAAGATTAAAATAGTCACGGCAAATTGAAAAACCGGGCATATCGTCCGTTTCATAGAAAAGATTCAGATGTACTTTAGCATCAAATTTATCATGTGCCTCTTTGTAAACCGCCAAATATGGATTTTCAAAGATGGAATGATAAACATCCTGATTTTTTGTAATATCCTGCAAAAAAAGAATATTATCGTCGGATGAAATACGATATTTACCTACCGAATGGCGGAAGTCGTAAACCGCAATCCGATCACAGTTTTGGCGGCAGTTCATGTCTTCTGCAAAAAAAGTATTGCGCCTGCCTTCTAACGCCAATTCAGCTTCAAAATACTTTCCGTTAAAAAAAGCCTTTTCTTCATTGATATATATATCTGCATCAGGTGCTGCGGCAACAAGTGCTTTAATGATGAGCTGGCCGTTTTTTTCTGCTCCGTCAAACTGATTTAAACAGTCTCCGTCAATGGGAAAAATAAAATGCACCGGTTTGTGCAGAGCAAAATAATCTTTCAACCGAATCAGATCCTTTTTGTTTAAAATTAGCGCATAGTACCACGGTAGTTCAATGAGTAAACAGATTGTGAACAACGCCATTGATTCACAATTTTATCCAAGTGGGATGACTGCAACAGACACATAAATTGTTTGTCCGAAAAACTACCTTTCACAGAAGAGTCACATTTGAGAACATTGTAAGCCATATGTCGCAATATGTTTAGATTTTCAGCAGAATTATCCTTTCTGGCTCTACTTTCGTCTTCTTGAAAAGTCATAGAACCCAATGAAGACTATGCTCCAGCCTGTGTGAAAACACATAGTAAAAGCTACCGTTTTACTTTCAAAAAAAGCGCCTCAAAGTGGTATAATAGAAGTAATAAAAACCACATGGAGATGCGAAAAATGGAGCGATATAAAGAGAGTGCAGACCGCAATCAGATGAACATTTTGCCGATGTCGTTTGACGATATGATAGATGCCGAAAATCCAGTGCGCGCCATTGATGCCATTGTGGAAAACATGGATATTCCAAATCTCGGTTTTAAATATGCAAAGACCTCTGCCACAGGCCGCAAACCGTATAGCCCTGTGGATATGTTCAAGCTGTACACCTACAGCTATTTTAACGGTATTCGCTCCAGCCGCAAAATTGAGCGGGAATGCGGACGAAACATCGAAGTCATGTGGTTGATCGGCGGTCTTGCACCGGATTTCAAAACAATTGCTGATTTTCGCAAAGATAACAAAGTTGCTATCAAAAAAGCGTTTAGCCGTTTCAGTATGCTTTGCGATGGGCTTGGGTTAATCGGCAAGGAAATGGCTGCTGTGGACGGAAGTAAATTCAGAGCGAACAATTCCAGCGACAAATATTGCACCGCAAAGAAAACCAAGAAAAAGATTGAACACTATGAAGACCAAGCCAAAAAGTATCTTTCCTTGCTGGATGCAAATGACGAGCAAGAACGGCAAAATCCACCTCCGAGCTTTACGAAAAAAGACTTGCAAAAAATCTATCCGGTATTGAAAAACGCATGGGCGAACTGCAAGAGCAGCTTTCTGATATTGAACAAAACGGAGATATTGCGCTGACCGATCCGGATAGCAAGATGATGCTGGTGAAAAACAACGGACGCGAAGTCAGCCACAACGTTCAAATTGCCGTGGAATCGTCCAATCATCTCATCGTCGCTGTTGATGTAACAAGTGAGGTAATCGACCGCGAGCAGCTGCATAACATTTCTGCACTGGCAAAGGAAGAACTCGACGTTTCTACGCTTGCCGCGATTGCTGACAAAGGCTATTATTCTGCAAAACAATTCATGTTGTGCGAGAGGGATAACATTTTTGCCATTTCACCAAAACCAACACTGCAATCAGCTCCGAATGAGCGATATGCAAAGGATAAATTCATTTATGATGAAAATTTGGATGCCTACATTTGCCCCGAAGGAACTGTACTGGCTCATGTGTAAAAGCGCTCCACATCAAAGCGCGAAGAAGAAAACTATACCAATCCTTCTGCTTGCAGACAATGTGCTGTGCGGGAACAGTGCACGAAAAGTCCTTACCGCACAATTCAAGATCCAAAATACCAACGATTTGCCGAGCGTGTGGATGTCCGAACCGCACAGAACAAAGAATTATTCCGGCAACGAAAGTGTTTAGCGGAGCATCCGTTCGGCACGGTAAAAAGAGCATTCGGCTTCACATATTTTCTGACCAAAGGGACGGAAAGTGTGCGGGCTGAATCTTGTCTGCACTTTTTGACTTATAACATGAAACGGGCGATACGAATTTTGGGAACAGGAAAAATAGTAGCGGAAATGCAGGCTTGATGGCCTGCATTTTTGCTGTTCAACTTTTTTCTACGCCCTACGTTGTCTCTGCCGCTGCGTTTTCACACAGTCTGGCTCATTTTCCCCAATGAGCACGTTTAGCAGCCTTTATTTCACTTGCTGTTAAACCTTTGCAGTTGTAAATAAAGTAGTGATCCTGCTCCATGACTCCTCCAGACTACTGAATTCTACTATGAATTACGCCGATTCGTTTAGTCTGCTCCACTTGTCCTGACCTGTAGAATGATTGCAATAAAATATTTTTCTAAGGAAACTCTGAATAATTATAGCGACCGCAGCTATCAGAATATGGTATAATGGAAAAAAACGTAACGGCGGTGTAGAATATGAAACAGAAAACATTTACAGACATGGAATATAGTTTGCGGAAGAAGAAAACGAAACGCGAAGAATATCTGGAAACCATGGAAGAAATCATCCCCTGGGACGAATGGATCAAAGTAATTGAACCTTACTACCCCAACGGAAAGCGTGGACGCCCGCCGATGGGGATTGAGAAGATGCTGCGGATGTACCTGCTTCAGATCTGGTTTAACCTGTCAGATCCGGCAACAGAAGATTCTATTTACGACAGCTATGCCCTGCGCAAATTCACTGGTATTGACTTTCTGAAAGAATCTGTACCGGATGAAACAACGCTGTGCAAATTTCGTCACCTTCTGGAAGCCAACGGCCTGAACAAGCTATTTTTCGAGGCAATCAACCGGGTCATGGTACAGACAGGCCACATGATGAAGGGCGGCACGATTGTAGATGCGACCATAATCAACGCGCCAAGCTCCACAAAGAACGCCGAAAAGGCTCGTGACCCCGAAATGCATCAGACAAAGAAAGGGAACGAGTGAAAGTTCGGCATGAAGTGCCACATCGGTGTAGATGCCGGCAGCGGATTGGTTCACACGATTAGGGTTACCGCAGCCAATGAGCACGACATTACCCAAACTGCAGCATTGCTTCGAGAGGATGACGAGGTGGTCTACGGCGATTCTGGTTACCTCGGCATCCAGAAACGTCCGGAGATTGCAAACGACAAGCACTATTCCAGGATTGACTTCCGAATCAACCGCCGTCCCGGGCATCTGACTCATGTTTCCGACAACGCAGTTGACTGGGAGCGGTATCTTGAAAACCGCAAATCGTCTGTCCGCTGCAAAGTGGAGCATGCGTTCCGAATCATTAAATGCCTGTTTGGGTACAGGAAAACGGTATACCGC
>CAKXIK010000012.1:0-26137 GCA_934875675.1 uncultured bacterium
TCTATGCCCTGCGCTAATGTGTACCTTTATCTTTCAGAGTGTTCAGTTTGTTATTGCAATTTTCAATTATTTTTCGCATCCGGTTCACACACTTTTTACGCAAAAAAAGACAGTGCTGCAAATGCAACACTGCCTTCAATTACCAATTCAATCAAACTCAGATGGTCAAGCAGGTTTCGGTTTCCTTGTCGAACACATGAAGGTTCTTGCAGTTGATGGCAATCTTAATCTCTGCACCGGCCTGTGTAGTAGAGGTCGGGTCAACGCGAGCGGTAATCTGATTCTCACCGCAGGAGAGGTACAGGAAGATTTCAGCGCCCATCAGCTCGGTAACTTCAACCTTAGCGGTAACAATGCCGTTGGAATATTTTTCGATGCTCTCTTCGTCATCGTAAATATCTTCCGGACGAACACCGATGACAATATCCTTGCCAACATACTCATTCAGCTTGTTGTCAACGTTCTTTTCTGCCGGAACGTCAATCGTGAAATCGCCGAATTTAGCAACAATCTTATCGCCAGTTTTTTCAAGCGTAGCATTGATGAAGTTCATCTGCGGGGAACCGATGAAGCCTGCAACAAACATGTTAACCGGCTTGCTGTAAAGGTTCTGAGGAGTATCGACCTGCTGGATGAAACCATCCTTCATAACCACGATGCGATCGCCCATGGTCATAGCTTCGGTCTGATCATGTGTAACATAGATAAAGGTGGTGCCCAGCTTCTTATGCAGCTTTGCAAGCTCGGTACGCATCTGCGCACGCAGCTTAGCATCCAAGTTGGAGAGCGGCTCGTCAAGCAGGAAGACCTTCGGCTCACGAACGATAGCACGACCAAGGGCAACACGCTGACGCTGACCACCGGAAAGAGCCTTCGGCTTACGGTCAAGCAGATGGGTAATATCGAGAATCTTAGCAGCTTCTTCAACGCGGCGTTTGATTTCAGCCTTCGGGGTTTTGCGAAGCTTCAAACCGAATGCCATGTTATCAAACACGGTCATATGCGGATACAGAGCGTAGTTCTGGAACACCATGGCGATATCACGGTCTTTCGGAGCTACTTCGTTGACGAGCTTGTCGTCGATGTACAGTTCACCTTCGCTGATTTCTTCCAGGCCGGCGATCATACGCAGTGTGGTGGACTTTCCGCAACCGGAAGGGCCAACCAAAATGATAAATTCCTTATCCTCAATTTCGAGGTTGAAGTCGGAAACCGCAACAACACCGCCTGCATATTTCTTGTAAATATTCTTTAAGGTAACGCTAGACATCTTTCATTTCCTCCTGATCTTTTCGGTGGTGTGAAACACCGAAGTTATTGAGTATGTCAATATTATAGCAGATGATTTCGAAAAATGGAATCCCTTGATTTACCCAAACTTAAAATTGATGATTTAGATAATATTTATAAAATAAATCCTCACTTCCAAGAAATTGAACAAAATTAACCCTGTTTTTGTACTTGAAATACAAATTTCAATTCTTCCTGCGTCAGCTCACGGCATTCCCCCTCTGCAAGCGCCTGATCGAGCTTCAGCGCACCAATCTGTACCCTGCGCAGTGCCAGCACCGTTCTTCCGACAGAAAGAAACATCTTTTTTACCTGATGAAATTTTCCTTCACGGATGCAAACCTGAACCAAAGGATTTTCACCTTCCTGCAAAACCAAAAGGCCCGCCGGCAAACAAACCGTTCCATCGGCAAAAACAATTCCCTTCCGGAATGCTTCTATCTCCGTCTGGGTAATCGGTGCGTCCACCACCGCATGATAAAGTTTGTCCACGCCTTTCTTGGGGGAAAGCATCCGGTGAGCAAAATCCCCGTCGTCCGTCAAAATCAGTAACCCGGTCGTATCTTTGTCCAGCCTGCCTGCGGGAAAAAGCCCGCGCCTGTGCAGTGCGGGCGGAACAAGATCTACCACGGTTCTGGCCTTGGGGTCACTGGATGCTGAAATCACACCTGCCGGTTTGTTCATCATCAGATACAAATACTGCCGGTACGAAATAACGGTACCATCCACAACAATCCGCTGCGCATCACCGTCAACTTTTGTTTCTCCGCTGCGCACCACGTCGCCGTCAACCGTTACCCGCCCGGCACGCAGCAATGCACCGACCTCTTTTCGGCTCCCGAGCCCCTGAGACGCCAGCAATTTGTCAAGCCGCTGCATTGTCATGATCTTTTCCATCCTTTTTATTTTTATGTACCCCGCCCCATCACTTTGAAGCCGTCTGTGCGGTGCTTTGTGCTGCCGAAGAAGCTTCCTGTGAAGCTGCCGCAGACTGCGGTTGTGATTCTGCCTGCGATTGCGCGGTACTTTCCGACGGCAATGCAATCGGCTCGGAATTACGCCGGAACCCCTGCATAAATCCATCTAACGCCTTTGAGCAAATGTCGCCTCCGATAACCGTATTGTTGTAAATCAGTAAATTTGCAACAACCTCTCCCTCATAATCGGGATAATTGGTCACCAGATAGGTCCACCGCTTGACTCTTCTTCCTTGATAACGTGTCAGGTCAAACTCCTGTGACTGCTGCAGCTCGTTGTACTTCTGATAAACAGAATCAAAGGTTTCCGGAATAATGACCTCACAAATTTCGGTCGGTTCCTCGGAAACCTCCCACCCAAACTGCGCCAGAAATGCCTTCCTCTGCGAATTGTCCTGTGCCTGCATTTGATACCCCGCCGCTGTTTGCACTGCTCCCCCGCGCGATGTGACCAGCACAATAATCAGCACAATCAGCACCACAGCGCCGCAGGCAATCCACAAAAGCTTTTTCTTGTCTGCTTTCACTGAAAAAACAAACATAATCCGACCATCCCTTTCCGCGCGCCCTGAATTTGAATTCCGGAACATAGTTATGCGAAACGGGATGAAATTAGACTAAACGAATGAACCAATCACTATTCCGCAGACGATGTGGATTCCTCCGCACCATAGAAAGCCTCATATGCCGCATCGATTGATTCCTGGGAAGGCGCGGTTTCATGAATATAGTTCAGCGCATAATACGAATTCGGCATCAGAATCACGGGATTGGATTCATATTTTTCCGTTGAAACAGAGTCTGCCGTCTCTCCTTCGCGCAGCTTGCGCGCAATAATGACAAAGCGGTCGCCCCAAAAGTTATACTCACAGGTGGAAAACGCAACGAGAGAATCGCTGTAGCTGACATCATCATCAATATGAAAAAGCGATCTGGTTCGCGCATTGCGGATAAATGCATCGAAGGATTCTTGGTCGCCGTAATCGGTATTATAATACACAAACGAGCCTTCGTCCGCCGGAGCAACACTTGCACGGCATACCGCAATAATCTTCCATTCTCCGCGTCGATAAAGTGTATCAAAGGTAAAGGTTGGGTTTGCTTTCAGAAAATCAAGCTTTTTGAATTTAAGAAGCTGACCAAACATTTCATCGTTATCCTCCATGTTGTGGCCATACATCACCATCACCTTTGCCTGCGGCTGCAGGGTGCTTCCTGCGGAAAGAAACAAGCTTCCCAACTTGTTATCGTTTCCGTCAGCATCACGGCGCAAATAATAATTCTGATCTTCCGGTGTCCAGAAGACAGGGTGGTCCAGCGTGGTGTTCGGAATCGTCAGCCAGCCGGCAATATGCTCGTTTTTTTGGAGCAATGGCAAAAACTCCGGAAGAATATTCGGGTCCACTTCATCAACCGATTCCGATGAAGATTCCGGACGGCTGTGAATGTTTTGATACCCTTGTGTTGATTTGTGGCTTTGCCCCGGAATGATCACAAGCTCATAAATCAGAACTCCGCCGGAGACAAGCATTACGGCAAGCGCAAGCCAAAAAATAATTGTCAGCACAATCCGCTTGGCCGTATTCTTTTTTTTCGGCTTAAGAGGCTGCACCGGTTGCTGCGATTCCTCTTCGCGGGGAGCCTCGGGACTTGGTTCTTGCTGCAGCTCTTTGCTGTTTTCATTCTCAAATGGTTCCATTCAACATAACCGCCTTTCGTGCAAACCGGAAAGATTGATGAAATAATAGAAATTGGCTTTTTAAATTTTCACCCAGCGGATTCCTGCCAGAGCACGTTCCATTAATCCGGACTCGTCCAGCTTTTCTTCCGCTTCCTCCACATATTTCAGAATTGGGCGTGTGCGTGGGTGCTTTGGTGTAAAGACCGTGCAGCAATCCTCATACGGCTCAATTGAAGTTTCGAACGTATCAATTCGGCGGGCAATGCGGACAATTTCCTCCTTATCCATCCCGATCAAGGGGCGCAGAACCGGCATGGTGGTAACAGCCGCATCGGTACAGCCGATTGCCTGCAGCGTCTGGCTTGCAACCTGTCCCAGACTTTCGCCGGTTGCAAGCGCCATGCATCCGCACTGCTGTGCAACCTTCTCGGCAAGCTTCATCATATATCTGCGCATAATGATGGTAAACAATTCTTCCGGGCAATTTTTTACAATCTGCTCCTGAACCTCGGTGAAGGGAACAATATGCAGTGTCATCCCGCCGGAATAAAGCGAAACCCTGCGCAGCAGTTCAATCACCTTTTGTTCAGCGCGCTCACTGGTATAAGGCGGGCTGGCAAAATGAATCGGATAGAGCTCCACGCCGCGTTTTGCAATCATCCAGCTCGCAACCGGACTGTCGATTCCGCCGGAAATCAGCACGCCTGCTTTTCCTCCCGTTCCCACGGGAATTCCGCCCGCTCCGGCAAGCGCCTGACCATGCACATATGCGCCGAAATCGCGCACCTCCACAATCACAATTAAATCGGGATTATGCACATCGACATGAAGATGCGGAAATTTTTCCAGCAGATACCCTCCAAGCTCATTGCAGATTGCAGGAGAATTGAGCGGAAATGTTTTGTCCGAGCGTTTGGCTTCCACTTTAAAGCTTTGGCAGCCATCCAGCTGCGGCGCAAGATACTGTGCTGCAGCTTCACAAATCGAGTCCATATCCTTTTCCGTTTCACATGCACGGGAAAAGCGTGAAATGCCAAACACCTTTCCCACCCGCTCCGCGGCAAGATCCATATCAAATGAATCTTCCTTGGGAAAAACATAAATCGTGGACTGTGCCGTTTGGATTTTGCATTCTCCGAGCGGCTTGAGGGAGCGGCGCATATTCCGCACCAGAATATCTTCAAATGTGTGCTTGTTCAAGCCTTTAAGCGCCAGCTCTCCGACCTTGACGAGAATAATTTCCTTCATTTATTGTTGACCAGCCTTTCTGTTTTGCAGACTATATGGTTATCTTCTCACAATAGTTTCCATTCCTTCGCGCAGGGCAGCAATCAATTGTTCGACATCCTCACGCGTGTTTTCATGACCAAAGCTGACACGGATTGCGGAATCAATGCGGTTTGGCTCAAGCCCCATGGCGGAAAGTACATGGCTCTTTTTCCCTTTTGCACAGGCAGATCCGCTGGAAACATAAACACCGCGTGAGGCAAGGTGATGCAGCATTGTTTCCGAGCGAATGCCAAGAACGGAAAAGTTAAGAATGTAAGGCAAAGCATCCGCTCCGGAATTCATCACAACCCCCTGCAGCTGCAAAAGCTGACGTACACAGTCGTCCCGCAGAGAACGAATAGATTCTATCGATGTTTCCACCGGCGGCAAGCACGCAGCCGCTGCGCCAAAACCGGCAATCAGCGGAACCGCCTCGGTGCCGGGACGCAGCTTTTTTTCCTGCTCTCCGCCAAATTGCCGCGGCAGAATTCGGCTGCCCTTGGAAAGATAAAGCACGCCCACGCCCTTTGGTCCGCAAATTTTATGCGAGCTGACGGTGAGCAGATTTGCGCCAATCTTTTGCGGAAAAACATTCAGTTTGCCGAACGCCTGCACCGCATCAACATGAACCAGCGCTGGTGCCTTTGCCCGCTGCACTGCCCGTGCCAGCGTCTCCACCGGTTCCACTGCTCCCACCTCATTGTTTACCATCTGCATGGAAACCAGAATGGTCTCGGCATTGACCGCTGCAAACACACGCTCCTCGGGAATTCTTCCAAACCGATCGGGCTGCAGACGAATCACCTCAAAGCCTTGCTTTTCCAGCTGGGCCGCGCTTTCCATCACCGACGAATGCTCCACCGCTGAAATCACAATCCTGCTGCCCAGCCTGCGCCGTGCTGCTGCAGTGCCAAGCACCGCAAGATTGTTTGCTTCGGTTCCACCAGAGGTAAAGGTCAGTTCATCTGCCCTGCAATGGAGCAAATCGGCAATCTCTCCGCGAGCCAATGCAACCTCACGCTGCGCCTCCTGCCCTTTTGTATGAAGTGAGGACGGATTGCCATAGCTTTCGGTCATCACTTGCAGCACCTTCTGCGCCGCTTGTGCACACACCTTTGTGGTGGCACTGTTGTCCAAATACGCTTCCCGCATGCCATCTTCCCCCAAACGCTGCAAATCTCAAATCACAAAATATACTTTTTTATTATACGCTAAACACGGCAAATTGGCAACCGTCCGCACGGCAAGATCCGTTCGCCAAAAATTGCCCCAAAATGCTTAATTTTTTGAAACCGACTTCTATCAATTAAAAAATAATGATATACTGAAAAAAAGATGTACCGGTTAAGTATTATACCAATCATGCGGTTTCGGTGCGTCGGATTAACAAAAAGGATGGGGTAGCAATGAATTATCAAATCATCGGAGAACCTTTACCAGTTGTCATCTGCTCTTTGCAAGCAGGTGAAGCCATGATTACCGAACGGGGTTCCATGTGTTGGATGAGCCCGAATATGAAAATGGAAACTACCACGAGCGGCGGATTGGGAAAAGCGTTTGGCCGGATGTTTGCGGGCGAAGCATTGTTCCAGAACCGGTATACTGCTCAGGGCGGCAACGGCACCATTGCATTTGCATCCAGTTTTCCGGGTTCCATCCGTGCGTTGCAAATTGCTCCCGGACGGGACATTATCGTACAAAAATCGGCATTTCTTGCAAGCGACCCCACCGTACAGCTTTCTGTTCACTTTCAGAAAAAGCTGGGTGCCGGATTGTTTGGCGGTGAAGGTTTCATTATGCAGCGACTTTCCGGCTCCGGAACTGCTTTTATTGAAATTGACGGTTATGCCGTGGAATATGATCTCGGTGTCGGGCAGTCGATGGTGGTGGATACGGGGTATTTGGCTGCTATGGACAGCACTTGTTCCATGGAAATTGTCACCGTTCCCGGCGTGAAAAACATGCTGTTCGGCGGTGAAGGAATCTTTAATACCGTAGTGAAGGGGCCCGGTAAAATTACCTTGCAAACCATGCCAATTTCAGGCGTCGCCGGTGCACTCCGTCCTTTTCTGAATGTCAGCAATTGATTTTCTTGTTGCGTCGGAAATCCCGCTCATTTTCTGTGTGATGCAGACCCAATTGCTTCAATCTGCAAAAATACTTTTTCTTTTGGGGCAAGGGTTTGTCCCCCATAAAACACTTACATAATCACCCCAAAAACGAACCGCACCTTGTACAGAGAAACAAGATGCGGTTCGTTTTTATACCGTTTCAAGAGAAATTCGTATTCTTATGATAAACTGCCGGTCTGCCGTTTCTCCATTCTGCGCCAATTAAGGAACCCGTAAATGTCATTTGCAAGAAATGCTGCAAAACACACTACTACGGATAAATAGGAAACATCTTGAATTGCTGCCAAAACCCACAGAACAATCAGTACAATATCGTTGGCTGCATATCCAACCGCATAATAGGGACTTCTTTTAAACGTGAGATAAACCGCCACGAAGCTCGTTGTAACCGATACGGTACTTGGAATAATATTGGCGGTGCTGAAATATCTGAGAATAAAATAGAAACCAATTGTAACGATTATTGTCAGAATCCACATTACACCCCATTCCCTGCGGGACAAACGATGAATTTTCACCTCCGATTGGTTTCCATTATACGGGTTTCTCATCCATGAAATCAGTGCAACCACTGCCATCGGCATTGTCATTCCAAGGTACGTCATCATTTCGCCATAATAGGAAAAAGTAAACGATATCCATCCGTAAAGCATGCTGAAAATAATCATCAAAAATTGTCCGAACGGATTGCCTTTGGCATTAAAAATCAACGAGATTACGCCAATGAGCGACGCTACAAGTGCTAAATAATTACTGCGGTCAAAAAGGCAGAACGAGACAACAACCGCAAAAACAGAGCTAAGGCACAGTAGCAACTCTCCTTTGGAAAAATAATTTAACATTGATCTGAATCGATTCATAGAACTTTAACCTCCAAAAAATAAGCATCCGCATACACATCTACTTAGACCTAACGATGTGTAAACGAATGCTCAATGCATTCCTACCCGGTGGCAGTTTTTAATATTTATTTTGTATGACATAACAAGGAATGGTAAAGCGGACACTGCATTACAAGGAATTGTTACTTTACAATATTTGCACCATTCATTTTCACTGCACAAAGAGCCTTGAAAAAAACAAGAAAGAAGAATTCCGCGCTACAAGGTTTTTCAAAAATAGACTGATATACCCATAATGCAAAGCAGACTGAAATAACCGATTTGCAATCCGCAGAATTATATATGGCAAGACAAATAATATTTTGTAAACTCGTCCACATTTGCAAAATGTTTGGGTGAAATTCCGGCTCTATCATAAGTCTTTTTATACTTTTCTAACGCAATATCATATACATGAATGTTTTGCATTAAATTGTTAGGATTATACTGATCCATTATTTCAAAATCTTCTGTATCAACGTCTTCTGCCATCTCGTGAATCATTTTCTGCAAAGAACATAGATTCATAAATGAAGCAAACGGGTCTCCATTATTGGCAGCTTCTTCAACCTTATTTCTCCAATTCGAAAACATTTCCTCGTATGAACCGGTAATGTTCTCCGCACAAGGTTGCTCTTTTTCCTTTTGAGTTTTAATATAATCCGCCACATAATTGATTAAAGAAGCTAACGATAACTTAATCGTTGCAGCATCTTCACTGTTTACAATAGAATAAATTCCTTCTTTAAAACAAGGTGATAATTTCATTTTTTCCAACTCTTGAAAAGTTCTTTTGATACCGAGTTTAAAATATCTACCATTGAATAACATTATGGTATCCAATAAGCAGCCAATAACATTTGATGCTTCTGTTCTCACTTTCGAAATTGAATCTGTTAAGCAAACTTCTGCATACGAAAGTTTTGCGTTCTTCAACGATTCTGTTGCCTTTTCATTTCTTTGCTCCGATGCAAAAAATGCTTTTGCTTTATCCCTTATCTTTTCATACCGTTCTAAAAACACCTGCTGCTTAACATATACAATTTGAGAATCCAATAATTTGGATAAATGAGCATGATGACATTCTGATTCCCATTCAAGCCCTTCCCAATTGGTGCAGTAAATATCATAGCCTATATTCGTGTCATCCAAGATAAATCCGCAGCCTAATTTCCATCCATTATCATCATTGATTAATATCATCAGGTCTAAATCAGATTTATGATAATCATCACCGGTAGCAACTGACCCATAGGTTCCAATCAACGCCAACGAATCCGGACAAACCTTATCCGCTTTTTTTACTATTGAGTTTATAATTGTTTGATGAATATGGTTCATAATGGTTCTGCCTTTCAAATTATCCCCTACCGTTTATCAACAACCTCGTCTAAATTATACAAACTAAAATTTGTAATTGTCAATATAAAGAAAAGAGATTGCCGGCAACCATCGACAATCTCTTTTTTCTGTATATGCACTATAAAAAAGATATTTTCGGCTGATCGGTAGATCATTTTGAGCCGACGTAGTGGAGGTTATGTACACAACATAAATCAAGACAGAAATACTAAAATTGTATATTTCAGAAGAAAAAGTGATCATCAATAGCGATCAGTTCTTTATTAAGAAGTTTTATTTCTGCTTCCGTTAAAGGCTTTGATATCTCATTAATATGCTCGACAGCAAATGTAAAGCTTTTAATATTACCCGGAGGAACAAGGGCGCTTGCGCCTATACTATACGCATATTTCATCGCAGCAATAGCAAGCTCGTCATTATCACTAATCGGTTTACACCATGATTTTGTAAAAGTCGACTGGTTTTTTTCATCATCACTATACCATGCACGATGAATCATAGATTTCATACCGAGAAAGCCTATATTATGGCTTTTACAATATGCGGCAATCTTGCCTCCGAATCCTTTTTTCATATGCAGCTCCCAATTTGTTGGAAACAAAACTGTATCAAAGGCGTATAGCGATAGAGCATATACAGCAGCATCTTCGCTGTGGCAGGTTATGCCAAGATTCTTTACAATACCTTCCTCTTTTGCTTTTAGCATAATCTCAAAGCAACCGCCGTTTGAAAAAGCAGCATCCACATCTTCTATACTTGATAAAGCGTGCATCTGATATATATCAAAGTAATCTGTATGAAGTAAATTCAATGACTCATTAAGTTCCTTTTTAGCTTCTTCTGCTGTTCTCATACCTGTTTTACATGCAAGATAAACTGATTTTCGATAAGGAACAAGGGAATTCCCTAATTTTTCCTGGGCATCACCATAACTTGGTGCTACATCAAAATAATTTATACCATTATTTACAGCATATTCAACATATTGATCAGAAAGCTCCTGACCGTCACTCATGGAAACTATTCCTCCATATATAATTTGAGAAACTTCCATATTTGTTTTTCCAAGTAAAGTTTTGTTCATTAATATATACTCCTTCTTACGTCATTTGTTGAAAAAAGTGTATTGCAAATTTGTTTATTTCATAAAATTGCCTCTGTGGTTATTATAACATATCTAATAAAAAATCGCTACACAGTATGAAATAATCATGAGGATTATGATGTTATCTGCTGACAAAGAAAGTAAAATAAAATTTACCTTGATGTGCCGCAGCGCATTTTACATTTGCGAAGCAAATATATTTTACTTGCCCACATGGCAAATTTCATTGAAAAAAGCAAGTCGCAAGACTTGCTTTTTTCTGTAATGGCGGACGGTTAAGATCCATACAGCGTTTTGATGGATGGATCTTAACCATTGCAGAAAAGATTATGCTCATAATCTACTGAACAAACAAGAACTTATAAAGTCCTTTTGACCATGACTACATCGCTGTTTTGATAATCAACTATAAAACCATTCTTTAAAAACAATTTATATGATGAATTATCAGCAGCTATATCGTCGTATAATATTGATATTCCATTTTCCTTTGCTACCTTGCATAGCAACTGGATACCCTGTGAACCAAATCCTTTATTTCTGTATTTTGACAAAACAATTACATCACATATGTGTATTCCCCTGTTTTTGTCGTAATGATAAGCGATTTCTCCCACATAATTCTTGTTGTTGGTGTCAAATAAATATCGATAATAATAATTAAATTCCCAACTATTAAGCCAAGTTTGATACCATTGTTCCCACTTTTCTTTCGGAAAAAGGATTGTCCCTCCCCAAGCATTGTTATATGCCATAGTACTTTCATCAGCCATGAGACTTTCCCTAAACCACAATTCATTCAAATTTGGTTTATATATATCAATCATTTTGAGCTCCTTTGCATCTGCTTTATCTGTTAGTCGTAAAATATAAATAATCTTACTTTAATTTTATCATTAATCGTTATAAAATCAATAAAAATAAAAGAGATTGCCGACAAAAATCGACAATCTCTTTTTTCTGGTGGACACGAGGGGACTCGAACCCATGACCTCTCGCGTGTGAGGCGAGCGCTCTAACCAGCTGAGCTACGCGTCCATAATAGAACAGCGAGCCTCTGAAATACATCAGAGGCGCGCGTTCTTTGTGTGGTGACCCGGACGAGAATCGAACTCGTATTACCGCCGTGAAAGGGCGGTGTCTTAACCGTTTGACCACCGGGCCATATTGGTAGCGGCAGTGGGATTTGAACCTACGACACTTCGGGTATGAACCGAATGCTCTAGCCAACTGAGCTATGCCGCCACAACCATGCTTCGAGCGATATGTCAGGTGAAGCGAATATGATTATAATATATATAAGCCTGTTTTGTCAACACTTTTTTCAAAAATATTTTTTCCTTTTTCTTCATTTTACGGATTTTGGTTCTTTTTGCGGTTATTTGCTCATAAAAATATTAATTTCTCTTGAAACAGCAGATAAGGCTTACTGTTTCAAGAAAAATCGGGAGTTAGGGTTCCAAACACTCCTTGACATAATCTACTGGAACATCCATTCTTGCTGCGATCTGTTCCGCTGTCATTCCATGATCAAAGAATCGCCTTACCACCCCTTCTATTTTCTCGGCAACTTCAATAATGTGATCATTCGGGTCATAAAAACGAATCACTCTTTGTCCCCATGGATGCTCTATGAGTTCATGAATATACTCGATATCAGCAGCCTGTAGATCTTTACAAAACGCATCAATGTCGCAAACTTCAAAATACAACTCGATTGCATTATTATTTAAGCATATTTCCTTATTATTTATAAAGTCACTCCATGTATCAAGTGTTTGTAAAAACAGTCCGCCGTCCAATTGAACATTCGCACCGAAATCTCGGATTACGTTCATGTTCAATATGTCATGGTAGAATTTTTTGCTTACTGCTATATCTTTTACCGCAATTAAAGTACCTTTATACATTTTGATTTTCCTCCATAATCCAGTTAACCAAGCGATTGCCAACCTCGCCTGAGAGCAGAAAACGAGGCAATCCGTTCAAGGAATTAGGACTATGCTGCCTCCATACTGTGCAAGGTCGAGCGGCAAATTACATAAATCAAAAAGGAAACAATCAGATTCCACACGATAACGCAAACCAGCATCCAGTGAATGGTAAGTCCGAGAGCAAATGTCAGAACTGCTCCCGCTGCAATGCCCGGAAGCAGGATCAGCAGCAGAAGAAGCATATAGAGTACCATAATCATTCCTTTGTTTGTCATCTGCCCCAGCAACCGCTGGGAAAGAATATTGCTTGAAGTAAAAATTGCTCCGAATGAAATATAAGTCATCGCGCACAAAATAACGACAAGTGGTCTGGTTCCGGTTACGATTCCGGCCACCGTAAAGATTACCGCGGCATCGACCACCGGCTTGAGCAAAGAAAGCATACTTCCCCAAATCAGCTTCGCAAGCGGGGATGCCGGAATCAGGTAGAGATACGGTTTTGTAAGCTCGCGTCCCCAAGCTCCCATCGAACTGCTGAAAAATTGCAGATAAATACAGGTTACTGTTGCACTGCCGAATGCTATCCCTGCCGACATGCCATCTTCTCCGCCCTGCATGATTTTCGGCATCAAAATCAACGCTGCAAGCATAACCCATGTAAAAACATCCACAAACGGCACACGGGATCGCCGGCTTGTTTCTTTCAGCTGTTTAAAAAAGAAGGTGCTTGCACCGCTTCCTTTGCTGATTCCCATGCTTTTTTTGCTGACACGCGGCGCCTTTCCCTGAGTTTCAAAAATCTGGCCGGATTGCTGTGCCTGACGCACAGAGAAAATCTTTTCGGCGCTTTCCAATACGTCTTCATAATAGTCGGGCTGATAAAGCAAAAAACCTGCAAGAATTGCGCCAAAGCCTAATAGAATCAGCACGGTATACAGAATTGCTCCGGCAATGTTGCCGGCAAGAATATGAAACACCGCGCCCGTTACCCAACCTGCAAACGGGAACCACTCGCCTGCCGGACTGTTGAGTGCAGCGAGAATATTATCAACACACAGACCGCCTGTCATCCCGGTTGCACGCAACAAAATTCCTGCGGCAAAAAACGCAGTCATTGCAATGGTTGCTCCCTGCCAGATTTTCATGCGGCGCGAATTTCCGCTAGTCATCACATAACCTACCAGCGAAAGCATCTGACTCATCAAAAGCGCTACCAGATAACCCGCCATCAGCAAAAATGTATTCCCTGTGGAAAATCCAAAGGTCTGCCGAAGCATGGGTGCATAGCACAAAATAAAAACAGAAAGCAGCAACGTGCTTCCAGTGGAACGCAGCAGAGCATAAATCAAAATTTTTCGTGGTGAAATCGGCGCTCCAAACAGCAAATTCACATCCGACATGCGAAAAAATCCATTATTGGCACCATTTTGATTTTTCCCGCCCATCATACCAGTAACCACAAAAAGCATCATCAGCAGCAAAAAGATTGCACGCAGAATTCTCTGGTCGGCAAACTGGCCAATTTGCTGCATTTGATCCTCCGGAAAAAATGCCGAGGATAAAATGGAAAACAAAAAAATCGCAGCGATAAATGCATAGGCAATCAGTTTTGCGGGATGATGGAGTAAATCACGCAAAATATTTTTTAATGTTTTGCGCATCATAAAGAACAGACTTTTCATATTGATGACCTCACCTTTCCGGATAACTTCCGCCGAACCCCATTCTCAACCGGAGCGGCATTTGCAAGGCGCTTGATGTAATCTGTGGGTAATTTTCGAATCGCGCTTGATCAACCGGAAACCGCAGGCGATTCAGGCTGATGTTCTGTAATGGAAAAGAACAGTTCTTCCAGGTTTTCTCCGCTTTCCTCCACCTGCTGACGCGTGCGTTCGGCAACGATTCTGCCGTTCATCATAATGAGAGTCTTGTCCCAAAAATCCGCAACACTGTCCAGCATATGTGTGCTGATCAACAGGGAGCATCCCTGCTGCTTTAATTCCATCAAAATTTCCTTCAGTTCCTTGATTGCGTGTGGATCCAACCCGACAAGCGGTTCATCCAGCATAATCATGCTCGGCCGGGGCAGCAGAGCACAGCAAATGCTCAGCTTTTGCTGCATTCCCTTGGAAAGCTCCTTACCCAGCTTTTCGCGTTTATCATCAAGCTCCAATCGTTTCAGCAGAGAATCGGCATACTCCTGCCATCCATCAGCCAAGCGGTACGCGCGTGCAATAAATTCCAGATGTTCTCCCACGGTAAGCATCTCGTACGGTGCAGGCAACTCGGGCACATAGCCAAACCGGCGCTTTGCTTCCACCGATTTGTTTGGAAACCCATCGATTAGAATATCTCCCTGAAAGCGCAGTAAGCCGGCAATGCACTTGATTGCCGTTGATTTGCCCGCTCCGTTAGGTCCAACCAAAACTGCAATCTCTCCCGCTTCTATCGTAAAGCTCAAATGATCGTTTGCAAGTACCGTGTGGTATTGCTTTGTCAGTCCGTTGACCGTCAGCATTTCAAACTTCATCCTTTCCAGTCGGCTCATTAATATTTTACACTTATGAATTAATCATACGACACACACAACAGGCTGTCAATTGACACAAAACCTTTGACCTTGATGTTTTACGCGGAAATTCTCGATTTCACGATGTTTATTAATTTTTTTGCCCAAAATGTTCATAAAATATATTAAGATTAGTCTTGTTTTTTATGAATTGTCTTGTTATAATCATGATATCGATAACTTTTTATCGATATCAAAAACTCGATATGAATAAGTTAAAAAAGAAAGGAATTTTTTCTATGAAAGGCTACGCAATGTTAAAAATCGGAGAGGCCGGATGGATTGAGAAGGACCGTCCTGCCTGCGGACCAATGGATGCTATTTGCAAGCCCTTGGCTATCGCAATCTGCACTTCTGATATTCACACTGTTTGGGAAGGCGCCATCGGCGAACGCCACAACATGATTTTGGGTCATGAGTGCTGTGCAGAAGTTGTGGAGGTGGGCTCTCTTGTAAAAGATTTTAAACCCGGCGACCGCGTTCTGGTTCCTGCTATCACACCGGACTGGAACTCCCTGGAGGCACAGGCTGGCTATTCGATGCATTCCGGCGGGATGCTTGCAGGATGGAAATTTTCCAACTTCAAGGATGGCGTATTTTCAGAGTTTTTCCATGTAAATGATGCCGATGGTAACCTGGCTCTTCTGCCGGAAAGCATCAATCCGGTGGATGCCTGCATGCTCTCAGACATGGTTCCAACCGGTTTTCATGCAGTTGAACTGGCGGACGTTCAGTTTGGCGATTCCGTTCTTGTCATCGGCATCGGACCGGTAGGTCTGATGTCCGTTGCGGGTGCTGCACTGCGCGGCGCTTCGCGCATTATCGCGGTGGGCACACGCCCGGTCTGCGTGGAAGCTGCCAAAAAATATGGTGCAACCGATTTCATCAGCTATAAAAACGGGTCTATTTCCGAGCAGGTGCTCAAAATGACCGATGGCAAAGGCGTGGACAAGGTGTGTCTTGCCGGCGGCGATTGCTCCACCTTTGAAGAGGCGGTCAAAGCTTTGAAGGCGGGCGGAAAAATCGGCAACGTCAACTATCTGGGCCGCGGCGATTATATCAACATTCCGCGTGTGGAATGGGGCGTCGGCATGGGACACAAGCAAATTAACGGCGGACTGATGCCCGGCGGACGTTTGCGCATGGAAAAATTGGGTTCTCTTGTTGCTTCCGGCAGACTGGACGTTTCTCCCCTCAGCACACACGTATTCCACGGTTGGGATCATGTGGAAGAAGCTTTGCTGCTGATGAAGGAAAAGCCGGCTGAGCTGATTAAACCCGTTGTGGTAATTGACTGATTTTCTTTTTAAGCTTTCGGGCTGCTGCAAATTGCGGCAGCCTTTTTGATTGAAAAATTCTGGCGGAAAGAAGCTGATTTTCTTTGAAAATACTTGTGATTTCCGGGTTTCTGGGCGCAGGAAAAACTACCTTTATTCAAGCTATGACCAAAAAAACCGGCAGAGATTTTGTTGTGTATGAAAATGAATACGGGCGTGCGGATGTTGACACCAAGCTGTTGGAGACCAATGCTGAGCTGAGTGTGTGGGAATCTACTGAAAACTGTGTTTGCTGCAGCGGAAAAGCTGATTTTGCCTCTGCAGTGCTCACCATTTCCGGTACCCTGGATCCCGAATATCTGATTGTAGAGCCCACCGGCGTGGCAAAGCTGAGCAGTCTTTTGGATAACATCCGTAAAATTCAGTATGAGCGTATTTCGCTTCTTCAATCGGTTGTTATTGTGGATGCTTCGTGCTTTCTTCGCCAGAAACAGCAGTATCCCGATATTTACCTTGACCAGCTTTGTACCGCCTCCACGGTTGTATGCTCCAAAACCGAACGTGCGAACCCCGAAGAATTAGAGCAGCTGCAAGAAGAGATTTTGCGCCTCAATCCCGGTGCCGAAATTATTTGCGCTCCTTATTCCCAGCTGCCCGCTGCATGGTGGAATCAGCTGCTGGATCGTCCACTTGACACTCAGCGTTTACAAAAATCTGAAGCGCAGTTTGAGGAAAGCCGCTTTGAGAGCATGTCTCTCGATCAGATTGCGCTGCCGTCTCCCACACAACTGATTTCTTTTTTGAACGCGCTGACCGCCGGTGTATTTGGACAAATTCCGCGTGCAAAGGGACTCCTGCCCTGCGGATCGGAATGGCTCCGGTTCGACGTGGTAGACCGAAGCTGGGCAATTACCGGAACGGAACCCCTGGAACCGTCCCAGTGTGTTTTTATTGGCAGCGAATTATATCGTGCCGGTTTGCGGGAAATTTTGATTCCCGGGTGGAAACCAGCCGTCAGCACACGCGTGGTACGTAAAAAATCCTTGTTTTCTTCCTCCGCCGTGATACAATAGGAGTCAGATAATAAACGGGAAGAAAGGAAACACGGCACATGGCAAACATTCAGATTTACGGAAAAAACAAGTGCTTTGACACCAAAAAAGCGGAGCGCTTTTTTCAAGAGAGAAAAATCAAATTTCAGCGCATTGATCTTCCTCGCTATGGAATGAGCCGCGGGGAACTGGAATCCGTCTGCAGAGCTGTGGGAGGAATTGAAAACCTGATCGACGAAAAGCAGAAGGATGCACCGCTTGTGAAGTTTCTTGCCGGAAATGAAGCGAAGCTGGAAAAACTGCTCGATCATCCTCAGCTGCTGCGCACACCGATTGTCCGCAATGGAAAGGACGCAACGGTTGGTCTTTGTCCGGAGGTTTGGAACGCATGGCTGAAATGAATAAAAAGAAAAAGGGCGCTCTTGGCATTCAGCTGTTTCTTACCTTTCTGCAAATCGGTGCAACCACGTTTGGCGGCGGCTATGCCATGATTCCGCTGATTCAGCGCGAGGCAGTGGAAAAAAAGCATTGGGTAACCGATGAAGATGTACTTGATATTGTAGCCATTGCGGAATCCACTCCGGGTCCGATCGCCATTAATGCGGCAACCTTTATCGGATTTCACACAGCCGGATTCTGGGGCGCTGTATTTGCCACATTCGGCGTCGTACTTCCTTCGTTTGCAATCATCCTCTTGATTTCTCTTTTTCTTCGCCAATTTGAAGATTTTCAGCCCGTCAAATACGCCTTTGTGGGAATTCGTGCCGCAGTGCTGGCACTGGTACTTTCTGCGGTATGGAAGCTTGCACATCAGACCAAACGCACTCTTTTTTCCTTGTGTATTGCCGCTGCAGTTTTTTGTCTGGCGGTATTTGTCCCACAGATTGATGTTCTATGGCTAATTGTTGCCGCCGCTTTGGCCGGAATTGTGCTGCAGGTCTGCTGCAAGAGAAGGGAGCCGCACCAATGACTTTTTTGACTCTCTTTTTGACGTTTTTTAAAATCGGCATCACCACGTTTGGCGGTGGTTATGCGATGATCCCCATGATTCAGGCGGAAGTGATTTCCCACGGCTGGATGACACACGAGGAACTGATTAATTTTATTGCGGTAAGCGAATCAACACCGGGACCGTTTGCTGTGAATATCTCAACCTATGTGGGCGCGCAAACCGGCGGTTTTTTGGGGGCTCTGTGCGCTACGTTTGGTGTTGTGTTGCCGTCATTTCTGATTATTCTGGCGGTTGCAAAATGTTTTTTACGATTTCGCAGCAGCAAGCTGGTTTCTGCCGCTATGGACGGCTTGCATCCTGCGGTGGTAGGATTGATTTCTGCTGCTGCCGTTTCCATTGCGCAAACGGTATTTTCTTTTGCCCCTCTGCAAAACGCCGGAGCCTTTTTTTGCTCAGACACATTTTTTGCCCTTATCATTTTTGCCATATCCATGGCGCTTGTCTTTTGGAAAAAGTGGCACCCCATTATTGTAATCGCCATTGCTGCCGGTCTCGGAATTCTGTTCTGCGAACTTCGCGATTTGCTGGTTTAATTTGAAATACCACATATTTCTTCGATATTCTATTGTTTTTGCAATTGGATTTCTCTAAAATAACTTGGAAATCTGCAATCCGCGCTAAGCGGACTGCTCTGAAATAAGGGGATGTTATTGTGACAAAGGAACTGCTTAACTTTGGAATCGTAGGAATCGGAGGCAGACCCAAAGCTTTTCTGGATGCATTTTCAAAAACAGGTAAGGCGCGTCTTGCTGCGGTCTGTGACCGCAACGCAGATGCCATGGCAGAGTCAATGAAGGATCTTCCCGATGTAACACGTTATACGGATTATGAAGAAATGCTGGAAAAAGAGGATTTAGATGCGGTCGTCATCGGAACCCCCATGCCCTTGCATGTTCCCCAAACACTCCTTGCGCTCAAAAAGAACATCAACGTATTCAGTGAGGTTACTGCAGCCATTTCCATTGATGAATGCAAGGAACTGGTGGCTGCCTGCAAACGCTCCAAGGCGCAATATATGATGGGAGAAAACTGCAATTATATGCGTCCCTGCATGGTAATTCGCAACATGGTGCAAAGCGGCTTTCTGGGGGATGTATTCTACGCGGAAGGCGAATACAATCACGATTGCCGCGAGCTGATTACCAAAACGCCCTGGCGCAAACAATGGCTTTATGATATTGGCGGCGTTACATACGGCAGCCATTCTTTGGGGCCGATTCTTTCCTGGCTTACAAATGACCGTGTTTCCAGTGTCTGCTGTGCCGGCAGCGGACGCAGCATGACCGATCTGGACGGGAATCCGCTCCAGAGGGATAACAGCTATGTCATGCTTTGCAAAACCGAGAAAAATCGCTTGATTAAAATCAAGAACAACCTTTCCACTCCCCGCCCATATGGGCTGAACTATGTGCTCGAAGGCAGCAAGGGCTCGTTTCAAAGCTTCGGGCAGGGCAAGGTGCATCGCGATGAGCTGTATTTGGACGGAATTACAGAAAAAGAGCACTGGGATGAGCTTGCCAAACACGAGGAAAAGTTTGTGCCGGAAATCTGGCGCACGCATGCCGATGAACAAAACCGGGATGGTCATTCGGGCGCGGATGTCATCACGATGATTGACTATATCAATGCACTTTATGACGGCAAAAAAGTACCGATTGACGTCCACGCTGCTCTTGACATGACGCTCCCCGGGCTCATCAGCCAGCAGTCCGTTCTCAATGGCGGTGCTTGGCTTTCCGTTCCCGATTCCCGCGACTGGTAACACTACTGGCATAGCTGATAATGAACTTGTTCACTTTTTGTTCATTTTTCTTCTTGCTATTTTCTGTTGTAAATGTTATTCTAAAATTACAAAAATTGAGGAGGTAATTTCATGGACACACAAACCAGTACTCCTGTTGCCCCATCCC
This sequence comes from uncultured bacterium, assembly GCA_934875675.1. Taxonomy (GTDB): domain Bacteria; phylum Bacillota; class Clostridia; order Oscillospirales; family Acutalibacteraceae; genus CAKXIK01. Next base: position 20,452 of record CAKXIK010000012.1, read on the forward strand.
CTGCACCTGTGGTTTCCAACGCACCAGTCGGTCAGCTGAAAACCAATCGCAGCCTTCTCCGCTTTATTCTGCTAAGCATTGTAACTTTAGGCATTTACTCCATCGTGTTCTTCTCCGGTATTTCGGAAAATATCAATGCGATTGCCAGCCGCTACGATGGCAAGAAGACGATGCACTTCTGTCTGCTCTTCTTCCTGATTGGTCCGATTACTGCCGGAATTGCCGTTCTGGTCTGGTACCATCGGATTTCCGCCCGTATCGGTTCCGAGCTGCAGCGCCGCGGTATCAATTATTCGTTTGATGCCGGTACGTTCTGGATTTGGAACATTCTCGGTTCTCTGATTGTGGTTGGCCCGTTTGTTTACGTACATAAGCTGGCAACTGCAATGAATCTGCTCTGCGAAAACTACAATATCAACGGTTGATTTCTCGCAGCATTCAAAAAATTACGCCCCGATTGTCAGCATTGAACGGAAACGTTCCTGTGCTTGCAACCGGGGCACTCTTTCTAATATGGCGAATAAATACTAAGAGAGGCATCGTGTGAAGATTGAAAGAGCGGTATCAAAAACGACACAGACTTGAGCTGCGTCGTTTTTTTGATTTCCCTAAGAATCGCATGCTTTTCCTTGAAATCAGGTGTTTTTTACAGTTGAGTTTCCTTATTATGCTTGATATAATTGAAGTATTCGCGCATAATCTGAAAGAAGACTGTTTTTTGCCGCTTTTGATGGAATCCTGCAAATATGCGGTGATAGATGTTTGGAAAGGGCTGATTTAATTGGAAGAATTCTGGAAAACAATTACGCAGTTTGCAACTAACTTCGGGCTGAAGCTATTGGCAGCGCTGCTTTTACTTGTAATAGGGCTTAAACTTTGCAAATGGCTGGTGCACAGGCTGGAAAAAAGCCGATTCTTTTCCAAACTGGAGGGCAGCGTCCGTTCCTTTGTGCGCAGCCTTGTTTCAATCGGACTTAAAATCTTAATTTTCGTTTCCGCCGCACTTGTACTCGGTATCCCCGAATCCTCATTTATTGCAGTTCTAACCTCGGCGGGCGTTGCAATCGGTCTTGCGCTGCAGGGGGCACTGAGCAATTTTGCCGGTGGGCTGATGATTCTCCTGTTTCGTCCATTTCGTGTGGGAGATTACATTTCCACTGCGAGCGGTGAGGGTACCGTACACGACATCACTGTTTTTTATACGGTGCTGATTACACCGGACAACAAGCACGTTACGCTGCCTAACGGCGGGCTGACAAACACTGCTGTCACGAACTATTCCCGTGAAAAAAATCGCCGGGTAGATCTTACATTTTCCGTTGCCTATGACTCTGACCTGGATGAAGTGCAAAAGTTGTTGCTCAATGCCGCGCAAAAAAATCCGTTGGTGCTTTGTGAGCCCGCACCCGTTGCCAGGCTCAATGAACACGCCGACAGCTCTTTGAATTTTGTACTGCGCGCCTGGTGCTTAACAGAAAATTATTGGGATGTGCGATTCGATCTGAATGAAACGGTGAAAAAAAGCTTTGATGAGCATTGCATTGAAATTCCCTTCCCTCAGTTGGATGTTCATTTAAATCCATCCAACGAAAAAAGCCATCGCAACTGAATGGTGCTTGTCTCAAACAGAGGGTCCGAAAGGTAAACCGGAAGTGAAAAGGGAGAGGATTCAACATGCTGTTTTCCAACAAGGATTTAAAGCGACTAATTATACCTCTTGTTATTGAGCAAACGCTCGCCATGACAGTTGGCATGTTTGACACGATCATGATTTCCTCTGTGGGTGAGGCGGCAGTTTCCGGCGTTTCTTTGGTGGATATGGTAAATGTGCTGCTGATTAATCTGTTTGCGGCTTTGGCAACAGGTGGTGCGGTGGTGACATCCCAGTTCATCGGAGGAAAAAACCGAAAAAGCGCCTGCGACTCTGCACGCCAATTGATGATTCTTTCTCTTGCTGCCTCTGTGTTTATCATGATTTTGGCACTGCTTTTGCGCAAACCCATTCTGCGGCTATTGTTCGGTGCAATTGAGGACGATGTGATGGACAGTGCAATGACTTACTTCTTCTGGTCTGCACTCTCCTATCCGTTCCTTGCAGTCTATAATTCCGGGGCAGCGCTGTTTCGGTCTATCGGTAATTCTAAAATTCCAATGTTCAGTTCCATTGCTATGAATGTGCTGAATGTTGGCGGCAACGCGCTGTTGCTCTACGTTGCCCGCATGGGCGTTGCTGGCGTTGCAATCGCATCGCTTGTCTCGCGCGCAGTGGCAATGGTGATTGTGCTGGCGCTGCTCTCTAATCGGAACAATCTGGTTTTTGTCAATTTTCGTGAGCGGTTCCGTGTGGAATGGGGCATGATGAAGCGGATTCTTCGGATTGGTGTGCCAAGCAGCGTTGAAAACAGTCTGTTTCAACTGGGTCGTGTGCTGGTGGTAAGCATCATTTCAACGTTTGGCACCGTGCAAATTGCCGCAAACGCCGTAGCAAACAGCTATGACGCACTAGGCTGTATTCCAGGCTCTGCAATGAATCTGGCTGTCATTACCGTCATCGGGCAATGCGCGGGTGCAGGAGATTATACACAAGCCAAGTATTACATTAAAAAGCTGCTCAAAATTACTTATCTGCTTACACTGGGACTGAATCTGGTCATTTTGCTTACCCTGCCGCTTACACTGCAAATTTACAGTTTGTCAGCCGAAACGTTGGCGCTTGCTTCTACTCTCATCTGGATTCATGACGGTCTTGCTATTTTCCTCTGGCCGATTTCCTTTACGCTGCCCAACGCAATGCGTGCTGCCGACGACGTTCGTTTTACCATGGTAATTTCCCTGTTCTCGATGTTCACATTCCGCATTCTGCTGAGCTTATTCCTTGCCAATCAGTATTCCATGGGGGCAATCGGTGTCTGGATTGCAATGATTGCTGATTGGTTATTCCGCTGCATATGCTTTATTCTGCGCTACCGAAGCAACAAATGGCAAAAACATAAGGTTGCCCCGGCAAAACCCGCCGTGGCTGAAAACGGAGGAAATGATTCTTGAGTCGCTTAACCTATCGCCACACGGTAAAAACAATTTATCTTGCAAATATTACAGGTGCAATTGTAAACAACTTTGCTCCGCTGCTCTTTTTAACTTTTCAGCGGCAATTTGGAATTTCCATTGGAAAAATCAGTTTTTTGATTACACTGAACTTTGGCATTCAGATGCTGGTAGATTTTTTGGGGGCAAAATTCGGAGATAAGCTGGGATATCGACGCGGCGCAGTCTGTTCTCAGCTCATTGCAGCAACCGGATTAATCGGCATGGGGATTCTGCCGTTTTTGCTGCCCGCCTATCCGGCTCTGCTGTTCTGCACGGTGCTTTGCGCCATTGGCAGCGGTCTTAACGAGGTGCTGCTCAGTCCAATGCTGGAGGCTCTTCCCGGTGATGCCAAGGCTTCGGCAATGGGCATCATGCACTCGTTTTATTGCTGGGGGCACGTGGGCGTTATTTTGCTTTCCACCGCTTATTTTCAGCTGGCAGGAACTGCAAACTGGCGCTGGCTCGCCATCGGTTGGGCAATCATTCCGCTTTGTGCCGCGGCGCTGTTTTGCCGCGTGCCAATCAATACCTTTGGGGAGCCGGAAACCAATCTTCCCATGCGCAAGCTGTTTTCTCTGCCGATGTTCTGGGTTCTGCTTGCACTGATGCTGGCATCCGGCGCAGCAGAACAGGCCATGGCTCAATGGGCGTCCCTGTTTGCCGAGCTGGGATTAGGCGTTTCCAAAGCAATGGGAGATCTGCTGGGGCCGTGTCTGTTTGCCGTTGCCATGGGAACCACCCGGCTGTTTTATGGAAAATTCGGCGAGCGGTTCCGCCTGACACGGTTAATCGGGCTTTCGGCAGCCCTTTGTGTTGTCAGTTTTCTAATTGTCTCTCTTGTACCCAATGCAATTATCTCGCTGCTTGGATGTGGCTTGTGCGGCGTTTCGGTTGCTATCCTCTGGCCGGGCGTACTCAGTCTTTCGGCACGCGATTGTCCGCAGGGAGGAACTGCAATGTTTGCTCTTCTGGCGCTTGCCGGTGATGTCGGCTGCTTTGTCGGCCCCGATCTGGTTGGTGCCGCGTCCGATGCTCTTGGCGGCGGCAGTACCGGGGTCAAGCTTGGAATGCTTGCTGCGCTTGTGTTCCCGGTCATGCTGTTCGCAGCGTTGTTTATTCTTCGCCGCCTGCGCATGAAACAAAAAGACGCCTGAACGCACCGGGTTGGGTGTTGTTCGGCATCCCGATTTAGGTGTTCTCCTCACGGAGAGCACCTTTTTTATTGACAGCTTTATCCAAGTCCGAATGAGGGCATATGAAAAACGAAGAGAAAACTTGGATGTATGCCATTTTTCAAAAATTTCTATTTGCCGTTTGAAGAGACCTCAATACTATGTTATCTTAAATTTGCAATGAATGCGAGCATTCCCGTTGTGCTGCACCGGATAAAATGGTAAAATAAAGAAAATTATTTGATGAATTGAGGGATCATGATGTATCGATGGTGTGCAAAACACTGCAGATTGGTGATGTTTTTGTGGACCGTGCCGGTCTGCACGGTATTCGATGCAGTTTTTATTTACTTACAATTTCCGGCATGGGTAATCGTTCTATTCTCTCTTTTCATGATTTTTTGTGGATGGGGATTTGCAAACTCATTCGCCCGCCAGCTGCTGCTCCGGGCTGAAAAAGCAATCAATGAGCAATGTGACCCTTATCCGCTGCTCAATGAGGTGGAGGATCAGCTGACCTACGCCCGTTCGCAAGAGTACCGGCAGATTCTGCTGATCGATTTTTGCTCTGCATTGGATGAGATTGGAGATTATCAACAGGCACTCGACTGCATGGAATCCATCAATATCGATCAATACCCTGGCACGCTTGCTCCCATCAAAATCATCTATTATCTTAATCTTAGTGATCTCTATTTATGCTTTGGTTCTTTGGATAAATCAGAAATCTGGCGCAACAAAGCGTTACAGATGCTAAATGCTTTAAAAAGTGAAAAACATAAGCAAGATATACTGCCCATTCTGATACAGCTGGATGCCCAAATTGCATATTGCAAAAAAAATTTCGACCAGTCCATTCCTCTGCTCAATCAATTGCCAGAAAAAAATCTGCGGCAATCCGTAGCAAAGGCACTGTGGTATGCGAGAAATTACCTTGCGCAAAACAGAGTGCAAGAGGCAATTCCCAAATTGCGCTATGTGATTGCCAACGGAAACCGTCTTGCCGATGTTACAATTGCAAAGGATTTGCTATCTTCAGTAGAAATCTTGTAAAGCACATCCAATCTCCATATTGATACACCGGACATAATTTTACAACCTGGATGATGCCAATTCCGTTTCCGGTTTTTCCAGCCGTTTCTTCTGAATAAAAAACCAAATACCGCAAAGGGTGATTTGCACCACCGTAGAACAGGGGGTTGCAAGACCAATTCCAAACAGCGAAAGCGGAATTCGTTTGCTCATCAGGTATGAAACCGGAATCCGGACGCCAAACGAACCCGCAATTCCCTGAATCATTACAAATGTGGTGCTGCCGCAACCGTTAAAATAACCGATAAAACAGAAAAGAAATGAAACAAAAATACAGTCCAATGATGATGCAATATTTAGGTATCAAGGAACAAAATAAAGATGCTATTGTGATG
>CAKXIK010000012.1:26147-60966 GCA_934875675.1 uncultured bacterium
TCAATTGCATATGCCTTTAAATACTCTGCCGCAACGGCAATGACATCTGCCTCCTTGGCAAAAAGACCTGCCATCAAATCCCCATGGAAAAAGCTGAAATACCCCAGCAAAACACCAACCGCAAGCGAAGTTAGAATGCCGTAAAGCAGCGCTTTTTGAGCGCGCTTTGGTTTTTTGGCACCGATATTCTGCGCAACAAATGCTGAAATGGACTGCATATAAGCCGACGGCACCAGCATAATGAACCCACAGAGTTTTTCCGCCACCCCGACACCTGCCGAAATCACAACGCCAAGCCCATTGACAATTGCAGTAATTGCAAGGAATGAAATGCTGACCAATACATCCTGCAGCGCAATGGGTGCACCTAACCGGACGATACGCCCAATTAAATTGCCCCGGAAACGAAGCTTGCTGCGGTCAAACGCAAACGGCAGCTGCTGACGGCGTAAAATCATCAGCGAAAGCACCACACTGACGGCCTGCGCTGCCACCGTTGCAATGGCCGCACCTGCCGCCGCCATCCGGAATACTCCCACCAGCAAAAGGTCACCCAAAATATTAATTACACAAGCAATTGCAACTGCAATTAACGGCAGCTTGGAATTACCCATGCCGCGAAAAATAGATCCAAACACGTTGTAGGCAACAATAAACACGGAGCCCCCTGCACAGATGCGCACATACTCAACGGTGCTGTCAAACGCTTCCGTCGGCGCCTGCATCACCTGTGCAAAAGGCACTGCAAACACCTCTGTCAGTACGGTAACGCCAATTGCAACCGCTGCAAACAAGCAGATTCCGGCACCGATTACATCGCCCGCCTCGCCGGTTTTTCCCTCGCCGATTTTCTGCCCGAGCAAAATCGTTACACCCATCGCAAGCCCGGTAATGGCAGACGTAATGGTCTGCATCATCCAGCTTCCGGTGGAAACTGCCGAAACATCCGCGGCAGAACCGAACTGCCCCACCACCAACATATCTACCGCACCATACATCGTTTGCAGAAAAATTGCAAACAATACCGGGAGGGCAAATTGAACCAGGGGAGATAAAATTTTACCTTCCGTAAAGTTTTCGGTTGTTTTCACTTGATCCATCATTCCTTTCCATGAACTGCAAGTCTATAATCATTAATTTCGTCAAAAAAGCCGGATAAGCAAAGCGAGCGTCTCCACCCGCCATCTTATCCGGCAATCATAAAAGCCTTCCATACCTCGCGCAAAACGCGGCAAAGGATCAGCTCCGCCTCCGATGAACGTTATTCATGATAGCAGATTTTTCTTAACACGTCAAGTACGAAACCGCTCTGTTTCCCTTGCAGAATCCGAAAAACTGCCGCCTCGCTCAGTAGCCAAAACTGCCATTTACGGAATCGTCATTCTGAATCCATTCTTCCACACTGAGCGCCTTGTACCGTTCTTTGTCCAAACGGATTACAACGCGGGCAATTCCTGCATTGATGACAAGTTTTTTGCACATCGCACAGGAGGAAGCGTCGGAAACATAATCGCCCGTCTGCGCATTTTTTCCCGCCAGATAAAGCGTTGCGCCAATCATATCGGTGCGGGCTGCGCTGATAATAGCATTGGCTTCTGCATGCACCGAACGGCACAGCTCATAACGCTCTCCACGCGGAATTCCAAGCTTTTCACGGATGCATTCACCGGCATCCGAGCAGTTGATTCTGCCGCGCGGTGCACCGTTATATCCGGTCGAAACAATCTCATCGTTTTTTACAATGATTGCACCATAGTTGCGGCGCAGACAAGTACTGCGTTCCAATACCGTTTCGGCAATATCAAGATAATAATTTTCTTTGTCACGGCGATTCATGGGGAACCTCCCTGTAATTTTAAAAATTTTCTTTCAATGGTTTCGTAAATTACATCCATATGGTACAATAATACCAGTATAAGCACAAGATTGCAATTCCATTTTTTATTTTGGGGAGGTTTTGGGATGAGAGAGGACTATCAAAAACTGATACGGGCAGCCGTAACCGCGCGTCAAAACGCCTATGCGCCCTATTCCGGTTTTGCGGTAGGAGCGGCTCTGCTCTGCACGGATGGAACTGTTTTTTGTGGGTGTAACGTGGAAAATGCCTGTTATCCCGCAGGAATTTGTGCGGAACGTGCTGCACTGTTTGCCGCGGTATCTGGGGGAAAACGCAAATTTACTGCTATTGCCATAGCTGCCGGAGAATCTCCCACCACACCCTGCGGTATCTGCCGGCAAGCTCTTGCGGAATTCGGCGAATTGGATGTTTTGTGTGCCAATCGCGACGGCAGTCAGGTGTGTTCTTTTTCCTTGCAGGAATTGCTCCCTGAAAGCTTTTCGCTTTCTCCCAATTTTCCGGAAAACAACTGAAAGGAAGACATAATTTGAACTCTCTTTCCAATATTGGTACCATTAAAGATATTTTATCGCGCCACGGCTTTACCTTTTCCAAAGCACTGGGGCAAAATTTTCTGGTGAACCCGTCTGTTTGCCCGCGAATGGCGCTGGAATGCGGCGCCGATGCCGAAACGGGTGTGCTGGAGGTAGGCCCCGGAATTGGTGTGCTGACCGTGGAACTTGCTGCCCGAGCGAAAAAGGTGGTTGCCGTAGAGCTGGATGATCGTCTATTGCCTGTTTTGGCAGAAACGCTCGCTGACCATCCCAATGCAAGCGTCATTCACGGTGATATTCTTAAGCTGGACTTACAGGAGTTGATTGCACGGGAATTTGCCGGAATGAACGTGGTGGTATGCGCAAACCTTCCTTACTATATTACCTCTCCCGTTATCATGCGTTTTTTGGAGGAACGGCTGCCCATTCAGGCACTGACCGTCATGGTGCAAAAGGAAGCCGCCGACCGCATTTGCGCACTTCCGGGTCAACGGGCTGCCGGTGCATTAAGTCTTGGCGTGCGCTATTACGCGGAACCAAAGATACTGTTTCAAGTGTCGCGGGGAAGCTTTATGCCGGCTCCAAACGTGGACTCGTCCGTTATTCGGTTGGATATCCTTCCGCATCCTCCGGTGGAAATCGTTTCGGACGATGCTTTTTTTGCATTAGTACGAGCTGCATTCGGTCAGCGGCGCAAAACCCTGTCCAATGCGGTGAGTGCCGGGATGGGCATTCCAAAGGATACCTTGTCCGGGCTGCTTTCCGGTGCAGAAATTTCGCAGCAGGCACGCGCAGAACAATTATCATTGGAACAATTTGCCCGTCTGGGCAATGAAATTGCAAAATGGAAAGGGGAAAAAAATAATGCCGGATAATAAAACGATTTCTCTGGGTCTTTGGGCTCTTGGACTGTTGGGTACGGTTGTCTGTATGGCAGTGAGTGCCGCGGGAATGAAAAGCGAAACCTATGTCATCTTTGTTTTTACCATTCTCTTTATTTTATTCGGATTTATTTTTGCGATGCTGTATGCACAGGAAGAGCGCATCGCAGAACGGAAGCTGCTGCGAAAAAGAGATTCCCATCTTGAACTGCAGCGTGCGTTTTCCGCTATGGATGCTTATGAATCTGCTGTGGCAGCGGGTGATTCAGAAAGCGAGCTGCAACAAAAGCTTGCCGCACAGAATCTTGCTGCGGTACAGGCGGTGCTTGCCTACGGAGAGGTGACTCTCAGCCAGAAGCAGCTTGCCATGGCAGCAACTTCAAGGGCTGTTTCAGCCGTCAAAGAGCTTGAGTCCCTTACCGTGCAGGGCGTTGCCGACACGGAACTCCATCAGGCACAGGCAAAAGCAGAAACACTTTGTTGTGAAGCACTGCGCGCCATTCGTACGATGCCGCAGAACTAACGCCTGCGTGCTTTGTTTTATCACAAAAACGACCCCGGATAGCACTGACTGTCGCTATCCGGGGTCGTTTTTGTATCATAGGGAGTCCGCATTGTAAACGGGATTATGCATTCAGTTGGTATACGGCAAAATTGAGATAACCCGCATAAGTAAGCCACAGCAGATAGGGAATCTGCAGCCATGCGGCAACCGGATTGACCTGATAAAACCAGATTATCATGATTGCGACAAAAATCCACAGCATCACAAGCCATACAAATGCCCCGAAATATAGCTGCGCCGAAAAAAAGATAAGCGGCCAGATGAAATTGATTGCTAACTGTGCAGCATAGAGTTTTAGCGCCGTGTTTTTTTCAGGAGAATCCGACATCCAAACCAGATACGCTGATATTCCCATCAAGAAAAACAAAATTGTCCATACGACGGGAAAGAGCCAAGCGGGCGGCGCACCGGGCGGTTGCTGCAATGCCTGATATTGTTGTGCTGCACTGCTGACGATCACACCGGACAATGCACCCACCCCAAGGCTGATTCCAAGACTGATAAGCAACGGTTTCGAACGAATCATTCTTTTCCCCCCTTACGCCTGATACATATGGGGAAAATTGCTGAAATATGCGCTGCAATCCCAAGATACGCATCGCGCTATCTGAAGGTTAAAGACAAATTTTACTCAAGCACTTAGCGAAAATAAATGAGTGCCACTGCAGAACTCTCTCGATATTAGGAGTTTGTATAAATCACTTCATCATCTTTGATTGTATGCCTGACATGAATTTCCCGCAGGCGTTCCGGTTCCATTTGCAGCGGATTGTGATCGAGCACCACAAAATCTGCCTGTTTTCCTGCTGCTATGCTTCCCTTTTTCTCTTCTTCAAAATATTGATATGCCGCATTAATCGTAACCGCGCGCAATGCCTCATACACAGAAATACGCTCTTCTTTGCCAAGCACAACTCCCGACTTTGTCTGCCTGCAAACAGCACTCCATACTGTTTCAAGCATATCCGGCTCAATGACCGGTGTATCCTGATGAAATGTGAAGCGAATTCCTTTTTGCAGAGCAGACGCTGCAGGACTGATCCGGGCAGCACGTTCAAACCCGAAATTGCGGATATGAATATCGCCCCAATGATAAGCATGTGCCACAAAAAATGACGGTATAACCGAGAGTCTCTTCACCTCATCAAGCTGATCCAACCCCAGCAGTTGTGCGTGAATCATGACGGGACGAATATCCGCAACGCTCCCCTGCTCCTGAGCAACCGTTGTGCACGCACACAAAAACTGATTGCAAGCCGCGTCTCCGTTGCAATGCGCCAGAATCTGCATCCCATGGTTTTTTGCCTCGCGCACCGCATTGAGGACCGCTTCGTCCTTCAGAGCAGGATATCCGCAAAAATTGTCTTCCCCTTCATAGGGTGTACGCATCCATGCCGTTCTGCCCTGCGGAGAACCGTCCAGAATCATTTTAATGCCGCCGAACCGAATATGATTGAAGTATTCCTCACCGCATTGCGGAAATGCATTGTAAAGCGATTTCCAGTCATCCAGCGCCGGATATGCCACCAGATCAAGCTTCATTACATCTGTGCTCAGCAACATGCGGTAAAGTGGTTCCATTTGTGCAACCATCATGCCCTCTTGCACGGTTGTAATGCCATAAGACGCATATTTGCGCTGCACCCGACGATATGCATTCAGCAAATCTTCCGGCGCGGGCATTGGAACCTGCCGGGCAGAGGAAACATAGGCGGCCTCTTCAAGCAATCCGGTCGGATGGCCGTTTTCACGCACGATTTTCCCGCCGTCCGGATCCTTGGTGTTCGCTGAAATTCCGAGCTTTTGCAGTGCAAGTGAATTTGCAACACCCATGTGGCCCGATTGATGTGCAATCAGCACCGGATTTTGCGGTGCTGAACGGTCAAGAAGTTCCTTTGTTGGATGCTGATGCTCTTGCAGTGTATTATGATCGTATCCGTTTGCGGTTACCCACTGCCCTGCGGGAATCTTTTGCTGCTGAATAAATCCTCTGATTTTTTCAGCGATCGCATCAAAATTGCAGCAATCCTCCAGCGAAACCTGCAACAGGGTCACTGCGGCAGAAGAAATGTGGCTGTGCGCATCAATAAATGACGGCATCAAGGTTCCATGTTCCAAATCAAACTGGCGTGCACCGGGTTTTGCTGCTGCAAACACGGAAGCCTCGTCTCCAACTGCCAGAATTTTTCCATTCTCGGTTAACACTGCTTCTGCCGTTTTTCCCGTTTCCATCGTCAGAATTGTCCCATTGCGATAAATTGTCTGCATCTTCACAAGCTCCTTTTCTGCATTTTTCGGAAATAGTATTTGGCTTTTGCAAATTAAAATACGGAGCAGCCTTTCAAACCTACTCGTTTGTTTTTGCACTCCGTATTTTTTATTTTTACATACCTTAAAAAGACAATCTGGCTTTTATTGGTAATTTCAAGAGCAATCCGTATTACAGCAGTGTCAGCAGCAAATTAGTGACAAAAACTGCTCCACAGGCAGAAACTGCCACCGTAAGCAGACCTCTGCGGCAAAAAGCAAGCACTAAAGCCACCACCGTTCCTACCAATGCGGAAATCAATCCTCCTGTGGAAAAAAGGATTGCGGGGAATGTCATCGCACCCAGCACTGCATAGGGAACATAGTAAAGAAAGGATCGCAGAAAACGGCTCTGAATCTTCTTTGTAAAAAGGGTCATCGGCAGCATGCGAACCAAATACGTCACCAGCGCCATGACACCGAGCTGCAAAAGGGCGTATTCTAAATTCACGGCTGTTCCTCCTTTTGCAATGGGGAAGAGTCTTCATCCGCTGCATTTTCGCACAACTCGACGGATTTTTCCTCCTCCACGGGGAAACACCACGCGCCAAGTCCTGCCGCAACCAGTGCGCAAATAATAATAACGAATCCGGTAGAGACCTGATTCAACCCGGGAATCCAATGAAAAGCACCGCTGAGTGCTACCGCAATCAAAACAACCATCAGCACCGGTTTCTTTTCGCGCGCAACCGGAATAATAATTGCGAGGAACATGCCGTAAATTGCAATCCCAAGTGCATCCCGCACCGAAACGGGAAGAATGTTTCCTGCTGCTGCCCCGAGCAAAGTTCCCAGCGCCCATCCCAAATACGGCATACTCATCAGGCCGACCCAATACTTCTTGCCAACCGGATTCAGCTGCCCGCTTGCCACGGCGAAAATTTCATCCGTATTTCCAAAGGAAATCCAAAACCGGTCTGCCAGTGTAACTGAGGAATCCAATTTTTGCGTCAAGGAAAGCGACATCAGTGCATATCGCAAATTAATCGTCAACTGAGTGAGTGCCATTTCAAGAACCGATGCGCCCGAAACAATCAGCGAAAGACCCGCAAACTGTCCTGCCGAAGTGAGATTCGTCATGGAAACGGCGACGGCGAACCATACCGGAAGTCCTTGCGAAACTGCCATCATGCCAAATGTAAATGAAACCGAAATATACCCCAATGCAATGGGAATTCCATCCCGCACACCACGGGAAAAACTGTTCTGAACCAATTTAAACCCTTCCTTTTGCAAAGCTACACCGCCAAAATTCCACTGCATGGCAGCTGAATTTTATTGTATCACACTGCACTCGGAATGTCGAGCTTTGGCGCCTTGTCAAAAACGATGCACACAAAAACCGGCAGTCAAAGCTTTCAAACGCTTCAACTGCCGGTTTCAACAAATTCAATTATTTGCTCACAGCATGGATAATACGCTCAACTGCATTCTCGATAACGTATTCTTTGTAGCCGTCGGCATGTCCCTGGCTGCCAAACACGCGCATCTTCTTGAGCGTTGCCTGCTTAACCGCTTCCGTGATATTCGGCATCAGATCTGTCATGCCGAGACCTCTTTCAAAATAGTCATGTGCGGTCTGAGCAGAGGCATTGTTGATATCCGTGAAGATATTAACCTTGGAGATTCCGTTTGCAATCGCATGACGGAAGTCTTCGTCCGAAAGACCGGAACCGCCGTGCAGCACGAGCGGCGTTTTAACGATGCTTGCAATTTCCGCCAAACGGTCAAAATCGAGCTTCGGCTTGCTCTTGTAAGCACCATGTGCCGTACCGATTGCAACCGCCAATGCATCAACCTCGGTGGCTTCGGCAAAAATCTTGGCTTCCATCGGGTCGGTGTAGATACTGTGGTCGCCCTCACCGCTGCCTTCTGCACTATCACTGTTTGCACCCACATGACCAAGCTCTGCTTCCACAGAGATGCCATTGTCGTGTGCAAACTTGACCATTTGAGCAACTTCCTTCACGTTCATATCATAGCTGAGCGTGGAGCAGTCGTACATAACAGAAGAAAATCCGAGTGCAATTGCCTTATGTACACGATCCTTGGTCAGACCGTGGTCAAAATGCAGAACCACCGGAACGGAAGCTTTTTTTGCCAGCGGAACCAGCATGGGAGCCAGTTCTTCCAGACTGGAAAACGGAAGCAGTACTTCTGCTGTGCCGATGATAACGGGAGACTGCGCTTCTTCGGCTGCTGCAATAACACCCTTGGCCATTTCCAGGTTAACGGTGTTAAAGAGACCGACTGCATACTTTTTCTTCTTTGCGTCCTTCAGGATTTCATTCAATGTTACCAGCATAAGCGTTGATCCTTTCTTTTTTTACCGCATCGGCGCCTTCGCTCTGCCCGCAGGACAGGAAAAGCGAATGTTGCCTCCTGCCAAACGCGGATCTACGGGGGATCGATCCGGTTAATTTAGTTGCACTCCGCGTTCAACGGACCGGCAAGCTCTTTCAGGTAGAACAGTTTGCCTTCCAATGTTGGGATAAACGTGGAGGTAATGTGCATATCGGGTCCATAATGCAGCGTAGTCAGGAAGCTCATTCCCTGCCATCCCATGCCGCGGTTAAGAGCTCCGTCGCAGCCGCCAATCGCATAATCTGCCTGCAGGAACATGCCAGGCCCAATTGTGTTAGCTGTGCACGGGACCAGCGTGGTGCGGCTCTTAAAGCTTGTGATTGCATTCTGCTCAATCGTCAGCGGATGCAGTCTTGCGCCCAGACGATACGGTGCCTTTTTCCATTCAGCTTCGTTTGCAAAATCAGCAGCAAAATGCGGCTCCCAGAAAGCAATGTGGCACATACGGCCGATACCGTAAACCAGTACCAGACGGGCACCCTCTGCCTTCAGTTTTGCAATCTTTTCCGGATAAGTCGGCAGATTGGTCTTTGTTGCAAAATTGCGCTGCTCCGGCGGAACCGTTAAAGCACCCAGCTTATTGAAGAACGCTTCCTTCATGCTGTATTCAAAGGAAGCCGGGTTGGTGTTCGGCAGTGTGTTGCCTTCGCCGTCTGCCCACTCGTCCATGTTGAAAGTAGTCACATGATCGCAGCAAACATTCCACTCGGTGAGGAAATAGCTTGCCCATTTATACATGCCCATCGGACCAACCGGCAGAATGATGGCAAGCTTTTTGCCCTCATCTCTCGCCTTTTTGATCTGCATTGCGATTTCATGACCCATGTAAGTATCAAAATCATTGATACTGTCGCACTCGATAGGATTGAAATTGTCATTCCAAAAATCCTCACGGGCAACACCTTTTTCACAGCAGGCGTCAATCTTCGCCATGTCCCAACCCTGGGGATAGAAGCCCTCCAGAAGGGAACCCTTTACGGTACTCATAAAATCCATTATGGTATCCTCCTTATGTTGTTTTTATTGCGGTAATCCACCGCCGTTATTATTATGATACTTTACTTTCTCTGCAAAATATAGTATTATTTCATTATAATATTAGCACAAATTCGTCATGCGGATTTATTTGCACCACTTGCAGAAAGGGTAAAATCACAATGGAAACAACATTCGCATTGGAACCGATTCGTCGTTTATTAATGGATTTTTACCGGGTAACCGGCCATCAGCTCGGTATTTTTGATATTGAAGGCAATGCAGTTCTGCGTTGCCCTGCACAATTTCACCTGTTCTGCCGAATGATTCAATCCACAGAAGAGGGACGCCGGCGATGTTTAAATTGCGACAGGCAGGGGTTTCGTACCGCACAGAAAACCGGGGAGCTTTGTACTTACCGTTGTCACGCAGGTTTACTGGAAGTCTGTGCCCCTGTAACAGATGGCGGTGAAGTCATCAGCTATCTTATGTTTGGGCACCTGCTTGACAGCCGGAATCCGGAACAGCAGTGGGAGCAGACAAAACTCGGTTGTGAAAGTTTTTGCACGGATCTTGCTGCACTTCGCGAGGCTTTTAATACATTGCAAGCCGTTGATATTGAATACATCACCGCGCTTTCCAATATTTTAAAGACATGCGTAGGATACATCCAACTGCAGCAATTGGTTCGCCCGCAACGCACAGATATTTGGGAGTCACTGCAAAGCTACCTTACTCAGCATCTGACCGAAAAACTGGAAATCGAAACAATTGCTGAAATCTTTTCCATCAGTGTCTCCACTCTTGCACGAGTTGTGCTGCAACATACCGGAATCACCCCAGGCAAATGGATTCTAAATGAACGGCTGATCCTTGCAAAGCAATACCTGTGCAATACCTCTTTGCCTGTAGCAGAGATTGCCGCAAAATGCGGAATTCCCGATTACAATTATTTTTCGCGTTTATTTCGCCGCGAAACCGGTTGCAGTCCGCGCGATTATCGCACAAAAAATAAAAGCAATTGACTTATTCGATATGTTAATATAATAATACCATATTTCTTAATCCATGTCCACTCTTGGCGCTTATTTCGATAATTGCCCGGCAAAATTGCTTTTTTTGAGCAATTATAATCACAAATAATCATTGTTCTTTCATTTTGCATTATAACACAAGAAAAGAGCACCCGCAATTAAGCGAGTGCTCTTTGAACTTCAAAAGCTAAAATTAGCTGTTGATCTTTGTAACAACGCCGGAACCAACGGTACGGCCGCCTTCACGGATAGCGAAGCGGAGGCCTTCTTCGATAGCAATCGGGGTGATGAGTTCAACATCCATCTCGATGTTATCGCCAGGCATGCACATCTCAGTGCCTTCCGGCAGCTCGATGACACCGGTAACGTCAGTCGTTCTGAAATAGAACTGCGGACGATAGTTGTTGAAGAACGGAGTATGACGTCCGCCTTCTTCCTTGGTCAGAACGTAAACCTGGCCATGGAATTTGGTGTGCGGATGAATGGTGCCGGGTTTGCAAAGAACCTGGCCGCGCTCGATATCAGTTCTCTGAACACCACGGAGCAGAGCACCGACGTTATCGCCAGCCTCAGCGTAATCCAGGGTCTTACGGAACATTTCGATACCGGTGCAAACCGTCTTCTTGCGCTCGTCGGTCAGACCGATGATTTCGATTTCTTCGCCAGTCTTCAGCTGTCCACGCTCAACTCTACCAGTAGCAACGGTGCCACGGCCGGTGATTGTGAAAACATCTTCAACAGGCATCAGGAACGGCAGATCAGCTTTACGTTCCGGAGTCGGAATGTAGCTGTCAACAGCATCCATCAACTCAAGGATCGGCTGATATTCCGGAGCATTGATGTCCTTGGAAGTGGACTCCAAAGCCTGCAGAGCGGAACCACGAATGATCGGGGTATCGTCGCCCGGGAATTCGTACTCGTTGAGGATCTCACGGATTTCCATCTCGACAAGATCGAGCAGTTCCGGATCATCAACCTGATCAGCTTTGTTCATGAAAACAACGATATACGGCACGCCAACCTGACGGGAGAGCAGGATGTGCTCACGGGTCTGCGGCATAACGCCATCAGCAGCGGAAACGACGAGGATAGCGCCGTCCATCTGTGCAGCACCGGTGATCATGTTCTTGACATAGTCAGCATGGCCGGGGCAGTCAACGTGAGCATAGTGACGGTTGTCTGTCTGATACTCAACGTGAGAGGTATTGATGGTGATACCACGTTCTCTCTCTTCCGGAGCCTTATCGATGTTTGCATAATCCATAAATTCGGCGTCGCCCTTCATTGCCAGCACCTTGGTGATAGCGGCGGTGAGGGTGGTCTTGCCATGGTCAACGTGGCCGATGGTGCCGATGTTTACATGGGGCTTGGTTCTTTCAAATTTAGCCTTTGCCATTGGAAAAATCCTCCTTTGTAATTCAAATAATGAATCTTTTTCGCAATTCATTGCTACTTGATATTGTATCAAGCAACAATGAAAAATTCAAGACATTTAGTCTTCTTTTTTCGTTCTTCCGGCAATGATTTTTTCGCCGACAGACTTCGGAACCTCTGCATAGTTGTGCGGCTCCATGGAGTACTGACCGCGACCCTGCGTTTTGGAGCGAAGGTCGGTGGCGTAACCAAACATTTCGGAAAGCGGAATCAGAGACTCAATCTCCTGTCCGGACGGTGTGCCGGTCATGCCAAGCATAACACCGCGGCGGGAGTTTACGTCGCCGATAACATCGCCCATATATTCTTCCGGAACGATGATGACGACTTTCATGATCGGCTCAAGCAGAATCGGCTTCGCCTTACGCATAGCCGCTTTAAAGGCCATGGAGCCGGCGATCTTAAATGCCATTTCAGAGGAGTCGACCTCGTGGTAAGAACCATCGTACAGTGTGACCTTTGCGTCAACAACCGGATAGCCTGCGAGCACGCCGCTGAGCATTGCACCCTGAATACCCTGATCGACAGCCGGAATATATTCCTTCGGGATCGCACCGCCAACAACGGCATTAACGAACTCGTAGCCCTTTTCGGGGTTCGGATCCAGCTTAATTTTGACGTGACCATACTGACCACGGCCGCCGGACTGACGTGCATACTTCTCATCGACATCTGCATGCTCCAAAATGGTTTCCTTGTAGGCAACCTGGGGCTTACCGACGTTTGCTTCGACTTTGAATTCACGCAGCAGACGGTCCACGATGATTTCCAGATGAAGTTCACCCATGCCGGCGATGATCGTCTGGCCGGTTTCTTCATCGGTATAAGCCTTAAACGTCGGGTCTTCTTCTGCCAGTTTAGCAAGGGCGATACCCATTTTCTCCTGGCCGGCCTTTGTTTTCGGCTCGATGGCAACGCGGATAACCGGATCCGGGAACTCCATGGACTCCAGAATAACCGGAGACTTCGGATCACAAAGGGTATCACCAGTCGTAGTGTTCTTGAGTCCGACTGCAGCGGCGATATCGCCGGCATAAACGCACTCAATATCCTGACGGTGGTTGGCGTGCATCTGCAGGATGCGGCCAAAACGCTCATTGTTATCCTTCACGGAATTGTAAACGGTATCACCGGCATTCACGGTACCGGAATAAACGCGGAAGAAGCAGAGCTTACCGACAAAAGGATCGGTTGCAATCTTGAACGCGAGCGCGGAAAACGGCTCCGTGTCCGAAGAATGGCGGTCTTCTTCTTCACCGGTATCCGGATTGGTGCCGCGGATAGCCGCAACATCCGTCGGAGCCGGCATATAGTCGATGATGGCATCCAGCAGCTTCTGTACGCCCTTGTTACGGTAGGAAGTACCGCAAACAACCGGAACAATTTCGTTGTCCAGTGTAGCTTTACGAAGCACACGGCGCAGATCCGCAACCGGAATCTCTTCGCCGCTCAGATATTTCTCCATCAGTTCGTCGTCATGCTCAACAATCGCTTCGATCATTTCAGCGCGATACTGCTCAGCTTTTTCTCTCATGTCGGCAGGAATTTCTTCCACCTTCATGTCCTTGCCAAGCTCATCGTAATAGATGTCCGCATCCATCTCCATCAAATCGATGATGCCGCGGAACGTATCCTCTGCGCCGATGGGAAGCTCGATCGGAACCGCATTACATTTCAGACGATCTTTCATCATCTGAACAACGCGGTAAAAATCGGCACCCATGATGTCCATCTTGTTGACATAAGCCATGCGCGGCACGCGGTATTTGTCCGCCTGACGCCACACGGTTTCGGACTGCGGTTCAACGCCGCCCTTTGCACAGAAAACAGTCACAGAACCGTCCAATACACGCAGGGAACGTTCCACCTCAACGGTGAAGTCCACGTGACCGGGAGTGTCGATGATGTTGATTCTGTACTTGTTATCGTTTCGGTTCCAGAAACAGGTGGTTGCAGCCGATGTGATCGTGATGCCTCTCTCCTGTTCCTGCACCATCCAGTCCATGGTCGCTGCGCCGTCATGCACTTCACCGAGCTTATGGTTGATACCTGTGTAAAACAGGATACGCTCGGTGGTTGTGGTTTTGCCGGCGTCAATATGCGCCATGATACCAATGTTACGGGTATGCTCCAAAGATATCTGCCTCGGCATAATGTTCTCTCCTTACCTTACGGATGTGTTATGCAGCAAACAGGCGGGCATAACACCCAGGCAATGCTTGCAGCCAAAGCTCTTGTCCTCGGAAGGCAAACCCGCGGACAAAAACAATTTTTTTGCAGACGGAATTACCATCTGTAGTGCGCGAAAGCCTTGTTGGCTTCTGCCATTTTGTGTGTATCTTCGCGCTTTTTGAAGGCACCGCCTGCGCCGTTGACGGCATCAAGAATCTCGTTTGCGAGTCTTTCCTTCATGGTTTTTTCGGAACGAGCGCGGGAATAGGTGGAAATCCAACGCAGACCGAGGGTTTCCTTTCTTTCCGGGCGAACTTCCATCGGAACCTGGTAGGTTGCACCGCCAACACGGCGGGCCTTAACCTCCAGAACCGGCATTACGTTTTCCATTGCCGCCTCAAAAACTTCGAGCGGCTCCTTACCGGTTTTCTCAGCAATGATGTCAAACGCACTGTAAACGATTTTCTGGGCAACACCCTTCTTACCGTCATACATCACATTGTTAATCAGCCGGGTCACCAGCTTGGAATTATAAAGCGGATCGGGCAAAACATCACGTTTCGCGATAGAGCCTCTTCTTGGCACTTTACTTCCCTCCTTCACAGAAATGATATCATCGGTACTCGAAAGCGACAAACTCCCGTAGGCCAACACAGAGACGTCCTAATCTATGATTAAACGCCGCTGCATTGCGTCTTTTGCAAAAACTGCAGCTACTGTAAATTTGTCTTACTTCTTTGCGGCACCGGCCTTCGGACGCTTCGCGCCGTACTTGGAACGGGCCTGCATTCTCTTGGCAACGCCCTGAGCATCGAGCGTACCGCGGATGATGTGGTAACGCACACCAGGAAGATCCTTGACACGGCCGCCGCGGATCAGCACGACGGAGTGCTCCTGCAGGTTGTGACCCACACCCGGGATATAAGCGGAAACTTCGATTCCGTTGGAAAGACGCACACGGGCGATCTTACGGAGAGCAGAGTTCGGCTTCTTCGGGGTAGCGGTTTTGACGGTCGTGCAGACACCACGCTTCTGCGGGGAATCCTGATCGATCGCAACACGCTTTTTGGAGTTCCAGCCCTTGAGCAATGCCGGCGCTTTCGCCTTCTTCTCAACGGTTTCTCTTCCTTTGCGAACCAACTGGTTAAAACTTGGCATTCAGACACCTCCTTGCACTAAATATCTATGTTGAGAGGGTTGTCCCTCCAAACACACAAAGCAGAGAACCGCCGGATTTGAACCCAAATCCGGCAGAATCCCACGTTTTATAATAATATCACGAAGCATTCCCGTTTGTCAAGTCATTTTCGTCTGTCTTTTCAACTTGAACATCGGTGTAACACTTCATACCGGTACCGGCAGGAATCAGCTTACCGATACAGACGTTTTCCTTCAAACCAAGCAGTGGGTCAACCTTGCCTTTGATTGCGGCATCGGTCAGCACGCGGGTGGTTTCCTGGAACGACGCAGCGGAAAGGAACGAATCCGTTGCCAGAGATGCCTTTGTAATACCCAGCAGAACCGGATCACACACTGCTTCGCGCAGACCGGTTTCACCGTTTGCAATCCGTTCGCGAATGCGGCGGTTTGCAGCAATAAACTCGCTCTTATCAGTCAGCAGGCTCGGCAGCAGACCGGTATCGCCTTCGTCCGTCACCTTGACCTTGCGCATCATCTGACGCACAATAACTTCGATGTGCTTATCATTAATATCAACGCCCTGCATACGGTAGGTGCGCTGAACTTCACTGATGAGGTAATTTTCCACTGCCGCAGTACCGCGAATTTCAAGCACATCATGCGGGCTCATGGAACCTTCTGTCAGCATATCGCCTGCTTTGATCTCCTGACCTTCCTCCACGCAGATGCGAGAGCCATAAGGAATCAGGTAGGAACGGGTATCGGCAGTTTCGTTGTTTGTCACCACCACATGGCGGTTGCGCTTGATTTCCTGGAAGGAAACCGTACCTTCAATCTCACTGATAATAGCGAGATGTTTCGGGCGGCGGCCTTCAAACAGTTCTTCAACACGCGGAAGACCCTGCGTAATATCCTCGGCATTCGCAACACCGCCGGTATGGAACGTACGCATCGTCAGCTGTGTGCCTGGTTCACCGATAGACTGTGCAGCGATGATACCAACTGCTTCGCCGACCGTTACCGGACGGCCGGTTGCAAGGTTTGCACCGTAGCACTTCATGCAGATACCTTTTTTGGCTTCACAGGTAAGAATCGAGCGAATCTTAATGGACTTTACACCGGAATTCACGATAATATCGGCATCCTTGTCGCGCAGCATCTGATCGCGGGAAACAAGAACCTCGCCGGTCTTTTCGTCCACAAAATCTTCTGCAAGATAACGGCCGAGCAGACGCTCGTGCAGTCCTTCAATCGTTTCCTTGCCTTCCTTGATGTCAAAGATCTCGAGTCCCTCGTGGGTGCCGCAATCTTCCTCGCGGATGATGACATCCTGAGAAACATCAACGAGACGGCGGGTCAGGTAACCGGAGTCTGCTGTACGCAGAGCGGTATCTGCCAAGCCCTTTCGAGCACCACGCGAAGAGATGAAGTATTCGAGAATGTTCAGACCTTCACGGTAGTTTGCACGAATTGGAACCTCAATCGTACGACCCGAGGTATTTGCAATCAGTCCGCGCATACCGGCCAACTGACGAATCTGGTTCATGGAACCACGAGCACCGGAATCCGCCATCATGAAGATCGGATTATAGCGATCCAGGTTGCCCTGCAGCGCCTTGGTAACTTCGTCGGTCGTCTTCTGCCAGGTCTCGATCACCAAACGATAACGTTCGTCGTCGGAAATCAGTCCGCGGCGGAACAGCTTGTTGATCTTTTCTATGCTTTCCTCCGCCTGGGCAATATATTCCTTTTTCTGCGGAGGAATTACTGCATCACAAACAGCAACGGTAATGGATCCGCGGGTGGAGAATTTATATCCCTGTGCTTTGATGGCATCCAACACTTCAGAGGTACGTGCCGTGCCATGCACTTTGATACATTTATCGATGATTTTGCCGAGCTGCTTTTTGCCGACGAGGAAATCAACCTCAAGGTCAAACAGCTTATCCGGATCACTTCTGTCCACAAATCCAAGATCCTGCGGAATCGGGCGGTTAAAAATCAGGCGGCCAATCGTGGTATCAATCAGCTTTTCCTTCTTCTCACCGTCAATGATCATCTCGCGGCGAACCTTGATCTTTGCGTGCAGCTCAATCACGCCGGTTTCATAAGCCATAATCGCTTCGTCCATGTTGCGGAACACTTTGCCTTCGCCGCGCTCACCGTCACGGTCAAGCGTCAGGTAGTAGGAACCGAGCACCATATCCTGGGTTGGCACCGCAACCGGGCGTCCGTCAGAGGGTTTGAGCAGGTTTCCGGCAGCCAGCATCAAGAAGCGAGCTTCGGCCTGCGCCTCGGAAGAAAGCGGCACATGAACTGCCATCTGGTCGCCGTCGAAGTCGGCGTTGTAAGCGGTGCAAACGAGCGGATGCAGCTTGAGGGCACGGCCCTCGACCAGAACCGGCTCAAACGCCTGAATACCAAGACGATGCAGCGTCGGTGCACGGTTGAGCAGCACCGGATGATCCTTGATAACAGTTTCCAGTGCATCCCAGACCTCATTCTTAGCGCGCTCCACCAGCTTGCGGGCGGCTTTAATGTTTGCAGCAGCGCCGGTTTCCACCAAACGCTTCATCACAAACGGCTTGAACAGCTCCAGAGCCATTTCCTTTGGCAGACCGCACTGATACATTTTCAGTTCCGGACCGACAACGATAACGGAACGTCCGGAGTAGTCAACACGCTTGCCCAGCAGGTTCTGACGGAAACGACCCTGTTTACCCTTAAGCATATCGGAAAGGGACTTGAATGGGCGGTTGTTCGGGCCGGTAACCGGACGTCCGCGGCGACCGTTATCAATCAGCGCGTCAACGGCTTCCTGCAACATACGCTTTTCATTGCGGACAATGATATCGGGGCCGCCAAGCTCCAAAAGACGCTTGAGGCGGTTGTTTCTGTTAATCACGCGGCGGTACAGATCGTTCAGGTCGGACGTTGCAAAACGACCGCCGTCCAGCTGCACCATCGGGCGAAGATCCGGCGGGATGACCGGCAGCACATTGAGGATCATCCACTCGGGGCGGTTGCCGGAAATGCGGAACGAATCCACAACCTCCAAACGCTTGAGCAGACGGACTCTCTTCTGACCGCTGGCATTTTCCAGCTCAGATTTCAAGCTTTCAGAAAGCTCCTCCAGGTTGATTTCGGCAAGCAGCTGCTGAACCGCTTCTGCACCCATGCCAGCCTTAAAATCATCCTCTTCATACTTTTCACGCAGCTCGCGGTACTCTTTTTCGCTGAGCATCTGTCCTTTTGCCAGCTCGCGGGCACAGCCCGGATCGGTGACAATATACATTGCGAAATAAAGCACTTTTTCAAGCATACGGGGAGAAATATCGAGAATCAGACCCATACGGGACGGAATTCCTTTAAAATACCAGATATGCGACACCGGGGCCGCCAGCTCAATGTGACCCATGCGCTCACGGCGAACCTTGGCGCGGGTAACCTCAACGCCGCAGCGGTCGCAGATCTTGCCCTTGTAACGGATGCGCTTGTACTTGCCGCAATGGCATTCCCAGTCCTTCTGCGGCCCAAAAATACGTTCGCAGAACAGTCCGTCGCGCTCCGGTTTCAGGGTACGATAATTGATCGTTTCCGGTTTTTTAACCTCACCGTAAGACCATTCCTTGATCATTTCGGGCGAAGCAAGACCGATCTTAATCGATTCGAATGCGTTAAATTCCATGCTTATAACCTCCTGTCAATCAGAATCAGTCTTCCAGGTTGAAATCCTCGGTTTCCAGATCATCCTCAAAACCGAATTCTTCGCCTTCTTCTTCCTCTTCGGAATCAGAAGCAAAAATGGAATTTTCTTCGGAATCCGGATCAATGTTGTAGCCTTCCATGTCGCCGTCTTCATTGACGTATTTCTCGTCAAAGCTGTCGTCAACTGGGGTGAGACCCATGTCGTCATCATCGTCAAAGTCCTGACGAAGATCGATTTCATCGTTGTTTTTGTCGAGCACCTTAACATCAAGGCAGAGCGACTGCAGTTCCTTAATCAGAACCTTGAACGATTCCGGAATGCCCGGCTTCGGCACATTCTGACCCTTGACGATTGCCTCGTACGTTTTCACACGGCCGACAACGTCATCCGACTTAACGGTCAGAATTTCCTGCAGTGTATAGGCGGCGCCATAAGCTTCCAGCGCCCAAACTTCCATTTCACCGAAACGCTGACCGCCGAATTGCGCCTTGCCGCCCAAAGGCTGCTGCGTAACAAGCGAGTACGGTCCGGTGGAACGGGCGTGAATCTTATCATCAACCAGATGATGCAGCTTGAGGAAGTACATATATCCAACCGTAACAGGATTATCAAACGGCTGTCCGGTACGTCCGTCGTAAAGAACGGTTTTGCCGTCTTCACGCAAGCCTGCCTGCTTGAGACATTCGCGGATATCGGCTTCGTGTGCACCGTCGAAAACCGGTGTCATTACCTTCCAGCCGAGAGCTGCGGCAGCACGACCCAGATGGACCTCGAGCACCTGTCCGATATTCATTCGGGACGGAACGCCCAGCGGGTTAAGAACGATATCCAACGGTGTGCCATCCGGCAGGAACGGCATATCCTCCACCGGCAGCACGCGGGACACAACACCCTTGTTGCCGTGACGACCAGCCATCTTATCACCGACGGAAATCTTTCTCTTCTGTGCAATATAGCAACGGACAATCTCATTGACGCCCGGGCTCAGTTCGTCGCGGCTGTTTTCGCGGTTGAAGATTTTGACATCAACCACAATGCCGTATTCGCCGTGCGGAACGCGGAGAGAGGTATCGCGCACTTCGCGTGCTTTTTCTCCGAAGATAGCGCGCAGCAGGCGTTCTTCGGCAGTCAGCTCAGTTTCGCCCTTGGGGGTAACCTTACCGACGAGAATATCACCGGCATGAACCTCTGCGCCGATGTGGATAATGCCGCGCTCGTCCAGATCCTTCAGCGGTTCATCGCCGACGTTCGGGATATCGCGGGTAATTTCTTCGGCACCGAGCTTGGTGTCACGCGCTTCGACTTCGTATTCCTCAATATGAATGGAGGTAAACACATCATCGCGAACAACCTTTTCGCTGAGCAGAACGGCATCTTCATAGTTATAGCCTTCCCACGTCATAAAGCCAATCAGCGCATTTTTACCAAGGCTGATTTCGCCATTGCAGGTTGCCGGTCCGTCGGCAATCACATCGCCGGCTTCAAGACGGTCTCCCACATTGACAATCGGAACCTGATTAAAGCAGGTACCCTGATTGGAACGGAGGAATTTGATAATATCATAACGATCGGTGTCGCCGTTGTCCTTTTGGACGGTGACAAGATTTGCACTGACACTCTTGACTACACCGGCATTTTTGCAGATCACGCAAACACCCGAGTCAACCGCAGCCTTGTATTCCATACCGGTACCAACAACAGGATTGCAGGTTTTCAGCAGCGGAACTGCCTGCCGCTGCATGTTGGAACCCATCAATGCACGGTTTGCGTCATCGTTTTCCAGGAACGGAATCATTGCCGTTGCAACAGAAACAACCATCTTTGGCGAAACATCCATGTAATCGACTTTTTCATTTTCGATTTCAAGGAAGCTGTCGCGGTGACGGGCATTAACGCGCGGACGGACGAAACGACGGTCATCGTCGAGCGGTTCGTTTGCCTGTGCAACCACATATCCATCTTCAATATCGGCAGTCATGTAGACAACCTCATCGGTCACCTGACGGGTTTCTTTATCCACACGGCGATACGGTGCTTCCACAAAGCCATATTCATTAATGCGCGCATACGTTGCCAGATAGGAAATCAAACCGATGTTCGGACCTTCCGGCGTTTCAATCGGGCACATGCGGCCATAGTGGGTGTAATGAACGTCTCGAACCTCGAATCCTGCGCGGTCACGGGAAAGACCGCCAGGGCCCAAAGCGGAAAGACGACGTTTGTGTGTCAGCTCAGCAAGCGGATTGGTCTGATCCATGAACTGAGAAAGCGGGGAGGAACCGAAGAACTCCTTGATTGCAGCCAAAACCGGGCGAATGTTGATCAAGGCATTCGGTGTCATGGAGTCCACTTCGCTGGCCTGCAGCGTCATGCGCTCACGAATGACGCGCTCCAGACGGGAAAAGCCGATGCGGAACTGGTTCTGCAGCAGCTCGCCGACCGAACGGATTCTGCGGTTGCCCAGATGGTCAATGTCATCGGTGGTGCCAATTCCGCAGGCAAGGCAGTTCATATAGTTAATCGTGGCAAAAATATCATCATTGATGATGTGCTTCGGGGTCAGCTCGTCCAGATGGGTGCGAATGGCATCCTTGAGAGCTTCGGTGTCGTCGCCGCAGCTGTCCAGCAAGTCACACAGCACAGAAAAACGAACCTTTTCCAGTACGCCGCATTCTTCTCTGGCATCAAACGGAACGTAATCGTTGATTTCCACCATGCCGTTGGAAATAATTTTGACGGTGCGGTCGCCTTCGATGGTAACATAGGCGATCGACACACCGGCACGCTCCATCTGTTCTGCTTTTTCGCGCGTGATAACTTCGCCTTCTTCGGCGAGCATTTCACCGGTGCGCGGGTCAGCAATCGGGTAAAGCAGCTTTTGCCCTGTCAAACGACCGGCAATGCCAAGTTTTTTATTGTATTTATAGCGTCCCACGCGGGAAAGATCATAACGGCGAGGATCAAAGAAGAGGTTGTCCAAGTGCGTTTTTGCACTTTCAACCGTTGGGGGCTCGCCCGGGCGCAGCTTGCGGTAAATCTCAATCAAGCCTTCCTCGGTATTGCGGCAGCTCTCTTTTTCAAACGATGCACGAATGCGGTCATCATCACCGAAGAAATCAAGGATTTCCTGATCGGTGCCAAGTCCCAGCGCACGGATGAAAACCGTAATCGGAATCTTGCGGTTTTTATCAATGCGAACGTAGAACACGTCATTGGCGTCGGTTTCATACTCCAGCCAGGCACCGCGGTTCGGGATAACCGTTGCAGAAAACAGTTCTTTACCGGTGCGGTCATGATCCATCTTGTAGTAAACGCCCGGAGAACGAACCAGCTGAGAAACAATAACACGCTCGGCACCGTTAATGACAAACGTGCCGCTGTCCGTCATCAGCGGGAAATCGCCCATATAAACATTGGAGTCCTTAATTTCGCCTGTCTCTTTGTTAAAAAGACGGGCAGTCACGCGGAGAGGGGCAGCATATGTTGCATCTCGCGCCTTGCACTCAGTAATGCTGTAATTCGGCGTGTCGTCCAGGTGGTAATCCACAAAGTCAAGCACCAGATTTCCGGAATAATCGGTGATTCCGGAAACATCACGGAAGACTTCCTTCAATCCCTCTGTCAGGAACCATTTGTAGGAATTCTTCTGCACCTCAATCAGGTTTGGCATATCCAAAACCTCGTCGATACGAGCGAAGTTCATGCGGATATTTTTGCCAAGACGGGTAGGTTTGACATTCACCATAGGCTCTATCACTCCATTCCTCTATTTACCGACAAAATCGGCGAAAATGGTTGGTCCAGAAATTTTCTTGGAAATTTGGACAAAAACCCTTGAAACTTGTGCAGGTTTATGCTAATATAAGCAAAGAAATAGGTGCAAATTCCCAAGATAATGCAGTATATTATTGTACCGCATTATCCGCGATTTGTCAACCACATTTTTTCAGGAAATTGATATTTTTTTGGGTGGAAGCACATGTGCGTTTCCACCCTTTCTTTGTTTTCCGCACTTTTAAAGCAGTATGGTCAAATTTTCCTGTATCTATACCGTAAGATATATTTTCAAAAATAAAATTTTTAATAGGGTACGGGATAAAATTTGAGGGAGACGCCTGGGATTATGCGGTTTTTCAACATTTTTATCTGTCCTTTCAAGGGGAATCAAGTTCTTGCCCTATAACATTGATTTGCATTAAAGTCAATCGCAGTCTTGGATTTGTTTTTATTGCAAAACAATAAAATATCATTGACTTTCATTTCGCCGCACCGTATACTAATCTTCAGAAAATAAAACGCAGGAGGCTGCTTTGCCATGAATCAGAAAAAGCTTTCCCGTTGGTTAAAAGGAATTACTATTGTGCTGTTTTTAATGCTTTTAAGTGTTTTCTTCCTGCTCAGCCCCATGATAGAAACCGGACTTGCGGCACTTTCTAACGCCAACGCAGCGCACTATCATGCGTATTTTATTCTGGCTCGCGTCATGCTGCTGCCGTGTTTTGCCGCACTCTGGTTCTTTTGGAAGATTTGCCGCAACATCGGTTCCGACCGCTCATTTTGCACGGAAAATGTACGTTATCTCAAAACTATTGCGGTTCTTGCCCTGTGTGATACTCTTGTGTGCTTTGTGTCCGTCGTTGTTTTTGCATGTATCGCATCCTTCGGGGTAGGATTCTACGTTGCATCGCTTGTGATTATTGTGATTGGCATTGCAGTTGCAATTGCATCTTTGGTACTGGCCCACCTCACCGAAAAAGCGGCTGCTTTGAAGACAGAAAACGATCTGACTATTTAATCCCTGTGAATGGTTTGTAAAAACAAGAGGAAATTTTTCAGCTCAGCAGGAAGGAATGAACCGTCAAATGGCAATCCGAATTAATCTGGACGTGATGCTCGCCAAGCGAAAAATGAGCGTTACCGAGCTTTCCGAGCGCGTGGGAATCACCATGGCAAATATATCAATTCTCAAAAATGAAAAAGCAAAAGCCATTCGTTTTGAAACACTCAACAGCATCTGCAAGGCTTTGCAGTGCCAGCCCGGCGATCTGATTGAATATGTTCCGGATGACACCGAATTCCGATCGTTCTGATTTTTCTTGATACAGCAAATTAAAATCTGGAAAACCGCATGTTTGCAGGCTTTTCCAAATGTTTATGCCGCCTATAATTCGAAATTGCACCCAAACCAAAAACTGCCGTGCCCGTGGATTGATATCCAGGGAACGGCAGTTTCTATTTGCGTTGGCTTTATCCTGAATGAAAATACAAATCAAGAAGCCTCTTGCATCTTTGATTTTTTGTGAAGATTTTGATCTGCTTCTTTAAAAAATTCACGATTATCAGGCTGCAAATTACAGATGAATGACCTGACGCACTTCATCTGCCATGGCTGCGGGAGAAACACTGGACTGTCCTTCTGCGGCGGAATCCGCAGGAGTTTCCGTTTCGCCGCCGCTGACGGCATTTTGGGATTCCTCTGTAAGATCATCGCCGCCCGTATTCGTCTCTGCTCCGCCGATCATCAATGCACTGGCTGCGGTGCTCAGTTGTGTATCCTCTGCATCCGTCAGAAAATAAAAACGGTCTTGCAGTTCTTCTGAAAGCTCAGCAACAATGTCGGGCTTAACACCGACACCGTCAAAATTATCACTGGTGGGAGGGAAGAATTTTGCAATGGTCAGATTAATTGCAGAACCATCCGTCAAAGCGAACATCTGCTGCATCGTTCCCTTGCCATAGGTTGTGGTGCCAACGATTGTTCCCTTGCCGTAATCCTGAATTGCGCCTGCCAGCAATTCCGAAGCTGAGGCACTGTTCTGATTCACCAAAACAGCAATCGGCAGTGAAATCTGATTGGAATCAGACGTATACAGCACCTGCTTGGCTCCGTCTTTACCCGCCGAAGATACAATGTTGCCGGCCGGCAAAATCTGATCCAGCACTGCAGAAACAGCGCTGAGTGAACCTCCGGGGTTGTTCCGCACATCGATGATCAGGCCGGTTGCACCCTGTGAACTGAGCGAATTGACTGCCGCTTTAAACTGCGCCGCCGTTCCGTTTTCTCCAGTGGTGCCATCTGTAAATTCATAAATCCGAATATATCCCAGACCGTTTTCCATCAAGCGCGAATCTACCGTAATCATATCAAATTGCTTGCGGGTCGCCGTAATGGTCAGGCTTTCCTCTCCGCGCAAAACCGTAATGCTCACATCCGTTCCCGCCTCACCGCCAATCATACCGGAAAGATTACTGTAATCAGAGGCGGTGAGTTCCTTGTCGCCCACCTTTTGCAGGATATCGCCCTTTTGCAAACCTGCAGCTGCCGCGGGAGAATTAGGTGTTACGCGGGCAATTGCGATGGTACCATCATTCAGCAATGATACATCGACACCGATTCCGACCATCTGTCCGGAAAGTTCCAACTGGCGGGCAGTGTACTCTGACTGGGTCAGATAGTAGCTGTGCTTATCATCAATTCCGTTCATATATCCCTCGGCAATTGCATCATTAAGCGCACTTTCATCGAGCGTTTTGAGATAACTATCCCGTACCTTCTGATCGATTTCGCTCAGTTTGGAATACATTTTCATCCGCTCACTCAGGCTGTCCACCTGCACCTTCGTGCGATTGATTGCAAATTGATAGGTCAGCGACATGGTAATGGTAGCTGTGACAGCCATCAGCGCAATTGCCACTCCCCAGGAAATCCTTTTTTTCATGATGATAACCATGCCTTTCCGCCGAATCGAAAATTTTGCAACGGCTTCGGCTTACCGAAATTACGTTTTTATTCTGATTCCGAATGATAAACGGTACGAAAAACATGCAGCAAACAAATCTCTGCACAAATGCCTCTGCAAAATTACTTGCGGAAAGCAAGATTAGCTCAACTTAAAATACTGCATCGGATTAACCGGCGTTCCCTTAATCAGCACACCAAAATGCAGATGCGCACCGGTTGAAATACCCGAGCTGCCAACATAAGCGATCGTCTGCCCCTTTTTCACGGTTTGCCCTGCCTTGACTGCCAATCCGCTGGTGTGTCCGTAGAGCGTTGCAACACCATTTCCGTGGTCGATCTGCACGTAGATTCCATACACTGCATTGTTATACGATGCAACGGCCACCACACCGGAATCCGCCGCAACAATTGGCTTTCCATAGATTCCTCCGCCGGAAATATCGATTCCGCGATGATTGTTTACTCCACCAAAATACTGCGTAATGTTGGATTTGCGTGTATACCCCGGCATCGGCCACATAAAGCTACCCGTGCTTACCGGCTTGTTAGCATTATTATTTGCTTCCTGCTGCTTATAATACTCGACCCACCACTGCGTAATTGCAGCATCTGCCTTGGCAAATGCTGCATTGATCTCCTTTTGTTTGGCTGCGGTAGTCGCTTGGGATGCCTGCAATTGGGTGGAAATCCGTTCGCTTTCAGTCATTGCGGTTTGCAGCTGTTGTTTTTGCGTATCATACTGTGTTTTTGCGTCGGCAAGCTTTGCACGGTCCGCCTCAATGCTTTCCTTTTCAGCCTTAATGCCTTCGCTCTGTGTTTTCAAATTGCTGATGATGTTCTGATCATGGTCGGTAATTGCCTGCACAAATTCTGCTTTGTTCAAAAAATCAGAAACATTGTCTGCCGAAAACAAAATATCCAGCATAGATGCCTCTCCGAGCATATAGATTGCCTTCAGTCTCGCCTTGAGCGTGCCGAAATTGGCGGTAATCTTGGATTCCGCCTCTGCAATCTGGCTTTGTTTTTCGTTAATCTGCGTGTCATATCCCGCAATCTGTGCGTTCAGATTATCAATCTGTCCCTGTGCATTTGAAATCTTCAGCTGCAGGGACTGTTGGTATGCGGTCTGTGACTGCTGCTGATTTTTCAGCTCCTTGAGCTGTGCATCCAGCTTTGCCTGCTCCTGCTTGAGTGCATTGAGCTTATTTTGCAGTTGTGTCAGACTGGACGCTGCATCGGCCTGATACACCGCACCCGGGGCAGCAAAAACCGCACCGATCACCATTACAGCGCAAAGCAGCGCAGATGCCCATCGAAGTTTCTTATTCATAAAGGTCGCCTCCTTCACTTTTCAGGTATCTTCCGATTGAAATGACGCCGCCAATGGCACCGAAAATAATTCCGGCTCCCACAAAGGCCGCTGCAAACAGCCAGCGATAACGGTCAAAGCTAATCATCGAGAAAAACATTTCGCTTCCCCAACTGACGTTGTTGTAAATATAGTCAATCAGCAAGGTTGCCAGCACACCGGAAAGAATGCCGATGACAATTCCTTCGGCCACAAACGGCACCCGGATAAACCAGTCGGTTGCTCCGACCGATTTCATGATGCTGATTTCTTTTCTTCGGTTAAACATGGTTACACGGATTGTATTGGTGATGATAAACATGGAAACTACAATCAAAAGCGCAATAATCCAAATCAGTGTTCCGTTCACCGTGTGTTCCACCTCGGTGATTTTTTTGGGAACATCACTCTCACCGCGAACCTTCTGCACACCGTCCAGTTCCTGAAGCTGTGCAACGGTTGCATCATATTGTTCCAAATTGGATAAGGTAACACGATAGGCATTGGGGAGCGGATTATCGGTGGAAAGCTCGTCCAGAAGCGTATCGCCATCCTCCACCTTTTCCATCAATTCCTGCAGGCCTTCATCTTTGGTCACCAGCGCGCTTTCTGCAACATTGGGTATTTTATTAATTTCGTCGCCAACCTTAACCGCTTCCAGCACCCCAACATTATCATTGAGGTAAACCATCACCAGATTGCTCTGCTCCACCTTGTCCATCAAAGAAGCCACATTCAGCGAAAGCAACACCGACCCGCCGCTGAGCAGCATGCACGAAATCAGCACGCCCACCGAGGCAAAGGACATCAGCCGGTTGCTCCAAAAATTACGGATTCCCTCGCGCAGGAGGTAACCGATACTTCCAATTTTCATAAAACCACCTTTCCCGGTCGTCAAGCGTCTTTTCCCCCGCCAAGCTGTGGATTAGCACTATCTGCCACCACACAGCCGTCACTGATTTCCACCACGCGGCGATGGAACCGTTTCACCAGCTGGTGCTCATGCGTCACCATCAGAACCGTGGTGCCGCGGCGATTGATTTCGTTGAGCAGATCAACAATCTCATAGGAAAGCGTGGGGTCGATGTTTCCGGTGGGCTCGTCCGCAATAATCAGCCCCGGGTTGTTAACCAGCGCACGCGCCAGTCCCACCCGTTGCTGTTCTCCGCCGGAAAGCTCCGTCGGAAGGCAGCGTGCTTTGTCCTGCAGTCCCACCAGAGAAAGAATATATGGCACACGCTTGCGGATTTCACGCGAGGATGCACCAATTACATGCATGGCGAACGCCACGTTATCATAAACCGACATTTTATCAATCAGGCGAAAATCCTGAAACACAATACCCATGGTGCGGCGCAAAAAAGGAACGTCACGATGACGCACCGTGGAAAGCTTGCGCCCGTTCACAATAATCTCGCCGCCGCTTGGGACTTCTTCCCGCATAATCAGCTTGAGGAACGTGCTCTTGCCCGCGCCGGACGCGCCGACAATGAAAACGAATTCACCTTTTTGCACTTCCAGATTCAAGTTTTTCAGTGCGACTGTGCCATTATCATACGTTTTGGAAACATTGCGAAATTCAACCATGCGCCGACCTCTCTTTCCAGAAATTTGATATTTGGGCTATGAACTTCAAAGCTCCCCCTCCTGCACGCAGGAAGGAGAGCCGGAACGTAAAAAATTCAGTTCAATCAGTATTTGACCGGATTGGCCGTCAAATATTTCTTTACCATCAGCGCCACTTTGAACACGATGGCATCCTCAAACTCACGCAGGTCAAGCCCAGTGAGCTTCTTGATTTTTTCCAGACGGTAAACGAGCGTGTTGCGGTGCACAAACAGTTTGCGGCTTGTTTCCGACACGTTAAGGTTGTTTTCAAAGAAACGCTGAATCGTGAACAAAGTCTCCTGGTCAAGCGATTCAATGGAACCCTTGGAGAACACCTCACGCAGGAACATCTCGCAAAGCGTGGTCGGCAGCTGATAAATCAAGCGGGCAATGCCGAGATTATCATAACTGACGATAGATTTTTCGGTGTCGAACACCTTGCCGACTTCCAGAGAAATCTGCGCTTCCTTAAACGAACGGGCAAGATCCTTGATGCCGGAGGTTGTGGTACCGATGCCCACCAGAACATGTGCATAAAACTCACTGCTGAGCGTATCGACAATAGAACTTGCAAGCTTTTCAAGGTCTTTTGTGCTGATACCGGAACGAATTTCTTTCACGATAGCAATATCGTTCTCATTGATGTTGATGACAAAATCCTTGTTTTTGTCCGGGAACAGGTTCTGCACGATATCATAAACCGAAATATCGGTCTTGGAAATCACGCGAACCAACATGCAAACGCGTGTCACATCGGAGTTGAAATGCAGCTCACGCGCTTTCAGGTAAATATCGCCGGGGAGAATATTATCAAGAATCACATTCTTGATAAAGTTTCCGCGATCGTATTTTTCATCATAGTACTGTTTAATGCTGCCCATCGAAATGGCAAGCAGAGAAACATACTTTTGCGCAAGGTCATCTGCACCTTCCACAAAAACAACATACTCCGCACGCGGCTTGCTGCCGAACGTCTGGTATGTGTAATTCCCCATCACGAATGGTTCCGGATTACTCATTTGCTCCGTGGTGATATTCTCATTAACCTCACCAATTTTGCCCAGCTCACTGCAGGCAATCGTGACAGAGGTCTCGTCCACCACGCCGATCGTGCGGTCGATTGCGTCTTTCATCTGATGCACAACACTTTGGAAAAGTCTGTTTGACATAACATTCCCCTCACTTCTGTTTGATATATGACCTTTCGGTCCGCACCCTTTG
This sequence comes from uncultured bacterium, assembly GCA_934875675.1. Classification (GTDB taxonomy): domain Bacteria; phylum Bacillota; class Clostridia; order Oscillospirales; family Acutalibacteraceae; genus CAKXIK01. Next base: position 56,039 of record CAKXIK010000012.1, read on the forward strand.
GGCGTTTTGTCCGAAAAAGCAATTTTGCAGGCCAGCGGAAACCTCTCGCCTGAAACCAGCAAATGATATGCCGAAAAGGCGCACGTTTCCGTGTACTTCTTTTATTTTACATAATCAAGTTCATTTTTGCAACTCTTTACGCACGGAAATGAATGGTTTTTGCAAAAAAGAAGCGTAGTTTACAAAAATTTAACATTTCGGTTCCGTAAAATAACCCTTTGCTGCCGAATTCTTACACGATGGTGGAGACATCCACCTGATTATATGCGTCAGTATATTCCACTTTTTGTGCTTTCACTTTTTCATCAATCGCCGCAGAAAAATCAGAATAGTACTCATCACTGAGCAGATCGGAAAGATTGTTAATCAGGTATTGCTCTTCCATCGGCAAGCGCAGAATAATATGATAGCCATAGGAGCTTTCCACCGGATCGCTGATTTCATTTTCCGCCAACGCAAACGTAGTCGTCTCAAAGCTTTCGACCATCTGTCCCGTTGTAAAATAGTAACCATCCGGGCTGCTCTCCATGCCGGGATCCTCACCATATTCCTTGATAAGCGCGTCAAAGTCTTCGCCCGACTTTGCCAGTGCGGCAACCTGTTTTGCTTTTTCCAGCTTTTCCGCTTTGTCCGCCTCTTCATCATCCGCAGTATCATCAAACGCAATCAAGATATGCTTTGCACGCACATAGTTCTTATTAATTTCATCTTTTTTGGTCTGGTAAATATAACGGTTCTGGAGCTGCATTGACTCCACTGCCTGCTGATAAGATGCCTCGGTATAATAATTATCGGTCAGCGCCTGCTGATAGCTTTCGGTGCTGCCATACGATTGCTGGATGGTATCCAGCTGCGACTGCACATTTTCTTTGTCTGCATCTGTCAGTGCAAGGTTGCTTTCCGCCACAATTGCCTCACTGGCATATTTGCTCTGCAGCTGCGTAAGCGTGTTCGTTTTAAGCTCTTCTTTTTTATCCGCATTATCTTTCCAATAAGAGTCATCGCCGCTGTCGGCTTGATTCTTCAGATAAAGGTAATACGTACGATATTCCTCCACCGTAACATCCTTACCGTCAATGGTCATCAACACTGTATCGTTGGAAAGCGCTTTTTTGCTGCTGCATCCGCCAAACGCTGCACCGAGCAGAACCGCTGCCAACAGCAACGGAATCAGACGAAATCTTTTCATCAAACAATCATTCCTTTTATTGTTATTTATGTCAGCTGCAGTTCTGCCACAGCCACGCCGGCAAACTTATCTTCTTTATTATGAAGTAAAATTAAAAAAAAGTCAAAAGAAAATTGTGTGAAGCGAAAATTCGGCACTTTAAAGGGAATACTTTATCAAGAAGCATCATTTTCACCGTTTAAAATTGTGGGATGAATTGCTTCTGCAGCTCATTGTACTATCAAGTTAAAAAATAATTTGCTCCCAGCTTATAAAAGGAAAGGATTGATGTTCGATGATTCAAAAATATTCCGATCTTTCCGCTCTGCTGCGCGATGACCCCAAGGCGGCGGAATACTTTGCCTCTTTGCCCGATTACGTTCAGGAAACCATGCAGGAACGTTCGCAAAACATTAATTCTATTTACAGTCTGCGCGATTATGCTGAAAATCTGACGCGCGGTGACAATTGACAACGAAAGGATCGAGTGTTTTCACTATGCCGGATTTGTTTCATTTCAGTTCCGAAATGCAGCTTTATTTTCAAACCCTGCCGCATGAAACGCAGCAGAGTATTCTGCAAAGCAATGCAAAGCTTAATGACCTGCAGGATTTAAAAAAATATGCTGAACAATTCTGCGGGCAAAAAGCAGAGGGTTGACCGCGGTCCACGCCACAAGTCCAAATATTTTGGCAAAAACAGGAAGAGCTGCCGACACCTTTCGTGTCAAGCAACTCTTCCTGTTTTCAGTCTTTACGCAATCTGTGTTCGTAGCCTCACCGTACCATTTATCTGAAATGACTGCTCAATTTTATTGCTTTACCTTGAAATTAGTTGAATCATAATGCTTTTTTTTCGGCGAAATTCTTACATCGGTGATATCTTCAAAAAAGGTTTTTCCCAGTTTCCCGGTTTGATCAATCCGTTCAACGGTTCCATCATTCAGAACTGCATAGCCTCTCTGGACCGATACAATTTTTGTCCAGTCACTGCAGGAACCGATTGCCTCCAAAACGGGGGTGGGCTTTTCTTCATCCACAGAAAATCTGAGACGGAGTACGCAGTTTTGTTCATCAATCAGCAGTTTTTCTGTGCCTGCAGCATTGTCTGTGTTCAGAAGGCCGTTCTGCGCCATCTTTACGATTCGTTGTGCCACCACACATTCATTCCCCATTCCATCTGCGCACCGCAAAGTTCCATTCTTTTGCAAAATCAGTTTTGCCCCCACCGTACTGCCGGAAAACGTGAACCCTGCATTCTGAACGGAAACCACACCGTCATATGCCGTATAGTCAGGCAGCGGCAGTGCCGCTTCACCGTTTCCACCCTCCATCACTTCTTCAATCGAAATTGTATTTAGTCCCAGCGCAAGCGGAAACCGCAGCGCCTTCAGCTTTCCTTCTGCTGTCAGCTCAGTCAGGATTCCGTAAAAGCAGCCTGATTCCTGATATCCCTGTGCTTCTATCATCCCCATTGTAAAACCGTCTTCCTGCTGCAGAAACTGCTGAAAAACGACCTTCTGCCCACTCTGTTCCTCCAGCTCTATACCGTAAATTGCCCCCGCAGAGGTAATTCCAACCGGGATGCCGCTATTCGAAAGCGTTTCATCGTAGATGATAAAAGATACATTGTTCCAATTGGCAATCAGTTTGCCGATGGAATCTGATTCCGATTTCCACCATGATTCCCCGGTACCCAAAACTTTTCCGCCCGCCACCGCACAGCTGCCATTGCCGAAAAACGTGCTGATTTCGCGTTCTGTATTAATCCATGGGTGTTCCTGACGGTATCTTTCCGCTGCATATCGTGAAGAGTAGCTGGTCGTATTCCAAACAACCGTGCCATCCATACTCAGGTATCCCACATTATCGCCAATTAAGGGATCAAAATACCAGTACACATCCGTTGCAAGCTCTGTGGTCAGCATTCCGGTGAGCGGGACATAACTTTTCGGATATTGAGACAAAGTGGATTCCGCCTGCGAGGAAAATTCCGGCACACTGCTGACCAGAGAAGAAGCCGGACCCACCTGTGACGATTCCTCTGTTCCCGACGGATCACCACAGCCAAGCAAAAGTGTGCCGCAAAGCAGCAACACACACACGCACATGCTCCGTTTCATCCCGAAACCTCCAACTATACAATATTGGATCTGGCGCAAGATTTTCTATCTTTAATAGTAGCCGTATCCGCTAGTGCTGTCAAGAAAAGTAACAAAAATGTAACTATTTGAAATTTTGATATTCCAGTTAGTCTCAATTTTTTTAAATTTTGCTTTGGTCTGTTCCGTCGCAAAATTTAATGCAGAAAACCATTACAAATTGTTTATTGAAAATACTGTGAACCCAAAATACTTTTTTTACAACGGATTTGACGAAAAGCTATTCCATTTGCTGTCAAAGCCAATTATAATAACGTCAGAAGGCAAAGTAACAGAACAGTTACTTTTCACAGGCAAGGAAGCAGCGCGGCTTATGCACTGCTTTTACACCGAAAGGAGCGAATTTATTGTGGATTACAAAAAGATTTTAACCCAAAAAGTACAAGATATAAAACCGTCCGGCATTCGCCGTTTCTTTGATCTGGCGAATCAAATGGACGATGTCATTTCCCTCGGAATCGGTGAGCCCGATTTTCCAACACCTGCTCATATCAGCAACGCAGGAATTTCATCCATTCAGCAGGGTAAAACCTTTTATTCGCCAAACCGCGGTTTTTTGGAGCTGCGCGAGCAGGTTTCCAAATATTTTTCCCGCCGTTTCAATGTAGAATACGACCCCAAAAAAGAAATTTTGATGACCGCCGGCGGTTCAGAGGCAATTGACGCCTGCATTCGGTCGGTTGTCGCTCCAGGCGACGAAGTAATTATTCCCGAGCCATGCTTTGTCTGCTATGATCCGCTTACCCGGCTTGCGGAAGGTGTTCCCGTCACAATTCAGACCAATGCCGAGGATGGTTTTCGTTTGACTGCCGAGGCGTTGCGCAATGCGATTACCCCGAAAACCAAGCTTCTGATTCTTTCTTACCCCAATAACCCCACCGGAGCCGTGATGCGCCGCGAGAATCTGGAAGCAATTGCGGAGGTTCTGCGTGGAACCGATATCATGGTGCTTTCGGATGAGATTTATGCAGAGCTGACCTACGGCAGTGAGCGTCATGTATCCTTTGCCGCCATTGACGGAATGCGGGAGCGTTCGGTAATCGTAAGCGGATTTTCCAAGGCCTTTTCCATGACCGGTTGGCGTCTTGGTTATGCACTCGGTCCTGCAGATGTTATTGGCGCTATGACAAAGATTCATCAGTTTGGCATCATGTGTGCATCCTCTGTGGCACAAAACGCCGCAATTGAAGCCATGAAAAACGGAGAAGACGATATTGAAGCAATGCGTGCGGAATACGACAAGCGCCGCAACTATATTGTGAATCGCTGTGCGGAGCTCGGAATGCCGTGCTTTGCACCGGAAGGCGCATTTTACGTTTTTCCCGACATCCGTAGCTTCGGGCTTTCGTCCGAGGATTTCTGTGCACGTCTGCTCAACGAATTTCATGTAGCTATTATACCGGGCTCGGCATTCGGTGCCGGTGGCGAAGGATTCGCTCGTGTTTCTTACTCTTACTCGCTTGACCACATCGAAAAGGCGTTCGACCGCATTGCAAAATTCGTTTCGTCACTTAAAAAATAATGGTTAATTGTAAAATGAAATTGAACACATAAAAATGTCCACAGTGAATGGGATATCTGTTAGAATAAAGTTACCAC
>CAKXIK010000013.1 GCA_934875675.1 uncultured bacterium
CTTCACTACCATACCCCTGAGGAACTGTTTGATGCACATCTCGATTGCATCTATGCCCTGCGCTAATGTGTACCTTTATCTTTCAGAGTGTTCAGTTTGTTATTGCAATTTTCAAGAATAAACTTATCCGTTACAATGTTTTTTGCGCAGCAAAAGCACAACTGCCGAAACAATCATCGCAGCAAAAAACAAGTATAACGGCAATACACTGCTGTTTCCTCCCGTCGCCGGATTACCTGAAGGCGCTGTGGAACCGGAAGACGAATCTTGGGGTTTGCCGGTTGCTCCGGAAGAAGCATCTTCAGAAGAATCGGAATTTTCTGCTTGCCGGAAGACCACCTTCAGCGTGGAATCCTTTTCAAATGTTAGTGCAAAGGTGTTCCCGCTCACATTAATCGTCTTGCCGTCCAGTGTTACCGAATCAATCACATAACCAGCCTTTGATACCGCGGTAAACGTGTATTCTTTTCCGCATTCAAAAGTACCGGTGCCGGGGGTAACGGTGCCGTTTTCGTCGGCTGTTACCGTCACTTTGCAGGAAGTCTGTTTAGCGGAAACAAATTTTAGTTCCGCCCAGGCCTGCTGATCGTCACCCTGGCCACACCACATAATCTGACGACCGCCGTTATCGGTAGTCACGTCATGGTCAATCGTAAGCAACGTCATGCCAACACTCAATTGATCCTTTGGTGCAAAGGCTACCGTCTGGAACAAAGACCACGGCAGTGCAATTTCCAGAGTGTAATTTCCGTTTTCTCCTGTTTTGACTTCCGCCTGATATTCATTCGTATTCAGTTTACGTTCGACCAATGGGCCATTTTGTCCATTGCGCAAAAATACTACCGGTTTTCCGTCACTGCCTACGGGCGCAATATAAACAGCATAATCTCCGGCAGCATATGCACTACCTTTAGAACCATTCAAATCCAGAAAAAGCATTGTCGCGTCGCAGTGCAGATAATCCATCGCACCGTCATTGGTAAGCGGAAGCAAAACATCATCTGTCCGCTGTTCTGTGAGATACAGATTTTTGCTGTCCCACTTAATTTGATATTTTGCATTGAGCGGATCAGATGCACTGACGTTCCAGTTCATTCCAAAGTTTTTTACATCGGCGCAAGAAGCGCTAACTTCAATTTTTTTTGCATCGCTCCACTCGTTTTCGTCTGCAATGCCATCCACGGTAATCGCAGCGGCTTGCTGTGCCTCATAAGTGATGGGTGCCGGGGCAGTTGTTCCGCCTTCAGATTCCCGGAACAATCGCATAAACGTGTACGGATCCAGCACTTCGAATTTCTGATCGGGATAATTTGTTTTCATTGCATCCACAATGTCATTAATTGCAGAGGGGGACGTCAGCACACTGCGGAACACATGGAACTGACCGTTGTTTTTCAGTCTGCTTTCAATTGTTGCCGCAACCCCTGCCGCCTGTGCGGAAGTGATCTGATTTCCGATATCCCAATATGGCACGAACGGTGTATTATTATAAATATCGTTACCGGGTGTTACACTTCCCTGATAAACAACACCGTTTGGCGTCATTTCACTATAAGCCTGCTGAACGGAGGGTGTAATTACACCTGCATTGCCCGCAATCAGGAACCCGGTAATATCAATGTCAAACTTTTCGTTTGAAGTGATATTGTGATTTTTCCACAGGTTAAGCGATGCAGTCATACCATCTGGTACACGGTCTCCCTCCAGGAACATTGGATTCAGATATCCAGTGCCGTTGTCTCCGGCAACAAAATAATCGTTTGCAGTGGCGGTTTTATAAAGATAATTGAACACATGCGGTACACGCTGGGAAAGATCAGCGCAAACCGGCCATGCAAGAGGCAGCTCACCGCGTTCTTCATCATCCCAAAGGAGCGGCAAACATCCGCTGGTCCAGGAACCTGCGTCATAATCGCCCATATAGAACAGGATATACTTAGTATCTTTATTGTAAACAGCGGTATTGCTTTCTCCCTTATCATTGCTTTGCTTCAGATTTTCGCTCAGCGGAACCTTTGAGAAGACAGACGCATTGGAAAGGCTCGTCATGCCATAGGCATCCGCATCCAGCTGACCATGATAGGAAGAAATGATATCAACCATTTTCCATTCGGAAGCAACGTCTCCCATGGAGGATTGCGTTGGGTCTGAAGTGGAAGTATATTTGAGCCACCACGGCACAAACCCGCTCACGGTAAAAATCGTGTCACCAGCGCGGTCAGATTGCGCTTTAAGCAATGTTTTCAGCGTGGCAACATCCGTTCCGACAGGCTGCGTACGGTCATCAATCGGCGCAATGGCGTCATCAGGAGAAAGATCCCAGAAAAATGCCTTGTTTGCAATATAATAATCGGAATTCGGCAACATCGTGTTCATCATATCGGGGTAAGCCGTGGTGGAAGAACCGGAAAGCAACTCCACCGTCGGCACAAAGTCATCCGCACTCATTACCGTAACCGTTTTGGTCAGGATTGGGCCAAACCATGCAACACCATCGCGAATCATCTGTGTTTTGAACACAACATCACCCGCTGTTGCCGGCGCCGTAACCGTAAAGTCAAACGTACAGGACTCATTTTGTGCCACTTGTTCGTCTGCATGTGTAAATGCGCGGTTTTTAACGTTTGGATCTCCGTCGCTATCCTGCCACGCCAACTGGTCAAACCCATCGGAACGGCCAAGGCGAGTTCCCGGACTTGCAGCATCACCGGTTTCCGCCCAAACCTCGGTACCAAGATTTTTCGCCGTTACTGTCACGGTGCTGTTGCTGCCTGCAATCATTACTGTCGGCAGGGTGGCCGCCGTGATTTCGGCATTGCGTTCTGCACTGGTAGTTCCTGCGGTTACAACACCTTCCGCTGATAAATCGACAGCAGCCGCAGAAGTGTTAACAACCTTAATTATACGGCTGAGTGTTGGACCGAACCACGCTTTTCCGTCCCGCACCATCTGCACTTTAAACGGGTAATCCCCCGCTTGGGACGGCGCAGTGATTGTAAGGGTAAAGGTATAGCTTTCGCCCGTTTTTACCTTTGTGCCGCCTGCTACAAAGGCACGGTCATGAACATTGGGGTCGCCGCCGGTGCTGCTCCAAACAAAATCCTGTGCCCCATCGCTGCGGCCGAGCCTGGAACCGGGATCCGCACCGTTTCCGGTTTCTTCCCATGTTTCGGTTCCGGTATTCTTCAGGGTTACCTGCACCTCTGCCGAAGAGCCAACCGTCATTGCCTTTGGCAGTTTTGCAGAAATCAACTCTGCTGCCCGCTGCTGTGCAGCTCCTGTTTCCACTGGTTTTGTCCATGCATCAAGGGAATACGTCATGAGCGAAGCACTCGTTTTTCCCGTATCAAGATACTTTATTTTTGCCCAAAGATAAGCGTCATTTTTTGCAGATCCGGTAGACGGTGTATCGGAATCCGGAATTGTCCCTGTTCCCGTAAACTTGCCGACCAAATTCAGCTTGACATCCGCTTCGGTAAACCCATGTGCCATCAAAGCGGTGTAAAGACTGGTGGCCGAAGTGTCATACCGCACTGGCAGCAGGGAATCTACGCCCGCCGCAGTAGATGCAACATTAGAGGTTGCCGGAACCGCATTATCCCACACAACCAGCCCGGAGACAACCGACCGGAACTGACTGACCAACGCCCAGAAATCAGTTACCTTAACCTGGTTGAACTGCGACAGATACTCTCCGTTGGCAGAAAGCTTGTTAAGCCAATAATCGTCCATATTGACATTGCCGTTCGCTGCGGCAAAACTGTTAGCTCTAAAGTGAAAATAAATCTGAGGTGTGCTGCGGTTTGCAATACCCTGCAGTGCGGTGGCAAATTTAAGATAGTCATATTGCACGGTGCTGTCCGGCAGACCATTAATTAACGTTTCCAGATCAAAAACATAAAGGGTCTGTTTTTCGGGTTCTGCTGAAACTGTCTGCACTACCGGAATTGCAGTGGAAACCATCATGAGCAAGGAAAGCAAAATTGACAGAACTTTCTTTTTCATGTTGACACTCCTTTTTCTTCTGTATTGTAAAAATTTCTGGTTAAGCGGGTCGCATTCACCTCCGATTAAAAAATTTGCCGGAAAAAATGAAAGTGTCCGTGCAATACGCAGCGAGACACGTGGCAGCAATGACGCATAGGTTCAGATTACGAAACTGCTGAATCCTCTGTTTATGAAATTCAAGAAGAAATCTTATTTGCGGATTTTGTCGTAAATATAGTTATATTATCATTTATATTATAACAATATATTGATTCCAATTTATTTTGCATAATTTAAAAAATTGACATTGTTTTTCTATAAATTATTTATATTTTTATAGAACTTTATAAATATTACGCTTTAATAATCTTGTTATACAAATATTATAGTGATATATTGATAAAAAATCAATACAAAAAGAGCAACAAAAAAATGGTTCACAACTTGTGTGAACCATCTAAATATCACTATATTTATTTTGATTGAATCGCAACGGTAACAATTGCTTTTGGTTTCGCAAAAACCGAATACCCACCGTCCGCATCCGGAATTATTTTCGTTCCATCGCTCTCCTGCAGGTCAGAGCGGAAAAGTGCGGGCGGTTTTTCACCAAACCGAAGTGCAAAGAGCACTGATTCCGACGCAGTGTTATAAAGGCGCAGCAGAATTCGTTCGTCATGTTCTGCTCGCTTTACTGCAGAAAGCACCATAGCTCCGGATGGATCCTCCACCGCGCAAAAAGGTCGGTCTGCATTCAACGGAATTTGCACATGCGTATTTTGACGGAAAAAGAATTCCGGGGTATCACTTCCCTGTACAAACGGACGTCCCCCTGCAAATTTATGGCGATCCACCGGCTGGCAGCAGCAGAGCAACGGGGTGTTGAAGCAGCGAGCCAACTGAGCAACGCGCGCCGAACGGTGATTGCCCGTATACGGATAAACCGCCAGCTCCAGCGTATGGGTACCAATACATTGGCTTTCCTTTGCGCGCCATTTGTCTTCCACCATTTCTGCCTTACCATAAGGATCATGAGAAATATATTCTTCACAGCGGAGCAACGTAATCAAAATGGTTCCGTCCCCACAGTGCTCATATTCCTGCAAGCCGTTGTTAAAAATCGCAACGCCGTTTGCTGTGCCATCCACTGCAACGAATTCGCTGTTGGGCTGATCTGCCACATGATCCGGTAAGTGCGCTTCTGCACTGCTTCGTGCAGTAACATCAAACGGGTTGCCGGAAAAGCTGATATCACCGACGATACCGGTAGGGAATTTCATTCGTACCCGATGATCCGCCGCGTAGTTTTTGATTGTGACCGCAGCGGAAAGAAACCGGCTTTCTTCCTCCAACGTCAGTTCCAGACAAACCGGCAGTTCTACCATGTGATTGCTGCGGCATTTTTTCGATTCCGAATAACCATCCGGAATGAAAATTGAATACTCCACTTTTGCCCGTTGACGCTGTTTTCCGTCCGTTTGCAGCACGATAGACGCATTTGCATTCTCAGAAGTAATATGGGGGCAATTTTCCAGATCAAAATGAACATAGGAATCACCGATTTCCGGCTCGTCTTCCAGCAAAAACAGTCCGCGTTGCATGACACCATTTTCTTTTTGCAGTAAATTCACCGTACCATTTGGCAGAATTTCGGCACGCAGAAAACGGTTTTCCAGCACGCTTTGCGCTGACGCTTCTGCAGGCTGCAGCGGTTTCTTTTGCTGTGATGGCGTAATCACATAGGTGCGATACGTGAGTCCCGGCAATTCTTTGACACTGAGCAGCACCCGATAAGCGTCCACATTCACTACACCGGGTAAATTGATGGGCGTTACCACCCCTTTAGCACGCGGTTCATGGGAAATAACACGGAATTCAGCGGGATTTCCTTCATTATCGGTAATTGCAAAACTTTGCACCTCCTCCGTCATAGGGAATTCGGCTACAAATTCAACGGCCTGCGTGCGTGTTTCCTGAATCGGATTAAACACCGTGAACAAATACTGTTCCGGTGACAGTTCACTGCGGTCAACTGCTTCACACAATAACTCCATTCCGCGCGAAAGCATATCTTGCGCACCCGTTTCCACGCGGGAAAAACGATCTACCATATTGCGGTGAACTTCATCTACACTGCATCCACAGATAGAGTCATGTGCATGATTTTGGATTAGCGTCTTCCAGAGATAGTGCAGATAATCCTGCGGGTATTCTTTTACACCGAGTCTTGAGAGCACGGAATAAAGCGGTTCCAGTTGGCGTTCCAGCATCATTTGACAGCGCGTGTTATGCTGCTTTAAGTAAACACGGGAAGAAAGGGTTCCCGCCAACAGATTCCACACACCGCCATTTCGCATCTCTCCCGTATATTGTGTCAGCTCTTTACTTTTAACTGCATCGGAAAGCGCTTCCATAAATTCCGGCATGGTAGATTGAAAGATCCGGCTTCCATCGGTAAGCTGTTCGTTCATTTTGTGCAGAATGGGCAGTAAATCCTCCTGTGCTTCCAGATGATCGACGCCATTCATCAGAAGATACTCATCCGTTCGGCAGGTTTTACGAAGATTTCCGTCAATAAAGCGAAGCATTGCCATTGATTTTTCCACATTTGCCGGAAAACGTTGTGCATTGTTATACCAAAAGGTCATAAATTCGCACAGCACTTCAGAGCCATCCTCTGAACGCCAGTAAAAATCCGACTCCTTTGGTTGGGAAAAATTATATCCACGCCCGAAAATGCAGCTGTCAATTCCAAACTGACGGTAAATTTGCGGCAGCTGTGCAATAACGCCAAACTGATCCGCGCAATAGCCAACCAGGGTGCATTTCCCAAATTCATCGGCAATATCCATCCCGATTAACAAATTGCGTACCGTCGCCTCTCCGCTGGTCAGATAAAAATCATTCTGCACATACCACGGTCCCACCAGCACGCGTCCCTCTGAAATATATTTCTCCAGCTCCGCACGTTTTTGCGGGCGCACAGAAAGATAATCTTCCAGTACAATGGTTTGTGCATCCAGATGAAAGCGGTATTCCGGTTGTGTCTGCAGAATTTCGAGCATATGATCGAACAAATCAATCAAACGCAGTTTCATATTCTCCAGCGGTTGATACCATTCCCGATCCCAATGTGTGTGTGAAATGACATGATATTTTGTTGGCATATTTACTCATTCCTTTCCTATTCAATGCAATGAATTTGTCTTAAAACGTTTATTTTTATTTTAAACAAAGCCCATAAGATAACGAATTATTCACATAATAACTGATTTCTTTTAATTTATCAAGGGTTCTGTTAAATATATTTACAATTTATTCTTTTATCCCTATAAATATAGTTTGCATTTCTAATTTGTACGTTGTATTATTATTACATTATAAATTCAAATTGAAAAGACAATCTGTTTTGTTACCAAACAAAATAATTAAGATTTTTTGTAAATTATATTTACAAAACAGCAAAAACAGAATATAATACTTTTGTAGATCCAATTTAAAATTGAGCAATTCTTTTAAAACATTAAAAATAGGTTTCAATTTCTTATTTTTGCTTCTCTAAATACTAATTAATTGGAAACGGGATTAAAATCGAAAAAATCTTGGATTTACTTAGATTTATACGGTTTCTCCGAAAATTTTACCTGCCGTTAGAACAATGACGAAAATTGCCCCGTCCGTCTGCAATTTGTATTACAAAATATGTCTATTTTATTTCATGCGAAAGGATGATTTATTTGAAGAAAAGTGTTTATGATCAGGCACGTCAAAAAGCTCTCGCCATTTATGAAAAAGCACACATTATTTTGACGGAACAGGAGAAAGAGAATCTGGAAGTTGCAGATTTCGGGTTGGGAGATTTGGAACACACAGGGCTGGAACTTGTGACATATGTCAATACGGAACGGTGCTGTGCCAAAGAAATGGTGCTCTTTCCGGGACAAACGTGTCCGGAACACCGTCACGCGCCCATTAAGGGCACCGCGTACATCGGCAAAGAAGAAACTTTCCGTGTTCGGTTTGGCACCTGCTATCTTTATGTGGACGGCGAAGCATCCAAAGATCCCGTCTGCAAACCGCCAAAAGGCAGTGAACCGTGGTACACCGTCTGGCACGAGATCGTGCTGCACCCCGGCGAACAGTATACCATGCATCCAAACACACGCCACTGGTTTCAAGCCGGATCGGAAGGTGCCGTCGTTTCTGAATTCAGCACCAAAAGCTATGATGAATATGATATTTTTACCGACCCAAACATCAATCGCCTGCCCACTGTTGAAGCCTAATAAATTAAAGAAAGAAGGATTGCCATGAACACATCCCGCCTGCAGACCTATGAATTCCTGCGTAAAAACGCATGGAATGGAATCTGGGCAAAACGGATTCTGTCTGAAACCGGTTTTTTGCTCGAGATTTCCAGCGCGACCGGCAACTCTCTTGATGCACAGATTTTGCCCCAGATCGAACAGCTTCGTCAGGATTTTGACCGTGACGGCGCTATTACAAAAGCTTCTGTGCTGGCCGCAGAAAAAGCGCTTGCTCCCCTTGCAAAAAATGCTAAATCCTATGAAATTACCTGCGCAGCGCACGCCCACATTGATATGAACTGGATGTGGGGTTTTCAGGAAACCGCTTCCGTTACCGTGGATACCTTCCGTACCATGCTGCAGCTGATGGATGAGTATCCTGAATTTACATTTTCACAGTCTCAGGCATCCGTGTATCATATTATCGAAGAATACGCACCTGAAATGTTGAATGAAATTCGCCAGCGCGTTCATGAAGGGCGTTGGGAGGTCACCGCTTCCTCCTGGGTGGAAAACGACAAGAATATGTCCGGCGGTGAAGCAATGGCGCGTCATCTGCTTTACACCCGCCGCTATCTTTCCAATCTGCTGAATATTGACGAGGATGCGGTGAAACTGGATTTTGAACCGGATACTTTTGGCCACACCGCAAACCTGCCAGAGATTCTGCAAAACGGCGGCGTAAAATATTATTATCACTGCCGCGGACTGGATACCTGCCACATTTACAACTGGAAGGCTCCCTCCGGCGCCAAAATATTGGTATTTCGCGATCCCGCCTGGTACAATCAAACGATTGATTACGATCTGTTCCTGAATGTTCCCTCTTTCTGTGAAAAATACGGTACAAAGCAATACCTCAAGGTCTACGGTGTGGGGGATCACGGCGGCGGACCAACCCGGCGCGACCTTGACCGGTTGATTGAAATGGCAGCATGGCCGATCTTCCCCACGATTCACTTTGGAACCATGCACAGCTTTTTCGAAAAACTGGAAGCCGACCGTGATCAGTTCCAAACAATTGATCATGAGCTAAATTACGTGTTCACCGGCTGTTATACTTCTCAGTCCCGCATCAAGCGTGCCAACCGGATGGGAGAAGACCGTCTCAACGAAGCGGAAACACTGGACGCTATGGCAAAAGCCCTTTGCGAAAGCTATCACACTGCAGGCATGTTTGAACCGGCCTGGCGCCGTGTTTTATTTAATCAGTTTCATGATATTCTGCCCGGCTCCGGCGTAACTGAAACACGCGATTACGCAATGGGAGAATTTCAGAAGGTATTGGCGACTGCAAATATCAACGCCAACCATGCCATGCAATCCCTCTGTGCTGCCATCGACACCTCCGCCATTGCCAGAACCTCCTCCGACAATGAGTCGGTCATTTCGACGGGTGCCGGTGTTGGATTCGGCACTGCGGATGGTGACGGCTATCATTTTCCTTCTACCGAACGTGGCAGCGGAAATGTACGCGTTTACACGCTGTTTAATCCAACGCAATACGACCGTACCTGCGTTTCAGAAATAACCGTCTGGGATTGGCCGGACGAATCGAAGCTGCTCAAAGTGACCGATACCGAAGGCAATCCGCTTGCGGCCCAGATTACGGAAAGCGGCACGCATTATTGGGGGCACCACTTCCATCGCGTAGCAGTGCTGACTTCTATCCCTGCACTGGGCTATACCTCCGTTGTGCTGCAAAGCAGTCCTGCAGAACATGTTGCGATGCCATGCTTTGATGATCCTCGCTGCGACTATATCACAGATGATGAAATTGTGTTGGAGAACAACCGCATCCGTGCCGTGTTCTGCCCCAACACGATGCAGTTGTATTCTCTGATCCAAAAGAGTTCCGGCAAAGAGATGGTGGATCCGCTCCATCCTGCCTGCGCATTCCGGCTGATTACAGAAGAAACCTCTAACGGTATGACCGCATGGCGCGTTGGAAAATATGCTGTCGTTCGCAATTTAAACGAAACTTGTCCGGTTACGGTCTCGTCTGTTTCTCGCGGTGAAGTGCGGCAGCAAATCGTTTATACCATTCCGTTCGCCGCCTCTTCCCTTAAGGTTACCGTAACACTGGATGCTGAAAGTGATCTGCTGCGTTTTGATGCCGCCGTGGATTGGCACGAGTTGGGCTCACCGGAAAAGGGAATTCCGCAGCTTAATTTTGCATTGCCGTTAGCAAAAGAAACACCGGTTTCGCGTTGTATTGTTCCCTTCGGTGTTGTTGACCGCCCTGCATTGGCACAGGATGTTCCCTGCAACGGGTTAATTGCCGCTGCTGCTGATGAAGAAACCGTTGCATTGCTTTCAGATTGCAAATATGGATTCCGAAATGACGGCCATGGTCTTGCGGTTGATCTGATCCGGGCATCTTATGAGCCTGATCCAACGCCGGAAGTGGGTACGCACACCCTTTCCCTTGCAGTTGCCGTCACCGCTTCGCATGCAGCAGAGCTTTTACGCTGCAACGAATGCTTTGCCCATCCTGTCAGCGCTTATGCCAACGCAATTCATTCCGGACATCTCGCTCCGCGCGGAAGTTTTCTGACCGTTAGCGGTGCGTCACTTGCTGCAATTAAGCAAGCAGAAGATGAAAACGGAATTATTCTGCGTCTTTATAACCCAGAAAACACCGCTGCCGAAGCACGTCTGCTCTTCCCGGGTGTCATTAAATCTGCGGAAACCGTTTCTATTTCCGAACATTCTGACGCAGGCGCCTGTTTACCTGCCGGCAATCTTTTGACAGTGAAGTTAGCAGCCTTCGGAATTTCTTCTGTGCGCGTCTGCTTTTGATTCTGATTGATCATTCAATTTTATTTTAAGGGAAGTGCTTTTTGGAAGAGCACTTCCTTTTTTCAATTCATGAGGAACTGCCATTCCGGTATATTGCTTTATAAAACATGCTATTTGAAGAATGCATGCTTTTTCTTCATTGAATGGGCCGCATGTTGGATGATTAAGAAAATCTGTTTTTGAATCGCAATTGAATCGCAATTGATTTATGATTTTCTTGATTCGTTTGAACTGCAACTTCATATCAGACAAATACGTATAAAATATGTTTACTATTACACCAAAGTTTATAATGACCTTTTTTTAGACAAAAATCATTTTAAAAAACATTATGTCATATATTTAACAAAAACGTAGTGAAATATTTTTAAAAAAATTTGCAAAATATTTGTATATCCTATTGATAAATTTAAAGAAATGGTTTATTATAATATTGCGGTTCAAAAAGTAAATACATGAGTCAATATTTTGGTGAATCTAACGTATGGTTAAATTTACTATAATGTAATTACATTTTCACTGCAATATTGCAAGGAGGAAACATCATGAACCAAACTGCAACAAAAGGCCGGTCGGTTTCAACCCGAAGTTTTGGGTACCGCTTTTCAAGCAACGCAAAAAAATATTGGCAATATTACATATTGCTTTTACCGGCCATTGCTTATTTTCTTGTGTTTTGTTACGGCCCGATGTACGGTATTCAGATTGCTTTTAAAGACTTCAACGCGAAGCTTGGCATCTGGGGCAGTCAGTGGGTAGGGCTGGAACATTTTCAACGATTCTTTGAAGGCGTCTATTGCTGGGACTTGATTCGCAACACTTTATTAATCAGCCTTTACAGCTTAATCGCCGGATTTCCGCTGCCGATTATTCTGGCACTGTGTGTGAATGAGTTACGCACCGGTTGGTTGAAAAAATCAGTTCAAACCATCACCTATGCGCCATACTTTATTTCCACCGTTGTTATGTGCAGCATGCTGCTTTCCTTCCTGAATCCCAGTTACGGGATCATCAACAAGTTTATGGGGCTTTTCGGGCAGGAGCCCGTTGCGTATATCAATAAAGATTACATGTTCCGTTCCATTTATGTTTGGAGCGGTGTTTGGCAGGGAACCGGTTGGGGCAGTGTAATTTACTTTGCGGCGCTCTCCGGTGTGGATCCAAGTTTGCTGGAAGCTGCAACACTGGACGGTGCAACTCGTCTGCAAAAAATCCGCTACATAAACTTCCCGGTTCTTGTTCCAACCATTGTAATCATGCTGATTCTGAACTGCGGCAACCTGCTTTCAGTGGGATATGAAAAAATCTACTTGCTGCAGACTCCGCTCAATACAACGGTTTCTGAGGTTATTTCCACCTATGTTTATAAGGTGGGTATGGTAAATGCTCAATACAGCTTTTCCACCGCAGTCGGTTTGTTCAACTCGATTGTCAATCTGGTTTTACTGCTGTTGGTTAACACCATTGCACGCAAACTGGGAGACACTTCACTTTGGTAAGGAGGAGAAACGGAATGAAAGAGAAAAGCTCAATCTCCTCCTCACGAGGAGACCGAATTTTTACTGTAGTCAACGGAATTATTATTTTCTTGTTTACCGCCATCACGCTTTATCCGCTGCTCTATGTTCTGAGCGCATCGGTCAGTTCTCCGGATGCTGTAAACAGCGGTCAGATGTGGCTTTGGCCGGTAGGCATCAATGCAAAAGGTTACGCGCGGGTGTTTCGTGACCCCGATATCTGGCTTGGTTATCGCAACACGATTTTTTACACCGTCGTTGGCACTTTAATCAGCCTTGGAATCACTCTTCCGTGTGCTTATGCGCTGACCGTCAAAAAGCTTCCCGGCAGAAAAATTTTTAATGGTCTGTTTTTATTTACCATGTTCTTTGGAGGCGGTTTGATTCCCCTCTATCTGCTGCTCAAGGATTTGCACATGCTCAACACTGTCTGGGCTGTTTTGCTTCCTCCCGCAGCATCCATCTGGAACATCATCATCACCCGAACGTTTTTTGAATCTTCCATTCCTGCAGGTTTGGAAGAAGCCGCCGAAATTGACGGATGCAATGTTTTTCAGAAGTTCTTCCGTATTATTCTTCCGCTTTCTGCTCCGATCATTGCCGTTATGGCACTGTTTTACGGTGTTGGCCGCTGGAACAGTTACTTCAATGAAATGATGTTTCTCCGCAACTCCGCACTTTATCCGCTGCAGGTGTTCCTCCGTGAATTATTAATTATTACGCAGTTGAATTCCTCCAGTACCATTATGGGGTCTGAAGAACTCAAGACAATGGCGGAACAAGCAAAGCTCGCCAGTATCATGAAATATTCCATTATGATTGTCGCAACCCTTCCCATCATTATTATTTACCCCTTCTTACAAAGATATTTTGTGAAAGGCGTTATGGTTGGTTCGATTAAAGGGTAAGGCTGCTCTTACCCTTTTCGATAATATTATTTATTGAAGGAGTGTCAAAAGAATGAAAACAAAAAGACTCATTGCATGGGCGCTTTCTTGTCTGATGGTCTGCGGTTTAGCCTTTACCGGCTGCAGCAATACGCCCACTGAATCCAAATCAGATTCTGGTACCTCTGGCAACAATACTTCGAGCACTTCGGAACCGGCAAACTTCAACGCAGAAGGCATGCCAATTGTAAACGACAAAGTTACGGAAACACTGTTTGGCTGCAAGCATCCAATTCACGGCGACTGGTCAAAAATGGTGTTTTTTGAGGAAATGGAAAGCAAAACAAACATTGCCTTTGAGTTTGACACCCCTGCGCTGGAAGTTTTTCAGGATCAGAAAAACCTTGCCTTTGCTTCGGATCAGTATGCCGGTGTTTTCCTCGGCGCAATGCTGACCACACAGGAAATGGTAAAGTACGGAGCAGATCAGGAAATTCTTCTTCCGCTGGAGGATTTGATCGACAAGTATTGCCCGAACATTACGCAGATGTTTAAAGATCATCCGGAAGTAAAGGCATCTGTCACTGCTACAGACGGACATATCTATGCGATTCCGCAGTATACGGTTGCACCAATTGCTATGATTGGTTCCGGCTGGGTCGATTACAAGTGGATGGAAAAGATCTCTATGACAAACGATCAGCTTCCGACCACTGTGGAAGACCTTTACACAATGCTCACCAAACTGAAGGATGCCGGATGCAAATATCCGTTCAGCGTTGGCGATGACGGCGAACACGGCGCTTCTCTCTACACAAACATCCTGCCGGCTTTCGGCATTCCTGCCCGTGATTTCTATGTGGATGAATCCGGCAAGATTCAATACGGTCTTGCACAGGCTAATGCAGTTGAATTCTTCAAATATGTGCAAAAACTGTACAGCGAAAAACTTTTGGATCCTGATACCTTTACACAAGGTTATGCCGAAATGGCTGCCAAAGGTTCGAACGGCGACATCGGTCTTGCTTTCCACGCAATCCCAACTCTGATTTACGGCAGCAGCCTCACAAATGAAGAAGCTGCAAAATATCCGGTTCTTCCTGCACTGGGCAGCGCTGTTACCGGCGGCAAACAGATGGCTCGCCAGACCAGCACCGGTATTACACAGGGTACCTTTGCACTGACCCAAAACTGCAAGAATGTAGAAGCCATGATGCGTTGGGTTGACTACCTCTATACCGAGGAAGGTTCCATGCTGATCCATTACGGCCCGGAAAACCTTGGCTGGAAAACGAACAGCGACGGTGTTTACGAACAAATTATGCCGACAGACGGCCGCAGCTATGAAGAGCGCCGCGGTGGCAGCATCACCCCGGACTGCGGTATTCCGTGCCCGAAGTTTGTCCGCGCAAAAACAGAAGGCAACTGGAGCGATCCTCTGCAGCAGACCCGCGTAAAACAGATAGACGAAAAAGTGTGGCCGTATCATTATCTGCCGCTGCCTGATATGTTCATGACTACTGACGAGCAAAAGGTGCTTGACACCTATTCTACCGACCTGAACAAATATATCATTGAGCAGGGTGCAAAATATATGACCGGAGACAGCGACGTTGCTAACTATCAGTCCTTTATCGATGGTCTCAAGTCCATGCATCTGGACGATATGATTGCAACTTATCAGACCGCTTATGACCGCTGGACAGCAAACCAGAAATAATTATTTATTTTTCTCAAAATACTAACCTCCCTTAATTTACCCCAACGCATTCGGAAAAGCTTCGAATGCGTTGGGGTATTGTTATTTTGTATTTACATTTGCAGTTTGATTTGTTATACTATATTTATATTGAATTAAAAATTGAGTTGCCGCATAAAATAGAGTGAAATCGCTTGCCGATGCGTCTTTTTTCAATCCAATTCGTTCTTTGCATTTTAATTCCTGATTTTGACTGCAAAATTATACATATAAAAATGCAGCATCTCCCCACTCAATCACAAATGCAAAAGCAAATGTTATCACAATACAAAATTATAGATGTGAAGCAAAGGGACGATGCGTTAAAACAATTCTCCGGACTTTGCAAAAGGATGGTTGCCTGTATGACGAATAGTAAGTATCGTGTAATTCTGGACGATCTCGAAAAAAAACTGGAAAACGGAACACTTAGCTGCGGCGACATGTTGCCCACAGAAAACGAGTTCATGGAAACCTATGAGGTTTCGCGTACTACCGTTCAGCGTGCACTGAATATTTTAGTGAGCCGCGGAAGCATTTACCGTGTGCCTGGAAAAGGAACTTTTGTGTCTCAACCCTCCATCGTTGGCGCAAACCCTTCCGGCGATTCCTTCTCCGGCGGAAATTTTGCAATCGTGCTGCCTTATCATTCACCAATCATCATCAAGTATCTTGCGGGGGCACAGACTTATTTTAATCAGCATCACGCCAATCTGACCATCCGCTTTTCGGATTATACCTATCAGGGCGAAAACGAATTGATCACCTCTCTGTTGAATGAGAACATTGACGGCATTATTCTTTATCCATGCGGCTCCTCCGATCCACGTCACCTTTATTCGCGCTATGCACAGGAGCAAACACCGATTGTCCTGATTGATAAACAGATTTCCGGTGCGCCTCTTTGCAGCGTTACATCTGACAACTATCAAGGCGGCCGCTTGGCCGCAGAACAGTTTATTCGCAACGGTCATCGCAATTTTGCCTGCTTTTCACAATCATTTCTTGCTGGCAATTCACTTTTAGATCGTTTTCGCGGTTTTACTGATACGTTGCGTCAGAGCAAGATGGAGCTTCGGCGCGAAAATATTCTGATTCTTCCAACGGACGATAAAGAACACCCCAATTATTTTTTAAAATTTTTCCAATCAATAGATAAAAAACATCCATTGGCCATATTCTGTACCACCGATACCGTTGCTGCCGGCACATATCGCTCCGCTTCCGACTTTGGGTTCAAGATTCCAGACGATCTCTCCGTTATTGGTTATGATGATCTGGAAATTGCGCGTCTGGTAAATCCTCCGCTCACCACGATTGAGCAGCCTTACGCCAAAATTGGTGAAGCAGCCGCAAAATTGCTGATGCAGCAGGTGAATCAGCCCAACTGTTCCTGCATCAACTTGCAGATGCCGGTCAGTGTGATTGAGCGTGCATCCGTAAGCAACAGACAAAGATAAATCCCGTATTTTCATCCAGACGCAAGTATCCCCTTGGTGCAGAGACTTCATTGGGCTGCACCAAGGGGATACTTGCATAATAGGAAATATGGGATTTTCTTATTTTTTAAATGCCCACAGTTTATTGAGCAAAAAATTGAGTGGTATCGTAATCAGCAAATTAATCAAAGGCGCAATCCATTCAGAGACACCCCAAACCTGCACTTCCAAATAAAGCATAAGAGTTGACAGCAAAAAGGTGCTTCCGTAAGTGAGATATGTTTTCAGAATTCTTTTGACCACTGCCCGTGAAGAATTGTCCTCATTCTGAAACACATAACGATTACTCCAGAAAAATGCATTTGCAGTACCCGCAATCCATCCTACGATATTTCCCCACAGATACAGTCCCGGATCAATCCAGACAAAAATGTAATAAACCAGCAGAGAAATCAGCGTATTACTGATCCCGACAATACCAAATTTAATGAACTGCAGGACAAATTTCCAAAATTCATCCTTATTGCGAATACCTAAATTAGCTAACAATTTTTTCATCCTGCAATCACCTCAAAACATTCTGTACCACCGTGTGCATGAGCTATGCGGGCAACGGAATTTCTCTTGCCTAACTTGCTGCATCTTACTGCTGCCGCAATTCCGCTATATAGCGATGGAGTGCATCTTGCCAGGTCGGCAGTTTTGAAAATCCGGCTTCTATGAGCTTTTCCTTTGACATACGGGAATTTTCCGGTCGTGCAGCCTTGGACGGATATTGCGACGAAGGAATGGGATTAATCTGACAGGAAAGTCCGCCTTCCTTCATAATCGCCGCTGCAAAATCGCTCCATGCGCAAATTCCCTCATTAGTCGCATGGTAAATGCCATACTTTTCGCTCTCCAACATATCACATAACAGCGCAGCAAGGTCATACGTATAGGTCGGCGAACCAACCTGATCGTTGACCACGTTAAGGCTTTCTTTTTCCTTGCCAAGTCGCAGCATCGTTTTGACAAAGTTATTGCCATTGAGTCCGAAAACCCATGAAATACGAACAACAAAATATTTATCCAGCAACCCGGTGACTTCATTTTCACCAAGAAGCTTGGTCAAGCCATAAAAGTTAATCGGTTTTTTCGGAGAATCGGGCTCAAAAGGTTCAGAGCCTTTCCCCTCAAAAACATAATCGGTGCTTAAATAGATCATTTTGGCATCAATGGCGCGGCATGCAAGCACAACATTGCGTGTACCGTCCACATTTACTGCACGGCAGACGTCCTGCATCTCTTCCGCCTTGTCCACCGCAGTATAAGCTGCACAGTGCACCACCGCGTCTGGTGCATAGTCCGTAATTTCCTTCATCACCGCGTCACGGTCTGTTAAATCGAAATCCTCCAAATCGACACCTTTACATTCGATATTGCGTTCGTTCAGCCGCCGAATCATGTCATACCCCAACTGGCCCTTGACACCGGTAACCAAAACCTTCATCTTGATGCCCATCCTTTCTTCACAAACAGCTAATGCGAAGAATACTAATTTCCAATTAAAAACGAGATTAAAATCGAGGAAAAAGCTTGGAACTATACGGCTTTGCGAAAATTTTAATCTGCTGTTTTAAAAAATTTAGTATTATTCTGCCTTGCCGCGATTTGCATACATATGCTCATAGTAATTCTGATAATCGCCGTGAAGAATATTCTCCCACCACTCGCGATTTTCCAAATACCACTGCACGGTTTTATGGATGCCGTCATCAAATTTTGTAGTCGGCAGCCAACCAAGTTCATTGTGAATTTTGGTCGGGTCAATCGCGTAACGGCGGTCATGACCGGGACGATCCTTCACATAGGTAATCAGGCTCTCGGGCTTATCCAATTCATGAAGCACGGTACGCACCACTTCAAGGTTTGTACGCTCATTATGTCCGCCGATATTGTAAACCTCGCCCTCGCGACCCCTGCGCATTACAAGATCGATTGCGCTGCAGTGATCTTCTACATAGAGCCAATCACGCACGTTTTCACCGGTGCCGTAAACCGGCAGGGATTCATCTGCCAGCGCGCGGGTAATCATCAACGGAATGAGCTTCTCCGGGAAGTGATACGGGCCGTAATTGTTGGAGCACCGTGTAATTGAAACCGGCAGATGGAAGGTACGGTGATAAGCAAGCACCAGCAGATCGGCCGACGCTTTGGATGCAGAATACGGGCTGGATGTATGAATCGGCGTTTCCTCGGTGAAAAACAGTTCGGGCTGATCCAGCGGCAGATCGCCGTATACCTCGTCGGTGGAAACCTGATGGTAGCGCCCGATGCCATATTTGCGGCAGGCATCCATCAGCACCTGTGTGCCAATGATATTGGTGTGCAGAAACACACCCGGGTCTTCCACCGAACGATCTACATGGCTTTCTGCTGCAAAGTTGACGACGATGTCCGGCTTTTCCTCCTCAAACAGCTGAGAAACGCAAGCGCGGTCAGTAATATCACCTTTGACAAAACGGAAATTAGGATTCTTCATCGCCGGCTCAAGTGTGGCAAGGTTTCCTGCATAGGTTAAGGAATCCAGGCACACAATGCGATCATCGGGATGATTTTTCAGCTGAAAATAAACAAAGTTACTGCCGATAAATCCGGCACCGCCTGTTACAATAATGGTCATGGCAAAATTGCTCCTTTTAATCTACTCGGCAAGTTATTTTGCAGCTTCAGTGTATATCTCATAGCATCGCTTGCCGGTCTAAATGTGCTGCTTCTCTCAATAGCTGGGAATTCATTTATTTGTTCTCATCGGATGTCTGTTGTTTGTTGCGCTTTTTTTCTTTGCGCTGCTCTTTAATCTTTTCTTTTAATTTGAAGAAAGCATCCAAAACCATTTGATTTGCAATCTGTCCCATAGGTGATCCCCCACAACGCACGACCGATTGTTTCATGGAATTTATTCTTTCGATTATTTGGAATAGACAAAGCTACAATCGCTGTCCTTGAGCAGCGGCGCCTTCAAGTCTTTTTCAGACAGAATCGGGTCTGCAATTCCCCATTCCACACCGATTGACGGATCGTCAAAGCGCACAGAGCGGTCACTTTCCTTATTGTAATCATTGTCCACCTTGTAGACAAACTCCACATTGTCTGTCAGCGTCACAAATCCATGTGCAAAGCCGCGCGGAATGAGCAGCTGACGCTTGTTTTCGGCAGAAAGCTCCACGCCTACCCATTGCAGGTAAGTCGGCGAGCCTTTGCGCAAATCAACCGCAACATCAACCACTGCGCCTGCTACCACGCGCACCAGCTTTGCCTGTGACCATTCGCCGTTCTGAAAGTGCAGCCCGCGCAGCGTTCCTTTTTTCGCGGTGAAGCTCTGATTATCCTGCACGAAATCCAGATGGATTCCCATCTCCTCAAACTTGCTCTTTGACCAGCTTTCCATGAACCATCCGCGATGATCTCCAAAGACATCCGGCTCCAGAATTTTGACCTCCGGCAACTTGGTATCCACAATCTTAAACATAATATTGCCTCTCTTTCACGTACGGGCAATTTATACTGATTTCCGATTCCATACGAAATAGAATTAGTATAATACCCTCTGTATTTTCTCAAGGAAAATTAACAGCACATTACCGTCCGCATTAAAATCAGTACTGAATTTTACCCTCTGCAACGCGCTTGAGGTGTTCTCCATACGGCGATTTACCATAGCGCTTGGCAGATTCCAGCAGCTTTGTCTGATCAATCCATCCATTTTTATAGGCAATTTCCTCAATCGCGGAAATCTGGATTCCCTGCCGTTTTTCAATCATCTGCACAAAGTCAGATGCCTCCACCAGGCTGTCCATTGTCCCGGTATCGAGCCATGCGTAGCCTCTGCCGAGCAGCTGAACATTGAGGGAACCATCCTCCAGATACAGCCGGTTGAGGTCGGTAATCTCCAGCTCGCCGCGCGCACTCGGCTTAACCTGCTTTGCAAGTTCCACCACACGGCGGTCATAGAAATACAGTCCGGTAATGCAATAGTTAGACTTTGGATGCTGCGGTTTTTCTTCAACGGAAATCACCTTTCCGTCCTTGTCAAACTCCACAATTCCAAAGCGCTCCGGGTCATTGACGTAATACCCGAAAACGGTTGCTTTGCCCTGCTCCGCATCGTCAGCAGCAGCGCGCAGCATTTTTCCAAACCCATTGCCATAGAAAATATTGTCCCCCAGCACCATCGCGCAGCATTCGTCACCGATAAACTCTTCACCAAGCAAAAACGCCTGTGCCAGTCCGTCCGGGGAAGGCTGCACCTTGTACGAAAGCGAAATTCCGTACTGGCTTCCATCGCCGAGCAACCGTTCAAAATTCGGCAGATCCGTCGGGGTGGAGATAATCAGAATATCGCGGATTCCGGCAAGCATCAGTGTGGAAAGCGGATAATAGATCATCGGTTTATCGTAAACGGGAAGCAGCTGTTTTGAGGTAACCATGGTCAGCGGGTAAAGCCTTGTCCCGGCTCCACCGGCAAGAATAATGCCTTTCATGTGGGTTTCTTCCTTTCACATACTCTTAATCTGCTTCAAACAACCATCAAATTCAATAATCCATAGAATAAAGTTGCAAAAAATCACTCATTGATAGCTTCATTTGAAATGCTTTGTTTGCATTTTCGGGCGAGACCGTTTTGTACCAGTTCCAAACACGATCAATATTAGGTGTTGGTACACAAAAAAGATTTGAAATTTCCTGAATCACTTTTAATCCATAAGAAAAATCTGCAGTGAAATATCTGGAATCAAAATCTGGAGTCCATCCACTATCGCCAAACTTCATAGGAGACTTCATCCCCAAAAAAGCAGTAATTGTACTGATTTTTTTCGTCATTGCGGAAGCATTCTCACTTTGATAATGCTCCCGTAATGATTTTACTGCAGTTAAGTCCATAGGTATCTTTTTACACAAATTTTGTAATTCTATATCGCACGCAATCAACATTTGTGAAGATTCGTCGTCCCATTCCTCATAAAATAAATAATTTCTGGGATACGTCTTTCCTTCGTGATAATTGTGAAACAACATGAACAGCCTGGTCGTATGCAGGATTGGATTAGACGGTGTTAATGTCACCGAAAGATAGTTTGGCAGGGGGACACATGGCATGTTGAATTCTTGTTCTAACATTTTTGCAATTTCGAACGTTTTAGTCACCGGAATGACTCCCACCTGTAGTTCGCTCTTCCGTCCAAGCATATACACTGATTTTCCATACTCTTTTAACCGTGCAATGCTGTGCACCCGCTGCAGCCCGAATAAAACACATTGCTTCTCTATAAGCTTTGAAAAGGCAAATTCTGCTCCTCCACTGCCCGGGACAATACCAAATTTCTGTCCTTTCTTTGCGTATGGAGCGATTTGATTGACGAGAACTTCGAAAGTTTGGGAAGGCATTGTAATCCAAACAACCTCGGCATCTTTTAATGCTTTTTCCATACTACTGGTCGCTTCTACAATGCACCCTTTTAATAAAACATTTTCTTCAGAATCCATAACAGAAATCTCATGATTCCACAATTCAGCTTTTGAGGAATAAATCGTTACATCATGTCCTTTATGCGCCATTTCTGCAGCAAGAAGCGTTCCGATATTTCCTCCTCCAATAATTGTCATTTTCATAAATAGATTAAGCCTCCTATGCTCCTTGATTGCTTGAATACTAAACAGACTAAATCTAAGATTGGCTTAATAATTGCTGAATAGTCTCTTTTCGACTCATTTGAAGATTTCTTTAAGCGCTGCTACCAGCTTGGCATTATCCTCGGTATTTCTTACTGCCAAACGTATATATTGACGGTTATTATCCTTAATCTTCCCCGACAAATCTTTAATAAACAGGTTGTGTTGCAACAGCATGACCTTTGTCAGTTCGCGTGCAGACATTCCGTTCACAATTTCCACCATAACATAATTGGCCTGTGAGGGAATAACACGCAATGCAGAAATGCCGGAAAGCTCCTGCAAAAGCGACTTACGTGCCGCTTTGATTTTCACCAGCGCTGCGGCATAATCCTTCTGATATTTTTCCTCAATCTGCATGTAAAACTCTGCAAAGGAGTTAATATTCCAGATTGCAACCTCTTTCTTCATTTTGCTAATCAGCATCTCATCTGCTGAAACCATCAAGCCCAGGCGTATACCGGGTACTCCATAGGATTTTGAAATCGATTTAATCACAATCATGCTGGGATACCGCTTCAAAATGGTTTCGTCAATTAATGTAGCCGATTCCTCTTCAGCAAAATCCACGAAAGATTCATCAACAATCAGGCGAATATCTGCCGCTGCACACCAGTCAGCCAAACGCAGCACGTCTGATTTGGGAATATAATTTCCGGTAGGATTATCTGGATTAATCAGTACCAACGTGCGGATGGATGTTCCCGTAAAGAAATTCATCAGATCATCGGCTGTGTAAGAGAAATCTGGATTCTGCGGGGTAAAGATCACCGCATCTTCTTTGGACCGATTCGGATACTCCTCAAAAGTCGGGCGAACAAAACCAGTTTTACCGCTTATTTTTTCCATCAAGCATTTAATCAGCTCTGCCGCACCGTTTCCTACCAGAATATGCTCCTGATGCACCGCAAAATTCTTTGCAGCCAAAAGACTGTTTACCTTCATTCCGGATGGATACTGTGTGAGTAACGTCTCAAAATTTGCTTTCATTTCATTAATCAGCTTTTGCGGCGGGAAATACGGATTCACCAGATAGCAGAAGTCCAGGAGCCGCGGATAACGCCAATATCCTCCGTAGCGTGCCTGAATATTTGCCACCTTTTCGTCCGCGTCAGGGGTAAACATAGAGGATGCGATGTCCAGATCCTGAATATCATCAATCTCATACCAAAGCTGACCGTCCAGCTTTTTCGCCTTGATCTCGGGATCGTCAAGCATCGTAATCACACGTAACACTTGCTCATAATATTCATTATTTCCCAGTGCTTTTGAATAGGCATCCAAAAATGGAACATAGTGTGTCTGCGAAAAATGGCGGCTGAATTTGTAGATATTGACCGTCTTATAATAATCAGGAATATCTTCGAAAACAAATTTTTTACCTGGAATGAATGCTTCAATCGCATCATCTTCCCCGATTTTGATGCAAGTTCCATCCATCCAGCTCTCATATTTATCTACCAGAGCCAATGTTTCTCTCGGGTCGTCCAGCAAAGCATGCAGAATGCTATCCTCAAAAATCAAATCGGATTCCAACAACAGCGTGTCGTCCTCCAAAAGGCAATTCTTCGCTAATGCAAGAGAATAGATATTGTTTGTTTTATCATAAATAGGATTGTTAATAAAACAAATTGGCGTACGAATATTGAGGGTTTGAATGTAATCAATCAACTTTTGCCCTTCGTATCCCACCACAATCACGATCCGTGACAGTCCACATTGCTCCAGTTGGTGCAGCACACGCTCTACGAGCGTTACCCCGTTGACCTTAACCATACACTTGGTGTTGTTCTGCGTAAGCTCCTTAAGACGCTTTCCCATTCCGGCTGCTAAAATAAGTCCCTGCATAAACAAATCTCCTTTTTGTGTAGATATTTTCAATCAAAGTCTTACGCTTGATTCAAACTCTGATGTTCCTGTAGATTCTACTGATTCAAAATTTTTGCAAGCCATTTATACATCAGGCGCGGGATAAATAGAATATTAACCGCTAAAACCACAATCGCGTACCAAACAGCAGCCTGAGCATTGATAAAATAAACAATGGGAAAGATTAGGCAGAAATTAGGAAGCTGAATAAAGATATTTGACGTAAATATCAAGATTTTCTTTAATTGACTCAACTCCTGAATAGATCCGGTATCTTCTTTTTCCGATTTTAAATTATAAATATAATCAAAGCATACATATCCACGCAGCATTGAATCAAATACTGCCAAGCCAAATAGAACTAAACAGAGAACAATCGGATTCCATCCGGTATCGGCCTGTAGTATTGTTAACAAAAAAGAAAACAAAAACAAAGGATGGTTGATAATGTGCGCCGTATAGTCAATTTCTTTTCCGAATTTTGAAAAATGCTTTGTAATTCGTGCCACTTCGCCATCGCTGCAATCAAATACAAACCAAAGATGAATTAATACTGTTCCCACAATTTTCGCCCAAAGAAAAGGAAGCGAAAAGAAACCTGCACCTAAAACTCCGCTCCCAATCATGCACAGCGTTATAACATTAGGAATTAATTTGAGCTTTAAGCAGAGCTTTGTAACAAAAGGCGAAATCAATGTAGTATAAAAGCCTACAAACACTCTCTGATACGGCTTATAATGTCGATATTGTCCCAAAATTTCAGCATATTTCATAATTGCACCTCTACACCATTTTTTAAGATAATGTTTTCTCCTAAAACACAAATAAAATGAGGATTCTCTTTTGGTGGATAACCGTATGGCAACGAATTATTTAGATCCCCTATTTTTAATGCCGCAATACGCACAGCCGTTAAAAGTATTATCGCTAAACAGCCCACACATTACAGCTGTTTTAGGAAAACAATATCATCGCAAGCGACTACGAAATTTATAGTTGCCACCATTGTATTTTTTGATTTTAAAGTTTGACTTCAAAATCAAGTATTACGTTTTCCTAAGACCTGTCCGATCATTTGTTTGATTTCCTTACGTTTGAAAATTCCAATCACAATAGCAGCCGTCATACAAACTCCCAACACGCTGAGCCGGAGTACTGTATGGTTTACCAATGCCAAACAGATTCCTGCAAATATCGAAACCCCCGCTGCACAAAATAACAAATTTTTCATATCAAACAGAAAATGCCCTAGAATCTTACGGGCAATGAACAGGTGAAAGAAAAAGTACAATACATAACACGCAACCGTGGTATAGGCCGCCGCAATATAGCCGTAAAGCGGAATAAAGATTGCATTGAGTCCTACATTCGCCGCGGCCGCACAGACCGTTCCGATTGCAATTAGCTTCGTTTTTTTATGATAATACTCTACTGCCGCAGGCAGATAGTACAAAAACGCAAAATACATGCCCAGCACAATGGGAATCACACTGTATTTGCTTTCCGCATACTTGGCACTCCCCATGATCAAAACAATTTCCGGACAAACCAGCATCAGCATAGCTACAAGAACTGACATCAGGAGAACATACCAACGGGTTTTCTGACGAATGCCATCTTCATCCCCTATGGCCATTTTTTCATAAAACCAAGGTGTCCACGCAGTGTCCATAGACGTGGAAAGCACCTGATAGAGAATAGCAATGTTAAATGCAAAGCTATAAATACCGGCCTTAGTTTCACCAATACTGTTTAAGATCATAATTCGGTCAAACTGAGAAAGCAAAATCTGCGAAAGTGCGTGCGGAATCAACGGCAAACTGAACTTAAGACCATATTTCCAGTACTCTTTGGAAATACACGGTGCCGAGGAACGAAACATGCGCACAAAAATATACACCGAAATTAACAACAAGGGCACCACACTGCCCAGCGTGCGAGCAACATAGCCATCTGTAGGGAGTGCGTTCGAAATCAAAAAGATAGAAAGCAAAATGCTGCTCAAAGAATAAAAGAATGAGATACCCAGATATTCTTTGTATCGGTATTCAATGGCAAGTGCTGCATTGTAGAACGAAAGCATCGCATTGCCAAAGCTTTCTGCCACCATTAACACCGCCATACCACCGCCGAGGGCAGCTATGGCACCAAGCCGAGAGGAAAATGCTACACTAAGAATACCCACAATCACTGTGTTCAAAAGAATCAACAGCGCAATCGATGAACAATATCGGTTCAACTTTTCGGGAAAGTCATATTTTGCGTTCTTGACGCTTGCATTCAATGCCAGGCTGAGAAAAATGGTCAGAATAGATGCATAGGAAAGAAATGTATTATAAAGTCCGTAATCTTCCTGCGTCATAATCCGTGAAAAAATCGGAATCGCCAGAAAACTGATTCCCTTAATCATCATGTTCCCGACGGTATAACCCACACCGGCTTTGGCAGCATTGTTACCAGAAAGTACTGTTTCTTTGCTTTTCTTAAATAAGTTCACGTCATATCCTCACTTTAAAACGGAACCCGGCAGCCGATTATTTCACTAATCAGCGCCGGATATCCTTACTCTTCAGCTTCCGGAAATTCTCCGTTAGCCTTCAGAGCATTGCGTAACGCTTCCAGATACCCGCAGCCAAATTTTTCATCCGGCTCCATATATCCACCTTCCGCCCATTCGTTCCACGCAAAAAGAAAAAGCATATCTTTATGATAGACTTCTTTTGTGCGGCGAATCTGCTCTGTCATATACTTTTGAAATTTTTCAGGTGAGGCACCAACAAAAACACTGCCTTTTTCGTGGCGGCGCGGTGTATTATCCCAATCCACAAAAGCACCCGGAACACACTTGTTATCTGCCGGACTATGATCCAGGACACCCTGCCATACAGCATCGTAATCTCGTTTAATGAGTCCCTGCGGGCGCACCTGTTCCAGATTGATTCCAATCTTATCAAACAGCTTGACCATTTTTCGTTTGACAGCACGAAGAAATTGATGATTCTCGCGCGTCATATCATAAACTGAATAATTCGGCTGATATTCAATATTATAAGCAAACCGGCTATCGTCTTTATCCTTTTGAATATCAAAATTGATCTGCTGGTATGCAAAATCAAGGCCGGGCAGACCATTTGTCCGGGCAAGTTCCTGCCAGCAATCAAGCATATCATTCAGGCATTCAATCAAATCGGGACGATACAGAATCACGAGAGGTTTTCCGTCATTTGTAATATAGCGCGGATCCTTTAAAAGCGGAAGAAGATAATTGAAATGCTCCTCCCACTCCTTGCGTTCTCCATAGCGCTGGGCAATTAATATTTTGTCTTGTTTCGAAACCCACGCTTGAGTCCAATGTTCATTAGCCCAGCAGATGCAGAACGGAAGATTCAGCGAAGAATCGTTTAGATATTGTTCAACGGGCTTTTGCAGCAGCATATGGCCGTCAAACCAGTAATGATAAAAACAAAATCCGTAAACGCCGTATTTCTTTGCCAGATCGACCTGCCATTTCATGACCGAGGAATCAAGCAGATTATAATAATTCTCGTTCTGCGGCACGCGGGGCTGGTAATGTCCTTCAAAAAGCGGATTTGCCTTTTTTACATTGACCCACTCGGTAAAGCCTTCGCCCCACCATTCATTATTTTCCGGAATAGCATGAAACTGCGGAAGATAAAAAGCAATTGTCCTCATTGGTATGACACCTCAATTTTTATGGTTTGTCAATCGCACATAACCGCGCAGCATATGATAATACAGCCACGATGACGTGCCAAACAGTCTGGATGACCACGAAATACTTTTTTGGGGATAGGAGTACAGTTTTTTCAATTCTTTCTTCATTTCAAAATGACTGCAATACTGCTGAAATTCAGAATATGACGCAAGGCGTCTGGCGGCCTGCCATAGGATTGACCAGTGATGTCTTGCCACTGCATATCTGCAAAACTCATCGCTGAATTCCGGCGCATTTTCACGCATGACCGGTTCCAGCTTTCTCATGAGTTCAATTGCCTGCAAACGGTTTAAGTCCATCTTTCGGTTCATGGCAGAAACCGGATTGTCATAATAGTAATAAATCGCACATGGAAGTACCGCAAGGGCATCCTCTTGTGCAAAAAGCTGCCAAAGAAAATAGACATCTTCACTGTAACGATAACCCACCGGAAACTTTAACCCATATTGTTCAAGGCACTTGCGGGAGAAGATTCCTGCGCAAATCGAAAAACGAATTCCTCTGTACAAAAATTCACGCAAAAAATCATTTTTTGACACGACAATCGGTTCTGCGCCGCTTCGGTCCTGTAACTCGGCAAGCTCTCTTGTAATATACCCCATTGCAACATTTTTTTTAGTGCTGCAGACCGCTTGAAAAAGCAATTCCAGATAATCCTTCGAAATTCTGTCATCTACATCGACAAAACAAACATAGTCTCCGCTCGCTTGGGACAATCCACAGTTGCGGGCAGCGCTAACTCCTGCGTTTTTCTGATGTGTAACCAAAACGCGGAACGGAAGGGTCTGTTCACAGATTTGCTCAAGCTTTTCTGCTGTTTCATCGGTTGAACCGTCATCCACAAAGAGAACTTCAAAGTCCGTGAGCGTCTGCACACAAAGACAATCCATCAGATTTTGAAGATGCTTCCCCCCGTTATAAACGGGAATGATGACGCTTATCATCGTCTTTTTGTCATGCATGTTTCGTGCACACTTTCTTCATTGCATCCAGCATATTATTGATCGAAAAAGATTTCTTGTCTGCCAAAGTAATCTCATTAATTCTTGATGTGTAACCCAGTATAATCCAAAAATACAAGCATACCGCCAAATTACAAAATGTAATTGTGCCGAAAAACAGCGAAATGAAAAACACGTGAACTGCGAGGAATGCAACCATAATGCCATATCCAAAGGAAGTGTTCAAAGAATGATCCTGTAAACTGTGTCCGAAAAGCACGCGCAACGTCTGAATGATCTGAAAGATCAGAAAAAATAACATCAGAAACAATCCCAACAATCCTGCGGCTGTTGCAATATCCACATATGCATTATGATAGGTCGGAATTCCGTTCGTCCAGTTGTTCTCAAAATATTCAGTATGCCCGTATTCCAGTGAAGAAGCAGCCAAATTTCCCGTTGTGAATCCCAGAATAGGAGAGTGTGGAATTACCTGAAAAGCAACTTTCCACAGCTCATCACGCGGATAAAAGAAAGATGGTAAACGGTTAATTTCATCGCGAGAAAGAGTTACATCTGCATCGAGTGCAAGATTGCTGCTAATTTCTTGCTCGATTTCTTCAAGACTCTTGTCCTCGTCATAACCTTGCATTTTATCTGCATTGAGCAAGATGCTATGAATCTCTTGCTTTTCAACAATATATACCATTGCTTTTTTTGTAATCTGCCCCACAGCAACGACTGTACCTGTTACCAAGAGCATCGCTGCGAGTGATGCAAAAACCTGCTTTGCACGCTTAAAACTATTACGCCAAAACTGAAGACAAGCAGCAAAAACAGCAATAGCCGTAAAAAGATAGATACCATATACATATGTCCTGGTTAAAGTCGTCTGGATACAGAGAAACCCCACAACATAGGTAATGATATAAAAAATTTTTCCGGTCCGCTTATTTGCGGCAAAGAAAAAATTCCACATTGCTGCTATGCATCCAATGAACATGGTGCTTGCACAGGGAATCGGATTGTTAAAAATACCAGAATTGCGCCCATTGACAATGCCCATAGACCAATATTTATTTAAGCCCTCCGGATCAGGCATTACTACTGCAATCTTCGCAAAAAAACAGATCAGGCTTAACACCCCAGCAACCAGCATGACAACCGTAATCGGAAAATTAATTGAATGCAATTCTCGAAACAAAGAGGGAATATCCTTTTTTTCTCGGCGATCAATTGCAAACAACAGGAAAAATTGAATAATCGCCCAGAAAAAAACATTTAACGTGGAAATCAAATCTTCTTTCGCATAAAAAAGCAGTGTGACCACATATCCGAGCGTAAAGAAGAGTAATATAACGCTACCCGCAGATTTTGTAAAATTCTTGTGGCTGAATAAGTCATGCAACAAAATGACCGCACCCCACAGAAGAAGTACTGCGCTGATTATTTGGGGGAAAAAACAAAATACAATGGAAGGCACCAATATAAAAGCACATACGCAAACCGCCTTATACAACGTTGTATTAAAAATAAAATTCAATAGTTTAGTTTTCATTGGAATAAACCCTCCATTTGTTTTTCAAGTTCTGTAGAAACTGCCTCTTCCGAAAACAATTCACAAAACATTTTAAGCGTATTTTCACGCATCTTCTGGTTTTCATCGGGAGATGCTCCCGCGGCCTGAATCGCCGTGCGGCGGATATTCTCTTGGCAAACATTCAGCCCGATTGCGTTGCGCTCAACCAGCTCGTGTGTATCTCCGCCAATTGTGTTCAAAATCGGCAGACCACCGGCAAAATAGTCAAGCGACTTCATGGTCAACCCGACACAGACCGAAGATTTCATGATATTGATGCCAAAGCTGCATGCATCGAAAATTCTTTGTTTTTCGGCGGTATCATAAAGCTTGCCGTGAAACACCACCTGCGCCCCGGCACGCTTCGCAGAGTCAATCAGCGCGTCCCGTGATTCTCCGTCGCCGATGATGTGAAGCGTAACCGGGCGAAGCGTTGCAATTTCGCCAAGCAAGGCAGTAATCGTTGGAATATCGATAATGTTATTGATGGAACCAAGATAGCAAAGATTCAATTCTTGAGAGGACGGGGCAACAGGAGTTCCCTCACAGGTAACGCCCGGTCTGCAAAGGTACAGCACGCCGGTGGGTTTGTCCGCCAGCTGCTTCTGCAGCACTGTCTGGTAAAGTCTGCATTCCGTTGTGATCAGATCCGCGGCACCCAGCCCCTGGTCACGCACCCTGCGCCACAGCGCAAACGGGGCCGCCAACAGTTTTTTCGCCCGGCCGCTGGGAAAAGTTTCCGGCCAAAGGTCATAGAGATCCAGAATCAGCCGAACTTCCGGATGCTTTTTTTTATATTTCGCCGCCTGCTTTGCCATACTGTTGGGGGGAACCATAACAAATAAAAAATCAGGTTCGAGCTTCTCCACACAAGCAAACGCATCTCGTGCAAAACAACGATGTGAGTGCAACCGCTTAAAAGAAAGATTCTTGTAATACGGCTTCGTGGAGATTTGAATACAGTTCGATCCTGAAAATTGGAAATATTTTTTTTCAATATGATCATAATCAGACAGAATATAAGTGCAATCATATCCACAATCACGCAGATACTCCATCACCAAACGGACTCTTTGATCATAATAATGAAAGCAGCTGATGCAAACCGCCTTTTGATTCATGAAACACAACTCCGTTAATTCTTGTCGCCTTCATTGAAAGGCATACCTGTATTTTTTACTACACACAACTAAAACATATTTATTTTATTATAACATATTCGATATGCATTTTCAATCATCCTACTATTTTCTAGTTGTACATCTAAAAATACCCGTACAATTTTTGTTTTTTTGAGAAAGATCATTGCAAACCAGGATTATTTTTCCGTCTTTTGAACTGATTCTTCAAAATCACAGGTCTGATATGCCGCAAGATCTTGCGACAGTGTCTGATCATAGGTCAGGCTTCCAAACACTTTCTGTAACGTCCCCACTTTTGGCAGAAAAACTTTGATTGCCCCGTTAAAGACCTTGGTCAGATGCATGTTTTTGCCTGAACATTCGGCAATTTTTGCAACCAACTGTGCGGAAGAAACATACTCAGCATTCTGCGGAAAGAAAGTGCCGCATTTCGGCGCATCGATCAAATGACGCACAAATTCACAAAGCGTATCCACAAAAATCATGCTGCGTTCATTAGAGAAGTTCGGAAAGAACGGAAGCTTTTTTGCAAGGGTCTGAAGTCGGGGATAATTTCCGCGGCAGCCCTTTCCATAAACCATCGGGGGACGTAAAACAGAAATGCAAAATGTGGAATCCGATAATTGCTGCAATTTTTTCTCTGCGTTGAGTTTGCTTCGTCCATAGGGTCCTGTTGGCACGCAAGGAGTCTCCGCCGTAATTCTGCCCGTTTTTAAGCCGTAAACACTCATGGAGCTGAGAAAAACAAAGTGACGAATCCCGTCATTTTTTGCTTTCTGTGCAGTCTGCACTGCCAAATCACAATTTACTTGCTGATATAAATCTGCATTCTCTTCTAATTCTTTTCTATGTGCTATTCCCGCAACATGAAACACTGCATCAAAACCTGAAAATGATTCCTGCTGCCAGTCTGGCTGCTGCATGTCAATCGTTTTGACTTCATACTCACCGGGAAAACGGGCCAACCAGCGTTCAAAGCTTGTTCCGATATAGCTGCCGGCTCCTGTAATCAGGATTTTTTTCATTATAACATCATTCTCCCAACATTCGTAAAAACTACTATTTTGATTATGCGCGCATTTGCGGAATGTATAAAAACAAAGGTATTAATTTAGTCATTATACCATACCAATATGTTTTTTTCAACTTTTCACAATAAATTGACGCAAAACAAAAGCGCAAGGAAATAAGATGGCAATATTTTCGTTTAAAAAACTGCTTTCCTGTTCGATTTCTTTACAGCATGAAAAAAGCGTGATAAAATAAGGAAAATCTCCATTTGGAAAGGAAGTTCTGTTATGACTGATTTCGTCGGATGCCGTGGCACCGATTCGACACCAATACAGAGCCGTTCCGGCGCCAACGTTCCTGTTCAGGTACCATTTACCGCCAATAATGCTGTCAGCATCTTATTTATCCTTGCAGCTCTGGTGGCATTTCCTTTATGGTCAAAGAATTCGTATGATAAGCTGGCGCAGGACAAGCTCGATTTCTTTATTCCGATTGTCATTTCATTTCTCGTGCTTTCAGCGGTTGTGCTGTTGGTTCGGGTAATGATCCATCCGAGCAAAACGCTCCACCGCCCAGAAGCATTTACTGGCTCTGATGCAATGATGCTGTTGTTTTTTATTGCAGTAGTCGTTTCTTGGAAGTGTTCCAAATGGCCGGAGGAGGCATATTGGGGCTCTGATTACCGCCATCACGGGGTTGTGATTGTGGCAATGTACATTCTGGTTTACTTTTTGATTTCCCGTTTTGCCCGCCGGATTAATTGGGTTCCCGCTGTCTTTCTGTTGGGCGGCGGATTCCTTTTGTGGGTTGGGTTTCAAAACTTTTTAGGAAATGATCCTTTGAAATTTGCTTCGCATTCTTCGGTGAAAGCCTTTCAAACCGGTATCGCCACGCTGGGAAACCGAAATTTCTTCATGAGTTACGTCTGTATGTACCTTGCACTGTCCAGCATCATGTTTCTAAAAAGCAAAAAAATTGTCTGGACTTTGTTTTATGGCACCGGCGTTTTCGTCGGTTTTTGTGCATTGATCTACGGACGCAGCGACAGTGGATTTTTTGGTCTTGCAGTGCTTCTGCTTGTTTTGCCATTCTTTATTTCAAACTGGAAGCAGTTTGCCCATTTTGCATTCATTCCGGGCTTGTTGTTCTTAGCCGGCAAGGCACTGCTGCTTGCGGTTTCTTCCAATGGAGGCAAAACAAAATTTTCTCTTGGTGGCTTTTCCGAAATACTGATGAGCGGCATTTCCGGCTGGATTTTTTTGATTGTTTGCGCTGGCATTGCGGTCTTCTTCCTGATTCTTCACAAGGCAAAACCGGATGCATCCTTTCCACGTGCACCAAAGGTAATTTGGGGCATTGTTCTGGCGGCAAGCGCCTTTGTCGTGATCATGACCGTAATTTATTTCAGCACGATTAATACAACTGCTAATCTGGGCAAGCTGGAAAAATATCTGCGGTTTAACGATTCCTGGGGTTCTACCCGTGGATTTGCCTGGATTCGCGCAATCAGGGAATATGCGGATTATGATGCTCTCCAAAAGCTGTTTGGAACCGGAATCGACACTGCAAAACACCTATTCCTGCCAAAATATTATCAGGCAATGATCAAGCTCAGCGGACTGACATTTGAAAATGTTCACAATGAATATCTGCAGTATCTGGTGACGATTGGTTTGGTGGGCGCGGTTGGCTATATCGGCCTGATTGCCTCTGTGGTAACCCGTGCCTTCCGCCGCGCGAATAAATCAAAAGTATGTCTCGCTCTGGGCATGGCTGTTTTGTGTTATGCCGCACAGGGCGTGTTCAACATTACACAAACCATGACTACTCCGATTTTCTTCACCTTACTGGCTCTCGCTGAAGCATGCAGCCGAGAAGTAGATGCAAATCTGCGGTTGGCTCGTCGAGCACGGCCTGCAAAGCCAAGTGTCCCACCAGTCTCCGTGGAAATTGATTGCGGAGCGACGGATATTATGAACTTGAACTGAATTTCAGATTGTAGTTTTGCTTTGCTTTTAGTGTCCAATCGACCACTTTTCTCATAGGATATTTTGCAGTTCTCTGCACTGATCCTTTTGAGAAAGGTGGTCTTTTTATTGCGTTCCATGCGAATCCGGCGCCGTCTTGCCGCTATGCTTCTGGCAAGTGCCGCCGTGCTGATCGGAATGATCTGTTCGTTTGCACTTTCTCCCTCGTCCACACCCGTCATGCGAGGCATTGACGTCAGCGAATGGCAGGGCGGAATTGACTTTGAATCCGTGCGCAAATCGGGAATTGAAGTGGTATACATCCGCGCCTGCTACGGAGGAAACTACACAGACCCCTATTTCCGCCGCAATGCTTCCGATGCATTCAAAGCAGGGCTGAAATTCGGATGCTATCACTATATTACAGCAACCAATGTGGAACAAGCGCGGCAGCAGGCGCGTTACTTTGCAAAAGTCATTCGAAGCGAGCCGTACACCTGCCGCCCGGCAATGGATTTTGAATCGTTCGGTTCGCTGAGTTCTGCCCAAATTAATGCCATTGCAACGGCGTATCTTACGGAATTAAAGGCGGCAACCGGTGTGATTCCCGCCATTTATAGCGACGCAAATGCAGCTGCAAATACCTTTGATGCTTCCCTTGCGGTATATCCGCTCTGGGTTGCAGATTGGGGTGCAGACGAACCGGCAGATAACGGAAAGTGGAAATATTGGTCTGGATTTCAATATAGTGATACCGGAAGAGTGGATGGAATTAATACCGCGGTTGATCTTGACTATTTTACGAATGAGATGCTTCTTTCACTGCCTTCCGGGAGTTCCTCCAATGCCGCTTCCGGCACCTCTTCCATGACCTCTGCCATCACGTCATCCAGTGACTCTTCCGTTATCTCTTCGGAAATCTCCTCGTCAAGCGGCGGCTCTGTGTCCCAAACATCGAGTGCTACCGCATCTTCTTCGCCTGTCAGTTCAGGAAACACCTCCGGTGGTACTGTGACCAGCATAACCTCATCCGATTCTTCCGCTCCGGTTTCTTCCGTCAGTTCTGCAACCTCCTCTTCCCCCGATTCGGGCATTCCTATTGGTGGTTGGCTTCCAATTATTGTGGTTATTTTGATTTATCTGGTTCTCCTCATCTTTGTGTTAATTTCTCCTTCTCGCTGGAACCGGAAAAACCGTCGGTGACTTTTATCTATCGTTTCAAGAGGAATTCGTATTTGTCTGCCGCATGATTTCCTTTCTCCACGCATAAATATGACCATCCCTTTCCGCCGCACTGCAAACTGGCGACAGGTTGGGATGGCTGCAGGGAGAAAGTTTGCACATCCTTGGAAAGGAATGCGCGCCGGCATGAAAAAAAAGTTGTTTATTCGCAATGCGGTAATCCTGACGCTTTGCTCTTTGTTTTTGAGTGCACTCGGAATGGTTTTCCGCGTTTATCAATCTAATTTGATCGGCGCCGAGGGCATGGGGCTTTTGCAGCTTTTGCTCTCGGTGTATTACTTTGCAACCAACATTGCGGTTTCCGGGCTGAATCTTGCCGTCACAAGACTGGTCAGCGAATCTTCTGCATCCGACAGTGGCGTTTCCGTCCGAAAAATATTGCGCAAATGCTTTGGATTTTGCCTGGTCTGCGGAGTGGCTGCGGGCAGCGCGTTGTTTTTTGGCGCGCCTACAATTGGTGAATTCTGGCTGGGGGATGCGCGCACGATTGATTCCCTCCGTGTACTTGCAATCGGGCTGCCTTTTCTTTCAATTTCCTGTTGCGTGCGCGGATATTTCCTTGCCGTGCGCGATTCGCTGAAACCAAGCTCCGGTCAGATTTTGGAGCAATTGGCGTCCTTTGCGTTTATTGCCGTCTTCTTTCCTTTTTTCGCAAAAGGCGGTCTTGCCTCTGCATGCTGTGCCATTGCGCTTGGAATGACCATTGGAGAAATTTTCGGGAATCTGTATATTACACTGCTGTTCTGGCTGCAAACACGGCGAACTCTGCCTAAGAAAAAAGGAACTTCTGTTCCATCCCGCAGAATTTTTTCTATTTCTCTGCCGATTGCCCTTGGGTATTATCTGCGATCTGCGCTCGTGTCAGTGGAAAACGTGCTGATTCCCGCGGGGTTAAAGCGTTCCGGCAGCTCCTATGGTGAGTCTTTGGCGAGCTACGGAATTGTTAAGGGAATGGTCATGCCGGTGCTGTATTTTCCGCAGGCATTTTTAACGGCATTTTCCATGCTGCTCATTCCGGAGGTTTCCGAAGCACGTGCAGCACGCCATCCCGCAGAAATTCGCTCCATGGCATCGCGCGTGTTTCAAATTTGTCTGTTATTCTCGTGTCTGGTGGTCGGAATCTTTTTCTTTTTTGGTGATGAGCTTGGGATGCTGTTGTATCATAATGCGGAGGCGGGCCGTCAGATGCGCATGCTTTGCCCGCTCATTCCATTTATGTATCTGGACAGTATTGTGGATGCCATGCTGAAAGGACTTGACGAACAGGTGTATTCACTGAAAGTGAATCTTTCCGATTCCTGCCTGCGCATTGTGTTAATTGCACTTTTTGTTCCGCGATTTGGAATTTCGGGCTATTTGTTTGCAACGTTTTTCAGTGTCCTGTACAATTCCTCGTTAAGCATCGGCCGCCTGATGAAAAAAAGCTGTCTGCGCTTTCCGTTTTTCCGTTGGGTGGCGCTTCCGCTTTTGTGCATCGGTATTTGCTGTGCAGGAGTGCGGGCGATCGTTTCACTTCTGGGGCTGACGTCATCCTCCGCTTTGCTTTTTGTCTGCATTGCGGGCGGCGTTTCCGTTTTGCTGTACCCTGTTTTGCTGCGGCTCACCAACTGCATCTCCCAAGAAGACATGCGGTGGCTAAAACGCTCGTTTGCAAAAAAATAATCCTATTAAATAAACCGGGAGCAGACGCCGCGTATTGCGGAATTCTGCTCCCGGTTTTTCAGATTTGAATATCGGTTATTTGTTTTGCGGTTGCCCGCATATTTGTTTGCCGACGGCGGCAGTTTACTCTGCCGCGAGAGACATCCGCCGAAAAACTCGATGCTTCTCTCCCCTCGTCAACCGCGAAAAACGGTCTGGCGCTTTTTTACTTTCCGCTCAAGCGAGTTTTAATGACTTCTGCTACCGCATTTGCCTGTTCCCGAATCAGATTTTCATCGCTGCCCTCTGCCATCACGCGGATGAGCGGCTCTGTGCCGGACGGGCGAACCACAATGCGGCCGTCTTTTCCCAGTGCCTTTTTGGCTGCTTCGGTAGCCGCTTTAATCTCTTTATCGGTGT
The DNA here is from genome assembly GCA_934875675.1 of uncultured bacterium. Taxonomy (GTDB): domain Bacteria; phylum Bacillota; class Clostridia; order Oscillospirales; family Acutalibacteraceae; genus CAKXIK01. Next base: position 37,941 of record CAKXIK010000013.1, read on the forward strand.
AAAACAGAAGCTTGCCTTCTGCGGAAACATTTAGATTGATAATGGTCTGCGGGTAACGGGTCATAACCTTTGCAAGCTCAGAAAGTTTTTTCCCGGTGCGGCGCATCAGCGAAAGCAGCTGAATTGCAGTGAGCTGACCATCGCCGGTGGTTGCAAAATCAAGAAAGATGACATGGCCGGACTGTTCGCCGCCAAAACCATATTCCTCCAGCAGCATCTCCTCCAGCACAAAGCGGTCTCCAACCTTCGTTGCAACAAAGTGCAAGCCGTTATCCTCACAGAATTTGCCGAACCCGAAATTCGTCATAATTGTACCAACCACTGTGTCTCTCGGCAGCTTGCCGCGCTCATGCATATCTTTGGCGCAGATTGCCATGATAAAGTCTCCGTCCACCAGATTGCCCTCATCGTCCACACAGAGGCAGCGGTCTGCATCACCATCGAATGCGATGCCGGCATCCAGTTTATGTTCCTTTACATACTCCGCAAGTGCTTCCATGTGCGTTGAGCCGCAATCGCGATTGATATTCAGACCGTCGGGATCCTTGCTCAGAAACTGGCAGTCTGCACCAAGCTCTGTGAACAGCTTTTCAGCGGTCATGCTGGCAGAACCGTTTGCGCAATCCACCGCAATCCGCAACCCATCGAGTGAATACGGAACCGTGCTCTTCAGGTGATCCACATAATCCTTGACTGCCGTGTGGCAATGTGTCATTTTTCCAACGCCGTCTCCGGTTTCCATCGCCGGCATTGCAGCATGATCCAGCACAATTGCCTCAATTTGTTCCTCCAGCGCATCCGGCAGCTTGTAGCCGTCACCGCTGAAAATTTTAATGCCGTTATATTCTGCCGGATTGTGCGATGCAGAAATCATGATACCGGCATCTGCCTTATATTTTCCGACCAAATACGCAACTGCGGGTGTTGGCACCACGCCAAGCGCAATGACATCGGCTCCCACCGAGCAAAGACCTGCCGTAATTGCAGCACGAAGCATATCCGAGGAAATTCGGGTATCGCTGCCCACAATAAATACCGGACGGCGGCGACTGCCGTTTGCCAGAACAGACGCTGCGGCGCGACCGATTCCCATGGCGAGCTCACAGCTCAAATCTGCGTTGGCAATTCCACGCACGCCATCGGTTCCAAAAAGTCTTCCCATCAAGGTTCTCCTTTATTCTTTGTTTGTTTTGGGGATAATCGCATTGCTTCCCTTATAAATGCAGTTTTCTTCCACCACACCGCGCACGCACGAGGTGGGGTAAATGATGCTTCCCCTGCCGATAATCGTTCCGGGATTGAGCACGCTGTTGCATCCGATTTCGGCACCGTCGCCGAGCATTGCACCGATTTTTTTCATTCCGGTGACCATTCGGCTTCCGAAGCTGCCGATTTCCACGAGAGTCTTATCGCTTTTCACATTCGACGTGATCGAACCGGCTCCCATATGTGCTTTGTAGCCCAGCACAGAATCGCCTACATAATTGTAATGCGGCACCTGAACATTGTCGAACAAAACGACGTTCTTCAGCTCTGTCGAATTGCCGACGACTGCGTTTTTACCTACAATCGCGTTCCCCCGAATAAAGGCACAATGACGTATCTCGGCATTCTCATCAATAATGCAGGGACCGTTAATGCAGGCAGACGGGGCAACCGTTGCGCTTTTGGCAATCCAAACATTTTCTGCGGGGGAATCAAACCGGTCTGCAGGCAGCTTTTTGCCAAGCTGTAAAATAAAATCATGAATTTGCGGCAATACCTCCCAAGGATAGGTTTTTCCTTCAAAAAGTGATGCCGCAATCGTGTGCGAAAGGTCAAACAGCGCATGAATCTGAAGTGTTTCCATTTGGTGATCATTCCTTTCTGCCTTGCCGCAGACTCTGCTGCAGTTTAGCTTATTTTAGCAACAATTTGCAAGCAAAAATTTTGGTTGAAGCTTTCGCTTCAGTTCCCTTCCACCTCCTCTGTTTCTGAATCAAAATAACCATGCACCGCGCACTTTTTGCCGCATCCAATCAAAGATCAATTGAAATATGGCAATCAAAAGACAAACAAACCAAAAATTTTCCATATTGTTTGTGCGGTGTGCTTATCATAGCATATTCTACTCTTTGTTTCAACTTTTTTGCTATCTTTCCTTCTATCACACAGACCTTTGATGGTACACTGCACGCCTTTATTCTATGTGTGTTCTTGCTGACTATTCCACTCGCAAGCCGTTATCCGGATTCTGAATTAGAATCGATATAAAAATCGAGAAAAAAATTAGTATGAATCCGGATATGACGTGCTGCGTGGAGCCTTGCCATCATCAATTGAACGGTTGTTTTTTACCTCTGGATTTTTGAGACGCACCGCAAATAAAATAACCCCCACCGCGTAGCCCTGAATCTTTGCTGTTTCAGGTGCTTACTCTATGGAGGTTGTGAATCTGCTATTTATATCGGGATGTTTGATCTGTCAGCACAATATCTGCATTTTCTGTGTTTTAATCAGTCCAATACACCGGGAAGCATTGCGCATTTCATCGGCGCCTTCCGTTGAAAGGACGTTTCCAGTTCAACGCGGCGGCCAATCCGAGAGCTTTTTTCAAACGAAGTCAAAATTTCGAGCACATGCAAAGTCTGATCACAAAGAGTTCTTCCGTCGCGTCCCGTTTCAATTGCCTTTGCCATATCAGCAAGACCAAGTCCCCGGCTGTTTTCCGAATAATCAAACAGCAGCGGCATTTCCTTGAGGATACCATCCTTGCCGTGATAAATCATTACAGGCCCTGCGAAGGTGTTCGGATCCGGTACAATCATTGTCCCCTCTGAACCATAAACTTCAAAGCGCGGCTGCGTGGGATAATAGACGTCAAACGTTGTGGTAATGGTGCCAACCACACCGCCGTCAAATTCCAGAATTCCATTGACAGTTGTAGGAACCTCCACCGAAATAATTTCGCCAAAATGCGGTTCGCTGGTAATCAGGCGTTCTGCAAACGGAGTGCTCACGGTTCCGGTTACCGTTTTCACTTGCCCCAACAAGTTTACCAGTGCCGTAATATAATAAGGACCCATATCCATCATTGGCCCGCCGCCACGCTGATAATAGAATTCCGGATCTGGATGCCACGATTCATGACCCCGGCAGATCATGAATGCCGCTGCACCAATCGGTTTGCCGATGATGCCGCTGTCGATCAGCTTGCGACAGGTCTGGATTCCTGCACCCAGAAAAGTATCCGGCGCACCGCCCAGAAAAAGCTTCTTTTCTTTTGCAAGCTCCACCAGCTGTTTGCCCTCTTCAAACGTTGCCGCCAGCGGTTTTTCGGAATATACGTGTTTCCCCGCTTCCAGCGCCGCCTTTGTAACGGCAAAGTGCTGATACGGACGAGTCAGATTCAGCACAATGTCAATCTCCGGATCGGAAAACAGTTCCTCCATTGTATCGTAAATTTTGGGCACGTGATAAGTATCATAGGCGTTTTGTGCGCGTTCATGAATTAGGTCACAAACTGCTTCCAGTTTGATTTCGCGAAAATAATTTGTAATATTTTTCAGATATATCCCGCTGATTGCGCCCACACCGACCATTCCGATTTTCAGCATATTATTCAAGCTCCCCTTTTCTCAAAATTATTAATACATTTTGGCGTTATTCTGAAATCGTTCCGGTGTAAGTCCATTTTCCTCGGCAAAAGCTTTTCCCTGCCCTGCCCAGACCATTCCGCGTTCCATCAAAATCTGTGCATTGGGCGCGTGATCAAATACATCATCATGATGACCAAGCGAAGTGTAAAACACACGGCCGTTGCCCCAATATTTTGTCCATGCCACCGGCATATCCACCGGCTTATTGGATATATGATTGTAAGTAATCAACGGAAAACGGGTGGTTGCCAGAACCTCAATGGACGGGTCAATATGCAGATAATAGTGCTCACTGCAAACCGGAAAATCTTCCAGTCCCTCAATAATCGGCGACGAACCGCGACGGATGTTCACCATATAATCAATACCATCACCGCCGGGGTGGCTGACCCATTGCCCACCGGTCATAAACTGCCATTCTGTATCCTGACGGAATGAATCGCACATTCCTCCGTGGCAGCCTGCCAGCCCGGTTCCGGCAGCAACTGCTTCAGAAAGATTTTGCACATACTCGTGGTTAATCTCCCCCATCGTCCAGCACGAAACCACCAGATCGAGCTTTTTGAGTGCTTTCTTGTCTGCAAGACAGTCGAGGGTATCGTAAATTGCCACGGAATAACCGTTCTTCTTCAACAAGCCGGCAAAACGTTTGCTGGTGAGCTCCGGTTGATGACCATCCCATCCGCCCTGAAAAATCAGTGCCTGTTTCATCTGTATCTCCCCCTTGTTTACCCAAAAATTATATTCAAATATGTACGGTTACACTTGCTTTTTTCGCCTGCGACTCAAAAACTGCGTCAATGACCTTCATGTTGCGCAAGACCTGTTCCGGCTTCACGATTAATTCCTCTTGCCCACGGATTGCCCCTGCAATATTTCCGTAATAGTCGCTCCAGTTTGGCGAAACCTCCGGCAGAGGCAGTTCCTCGGTCGTGATTTTGGGGCGGGGTGCCATGGTTCTGGTTGGACCGGCTTCAGTATAGACAATATCATCGGTCCACTCCAGTTCCGTGCCGCTTTTTGCCTTGACAATTTTTCCGCTGCAGTCCCAGTCATTGATCTGCAGGGTACCCTCACTGCCGGAAACATGCCAGCGTGCCTGATTGATAAGACAGTTAGTGGAGACCTCAATATGTGCCATGATACCGTTTTCAAACCGTAGAATTACCTGCACATTGTCATCTACTTCTGAAAACAGCTCTACCAAGTGCGCATAAACACTCACAACCGGAGAATCAATCATCATCAGCAGCTGATCCACCAAATGCGCGCACCAATCCAAAACTATTCCGCCGCCGTTTATCTTGTGGCCCCGCCACCCATACACCGCACCGCGGGAGCCCTGAACACGGCTTTCAATAAAATACGGTTTTCCGATCGTGCCGTCCTCCAAAGTCTTTTTTACAATCTGATAATCCTTATCCCACCGTCGGTTCTGATGAATGGAAAACATTTTTCCACTGTGATGAGCCGCTGCCATCATTTCTTCAAGCTCCCCGGCGTTAAGCGCAACGGGTTTTTCACAGACAACGTTTTTTCCTGCCTCCAGGCAGCGAATCACGAGCGGCTTGTGGAAGTTATTCGGCGTTGCCACCGTAACAAGCTCCACGGACGAATCATCCAGCAATTCTTCCAGTGAATTGTAGGTGTACAATCCGTTTTCCTGCGCTTTTTGCCGTGCCTCCTGCCGAATATCATAGGCACCGGTCACCTGAATTTGCGGCACACGCTGCCGGATGCTTGCATGGTGCCAGCCTCCCATTCCTCCATAACCGATAATCGCCATATTGATTGCCATCAACATCGTTTCCTTTCCTGAAAGCTTATCATTGTTTTTAATTCAAGCCCATGATCTATGCCTATTTCTATTGACATTATATCGATAAAGTTTATATAATACTATCAAAATCAGAAATAAAAACCACTCAATTATTGCAGAATCAACTTTGATTTTAGCCCGGTGTCTGCAATGGACAGAATAGGAAAGGAGCGTGCTTCATGAACGTATTTTATGAATGGAAGAAGCAAAAATTTGAGCTGCATCAAACCAACGCACTCAATTTTCCGCCCCATTTTCATCTGTTTCCCGAGCTGCTTTATTTGAAAAAAGGCAGACTCTGTGTTTTTCTGGACGGACAAGAGCTTCATTTGAGCTCGGGCGATTTCATGATTGTATTTCCGAACCGTATTCACTCTTATCAGACAGAATCCCCTGTGGAAGAAACTGATATCATTTTTTTAATTTTTAACTACACAGCCCTGCAAATGTATCATAAGGTTTTTGATATGATGCATCCCCTGGCACCGTCGATTCCGCATACATTGGTTCACCCTGACATTCCGTATGCGGTCGCATCTCTGGAGCTGGAACCGGATCCTTCACAAAATGAGCAGGCAGTTCTTGCACTGATTCAGCTGATTCTGGCGCGTGCAGTTCCGTTGCTGAACCTGACCGAAAACGCAGCTGGATGTGATGCTGAATTAATGAAAAAGATTATGGAGCATTTGATTGCTCACTACGACCAGCCAATTTCACTGGATGATCTGGAACATCTTTTTGGTATCAGCCGATACAAGATTTCACGCATGTTTTCCGGTGTCTTGAAAATGCGTTTTGATGAATATCTCAATATACTTCGTCTTTATGCGGCACAATCGCTTTTGGTGAGTTCGGACCAAAACATTACGCATATTGCATATCAAAGCGGGTTTCAAAGCCAGCAGACATTTAACCGGGCATTTAAAAATGAATTTGGTGTCACGCCGCGGGAATACCAAAAGTCTGTTTTGAATGCTGATTCAAAATTCATGGTTCACTGATTCACCACATACTTTCTTTTTTCATCCGTCATCTGAAAAAATTGTCTTTTGCAGAATATCAGAAAATTAAAAAAGCAAATATGCATCCATGTGTACATGATGAAAAAAATAAACATATCGATTTCACTAAAAAAAGAGAATGAGTGCACGGAATCGGCACTCATTCTCTTTTTGCAGTAAAAACCATTTTTCATGATTTTAAAAGAATTGGGTAAAATAAGTGAAAACACGAAGATTAAATGAAATTACATGGAAATCTTCATGAAAGGAACGATCGCAAAATGAAACTTCACGAAAACCGTCGGGCAGTCGTCCGGCTGATCAGCTTTTTTTGCGCTGCATTGATTGTTCTGGGCGGATTCACCTATGTTGGATATTCCACTGCAAATCGATATCGCACACGGTTGGAAAACGAATACCGCCGTTCTTTGGAGGAGCTTTCGACTTATCTTTCCAACGTGGAAACCGCATTGACCAAAAGCCTTTATTCCAACTCGCTCCCTGAACAAACGCTGCTTGCATCCCGGTTGCTCCGGGATGCAGGATGCGCAAAGGAATCTCTTTCTCAGCTGCCGTTAAGCCAGACTCCGCTGGATAAGATTTACCGCTTCCTTTCCCAGACCGGCGAATTTGCGGTATCGCTTTCCAGCAAGCTTTCTTCCGGTCAATCACTGAACTCAGAGGACTACGACAGTCTGGCCTCTCTTCGCAGCTATGCACACTCATTGAGTGCTTCTTTGCAAGACTGCGCTGCAGAACTGTTTTCCGGTGAAAATGGCGACTGGTACTTTATACAGAAACTCTCCGAGGAAAATGAGGTTTTACCTGTGGTAACGGATGGGTTTCGCGAAATGGAGTCCGGATTTGAAGATTACCCGACATTGATTTACGATGGACCGTTTTCGGATCATGTGATGCAGCAAACACCACGGATGACCGACGGAAAACCGGATTATGGAGAAAGCGCTGCACTGGCAGCTGCAAAAAACTTTCTTTCGCTTGGCAATGTGGCGGTCTCCGATTTAACCTCTCTGGGCAAAAGTGAAAGTAATCTTGCGGTTTATTCGTTTGCGCAAGGCTCTCTTTCGATTGATGTCACATGCTGCGGAGACTTCGTTGCACGTGTAATTGATTCCAGAGAAGTCACTAAATCGACAATATCCGTAGAAAATGCACGGCAAAATGCGAATGTTTTTCTCTCAATGCAAGGATATTCCAATTTTCAGGAAAGTTATTTCTCCGTTGCGGATAATATTTGTACCGTAAATTTTGCAGCCCGGCAGGACGGTATCACCTGTTACCCGGATTTAATTAAAATTTCTGTTGCACTGGACAACGGCTCTGTCGTTTTGTTTGACGCCTGCGGGTATTTGATGAACCACACCTCTCGGGAACTCGCCTCCCCGGCCTTAACTGCCGAGCAGGCACAGGAAAAGCTTAGTCCGGCGCTCACTCCCGCTGCCGAGCCAAAGCTTGCGGTGGTTCCCACAACAGGCGGCGGAGAAGCTTTCTGCTACGAATTCCTCTGCACCGGCACCGATGGCGAGAAGGTTCTGGTATATCTTGATACGCAAACCGGACTGGAACGTCAGTTATTAATTCTTTTGCAAAGCGACGGCGGCACCCTCACTATTTAAATCCGGTTCATTTTCGCGCCAAAGGTATTTTCTCAAATCCACAAAGCCTTCTTTGCTGACCTGCACATTTTCTGCCTCCAGCATCATCCTCTGTGCATCCAATCCGCCAAACGCAAAATCCGGAGCCAGCCTGCCCTCTCGGTTTACAACGCGATGACAGGGGATTTCTCCCGGTCTTGGGTTGCGGTGAAGCGCCCCTCCTACAACACGGGATGCTCTGGGGCTGCCTGCCATCAGCGCAATTTGGCCGTAGGTTGCGACTTTTCCTTTCGGAATTTTTTGCACTGCCTCGTAAACACGCTCATAAAAATTCAATGCTTATCTTTCCCTTTCATTTGGTTCATGATTATTTAAGATTGGAATCGGTATAAATTCAACGAAAAAGCTTCAATGCATGCAGTTTTCCGAAAAATTTTTATTTGCCATTTTAGGAGAAGTTCGTATGATCTGCTAAACGGGCATGACTAATGAATCACCGTAATCATCTGCATTGCTTTTTGTTTCTCACCGAACTATAATGATATTAAAGTAAAATTATTCCACGCGGAAAGGATGGCGCAAAAAATGGATCTGGAACGTTTTGTTTTTGACGGTTCGCGGCGATTTGACCCCAAAAAGTTTGATTCCAGTTATATTTGTGATTATGGCAACAAAGAAGAAGCCTCTCAAAAAATGCTGTCAAACCTCAAGCAGCTCACCCAGCTGCAGGATCGCCTTTATGCCGAAAACAAAGAAGCGCTGCTTGTGATTTTTCAGGCAATGGATGCAGCGGGCAAAGACGGCACCATCAAACATGTGATGAGCGGCATGAATCCTCAGGGAATTGATGTTTGGAATTTTAAGCAGCCTTCCACCGAAGAGCTTGACCATGATTATCTGTGGCGCTGCATGAAGCGATTGCCGGAACGCGGCAAAATCTGCATATTTAATCGATCCTACTACGAGGATGTGCTGGTTGGCCGGGTGCATGAGCTTTACAAAAAGCAAAACCTGCCCGAACGATGCCTTTATGACGATATCATAAAACGGCGCTGCCGTCAAATCCGCGATTTCGAAAAATATTTATGGGAAAACGGCATTCGCGTTGTCAAATTCTTTTTGGATGTTTCCAAGGAAGAACAAAAAAAGCGATTTCTCAATCGCATTGATGACCCTGCAAAAAACTGGAAATTTTCCGATGCGGACATTCGTGAGCGCGCACATTGGAATAAATATCAAAAGGCCTATCGCGATGCAATCAACGCGACCGCAACGCCGGAATCTCCCTGGATTGTGGTTCCTGCGGATAAAAAATGGTTCTGTCGGCTTGTTGTTTCGCAGTTTCTGGTAAAAACACTGGAATCAATTGACCCGCAATATCCGGTACTTCCCGCTGAAACACGGAATATGCTGCATGACTGCCGTGCAAAACTAACAGGAGAAGAAGCTCCTGTTCCTGAATCCTCATCCCCAACGGATGCGTTATAATACCAAAAACAGGATAGATGCATCGTGGACAAAATCTGTCCGCTTATGCACCTATCCTGTTTTGATTTTCATTCAAATTTTTCTGCAATGAAGCTCAGTCTTCCCAGCTGATTTTCATATTTGCGCCATCGTCCAGCGCTTCATCAATCAACTTAATCATTTCAAGCGTACTGCGAAAATTTTGGGTCTTATTACTTTCCACCCACTGAATGGTACCCTGCCATGTGGCATTTTGCCGGAACTGCACATGTACCACGAAGGTTGCACGATCATTTTCTTCCATTGCCATTGCATCCACCGCTTTCTTTGCTATAAACTCTGTCTTCTTCACCTTGCCGAAATGACGCGGCTGAAAGGTGGCCTGCGGGAACGCCAGTGTATCATACAGGCTTTCCATGGAGCTGAGCATGCCACACAGATCATAAAACTCAATCTTCTTTTGAAAATGGCTATTATAAACCCATCCGCGAAAATTTTTAGCTTCGTAAGAAGTAATGTGCAGTTCGACTCTTGTTTCCATTGAGGTAATACGCGGTCTTTGTGGTCTCACACTACTTCACCATCCTCTTCGTGTTCATTATAATGTGTGCTGGTCACATTTCAGTCATATAAACAAACAAATTGAAAAGAAATTTACTGTTTTGCATTGAGACGTTTATCCATTGACTCGAGATTTGTGCTGTACATTCGTGCCGTTTCCTGCGTGATGATGCCCTGCCGGTATAATCGCAGCAAATCATTATCCATAGAGACCATTCCCTGGTCACCTCCGGAAAAGATTATATTATCCAGCTGGTGTGTTTTTCCTTCTCGAATTAAATTTCGAACCGCGCTGTTGACCAACATCACCTCAAACGCAGGGTAAAGCGAGCCGTCGGTTGCGGGAACCAACTGCTGCGATACCACCGCCTGCAGTACCATTGAAAGCTGAATACGGATTTGCTGCTGTTGATTTGGCGGAAAAACATCAATCACCCGATCAATCGTTTTTGCTGCACCGATGGTGTGCAGGGTGGAAAGTACCAACTGCCCTGTTTCCGCTGCAGTGATTGCCGTCTGAATGGTTTCAAAATCGCGCATTTCTCCCAGCAAAATTACATCGGGAGACTGACGCAATGCAGCGCGCAGAGCTTCCACGTAACCCGCTGTATCATGGCAGATTTCACGCTGACTGACGATACTGTTATGGTGCGTATGCAAAAATTCAATCGGATCCTCAATCGTAATAATATGATCGTGGAAATTCTGATTAATTCGGTCAATAATGCAGGCAAGTGTGGTGGATTTACCGCTGCCTGCCGAACCGGTAATCAACACGAGGCCCTTGCGCATTTGATAAAGTTCGGTTACTGCAGGCGGAATATGGAGTTGTCGGGCATCCGGCAGCGTAAAGGACACCACCCGGAGCACGGCTGCCATGGAACCACGCTGTTTATAGGCATTACACCGAAAACGCCCGAGCCCGCTGATTGAAAACGAAAAATCGTCATCGCCGGTATGAATGAACTCATCCATGGTTCGCGCATTATCATGCACATAAATTTCCCGCAGCAATTGTTCCGTATCTGCGGGTGAAAGCTTTTCATCCTCAATCGGCATCAGCTTTCCGTGAATTTTGAGCGATAACGGGCAGCCTGAAACAATAAAGATATCGGAAGCCTGCCGCTTGACGGCATCCTGAAGAATCGAAAGAATATCGTGTTTCATTTGATTGTTCCTTCCATAGGGTCATCAATTTCCCGGCCAGACATTGAGCGGTTGATCTTCTTCGGTTCCGGTTTCGCAAATCTGTTCCGAAGCGATGCTACAACGCACCTTTTCCTGTCTGGAATGAATCTTCACCGTTACGCGCAGCTCATGCGTATCGTTGAGAGAAAAGGTGAAAACTGCCTGCTTTCCATTGTCCAAAGCTGCATTCTCCTGCAAAGAGGCCGCCGCATAGGATGCCAGCACTGCATATTTTTCCTCGGTACTTTCGGCTGTCTGCACACGCTCCGCTGCATCCTTTGCACTGGTTCCCGAAAGACCAATTGCCTGCACACCATCTGCAGCAGGAGCATCCGCAGGCAATTCCTGTACTTTTTTCAGCATATTATCAAGCTGTGCCATTGTACGCTGTGCTTTTTCCTCTGCTGCATAGTAACCGGCAACCGTTTGCTCGTTCGCCTCGGTAAGCTTAAGATCCGCACGCGCCGAGACAAAGGAAAGCACGCCGAATGTTGTCATACAGAGTACAACAAAAATCATTAAAATTGAGGAAATGCCCGTGCCGGGGTTGGCACTGAATTTGCTTTTTTTCGCCATGCTAATCAACGCTCCTTTCCCATCGGACATCACGGCTGCGCAAGATAGTATCCCGTTTCAAAGGATGCCAACGGATCTTCTGCTGTTTCATTTGCAAGTTTTATCACACAAATTTGCATTGTCACCATTCGCCCGGCTCCGGTCTCTTCTTCACGAAACCTGGCTGTCAGTTCAAATACTGCGGCGGAATCCTCCGACGGATTCCATTGGCTGTCGTAAAATATGCTGCATCCCTTTTGATCGGCAAGGGCTATGCTGCCCGACAGCAGCGCGGAAAAATCCTGCACCGTTGCGGGATCCCATCCTTCCAACCGTTCGGCAGCTGATTGTGCACGGATCAGCGCCATATTTTTCTGTTCGCTGAGCTCGCTTTTCAAGTGCCCCTGCACAAACAGCTCCAGCGAAATAACGACCGAAAGAGAAAAGAACAGGATGATAATAATAATCTCCACAAAAAAGGCGTTTCTCTTGTTTGTTTTGGTTCTCGTTTCCTTCATCCTCCTTGCCGCTTACTCTTCATTTTGCCGCAGACGAATGCAAATCTGCACGTTTTGTCCGTTACTCTGCACGGCTGAAATCGTAAGAATTCCGTCCTGCTCGGCAAAATCGATTCCGGACGATTTGACGAGCGCCTCGCCATCCGCCGGGGAAAACATATCATCCTCCGCACCGTAAAACTCGCACAAAGAACCGTTATACTCGTAAATATATGTCACATACGTGCCCGTCTCGCTCTGCTCACGGAGCACCAGGGTGTGTACTCCATCCACGTTCTTCAGTTCGGCATCTTTTCCAGCCGCACGCACCTTGTTTGCAATATAGGAGACGGATGTCCGCAATTGATTATTGCGTTCTGTACGCTCCACAGTGGCGCGATAAGCGTTGCCTCCGATGATTACCAGCAAGAGAGCCAGCACCGCAAACAGTGTCAGCAAAATCAGCGCAAAAACGGTATCTGCTGAACGATTTCGTTCATTCTGCTTCATCTGAATTTCCTCCGTCTCCCACGCGAACCACCTCAATATATGGCATCACATTGGAACCGATGCAGTCATAAAGCACCGCGTAACGGTCGTAATCCACCAAAACGCCGTAATGCTCCACCAAATATTCCACGTTTGTAGGATAGCTGCCCTCGATTGCATAGCAGCTGACAGCAGCACGGCGAAGTGCATCCTGCGTGCGCTGAAGGCTTTCTCTGTCCTGACTTTGAGATGTGTTTGCAGTGCCGTACCAAAAGCCGCCGGCAGCAACCGCAAACAGGAGCGCCGCACCCGCAAGCCCCATCCAACTGTGTTTTCTTTTCACCCGATACAGTTTCATTTCAGGATTTTCCCGCCTTTCTTTAGCCGATGGAAGACATAATGCCCATCAGCGGGAGCATCACAGAAAGCAGCACCGCACCGATCACCACGGAAAGCACTGCAATCAGGATCGGCTCAATAATAGAAACAAAGGATTCCAGCGAACGGTCAATTTCCTCTTCATAAAGGGAGGCAATTTTTTTCATTACAGAATCCAGCGTTCCGGTTGCGTATCCAACGGCGATCATTTTGGAATAAACGCCGGAAAAAATTTTTGTCTCGTTAACTGCCTGTGCAAAGTTTTTGCCGTCTTCAATCTTTTTGCGGCATTCTTCCACCTTGCGAATCACATTTTCGTCGTCAAGAACCGTAGGAATCAGCTCCAACATGCGATCGGTATCGTAACCGCTGGAAAGCATCATGGATGCAACCGACGCAAAACGACCGGAAGCGATTTTTCCGGAAAGTCTGCGCGTAAGAACAAAACGCCCCAATAATGTGGCACTTCCCGTTCCTTTTGCCCGTGACCAGATTGCCATCGCCACCAGAACAAACACCGCAAACACCATCAACACCAGCACACACTTGCCCACTACACTCCCGATTGACATGATGGTAACCGATACTGCCGGCATCTGGCTGCCAAGCTCACGAAAAACCTTGTCGAACACCGGCAGAACCTTTGCCACCAAAATTCCCACCACGACTGCCATCATAGCAACCAGTACCAGCGGATATGCCACTGCTCCGCGCACCGATGTTTTCAGGTTATCCTCTCGCTCGTAATACGCTGCGAGAGAGGTCATGACCTCTTCCAGCTTACCGGCACGTTCACCGATCTGAATCATATTAACCATATATCCCGGGAAAACTCCTGTTGCCTTCACGGCATCATAGAGAGAACCGGAATCCTGCACAACGTGATCCATTTGCGCAAAGATCTGCGCACCGTTTTCTTCTTCGTCCACAAGAGCCGAAATGCCGTCATGCAGCGGAATTCCGGACTGAAGAATCAGTGCCACCTGCGAACAGAACATTGCTGTTTCTGCCGCGGAAACCATGTGCCCGCTCATCTGCACCTTTTTTTCCATGCGATAACCATCCCTTTCTATCCTTCGAACCTCGTCTGTTTCAATCCAGTATGGGCTATGTCCGCAGCGCCATTCTAATATACCCGCAGGGTGCTGTATCCGCTTTGTGTGGGAATTGTGCCACCGGCAGCAAAAGTGGTATCTGCAAAATTCCACTTACCGCCCGAAAACGAAATACTCACTGCGATCCAGCCCGTACTTTGCAGATAAATATAGTTCCAGGCATGGTTCATTCCGTCCTTTGTGCCGACTGCAAGCTTGGTTGGAATGCCCTGCGCGCGCAACATTGCCGCTGTGAGTGCCGCATAGTCAAAACAAATTCCTTTTCCGCTTGCCAGAATGGAATCGACCTTTGGCAAATACCCGCTGGAAACAGATGCTGCTTTTGCAGAATCGTACTTGATGTGCTTCGTAACATAATTGTAAATTGCAGCAACCTTTTGTGCTTCGTTTGCCGCATTAACACATAAATCAAACGATTTTTTCACTGCCGCCGAGGATGCGTTGTAATTAACAAACTGATTGGGATAGAGAAACGGCGATAGCGAAGAAGCAAGTCCCACAGAAAGGGTTTGCCCATAAAGTTTGCGGTATTTTGTACCGGTGGTGTTCTCCATCACCTTGATTTCATAAGTTCCGTTTCCCATCTGCAGCGGAAACGTGTACCAAGTTCCGGGCGAAACATCATAATTATAGGTCGCCGATGACTTGATCTGCAGTTTAAGCCGCGCTCCGCCGTTATAATTAGTGTGAAACATAATGTATCCCTGCGCTGTGTTGCTGGCATCAATCGTGTTGGTACCGTCCGTGTAAACCGTTTTTCCGGAGGCAACCGGAAGACGGATATTGATTGCACCGGTGTGTGTTCCCGCCGCCGGAACAATCGTGTTTGCCGAAGTCTGCGGTGCTTTGCTTGCAACGGGAGCCTTGCTTGGGGCTGGTGCCTTGCTCACTGCCGGCGCCTTGCTTGCAGCGGGTGCTTTGCTTGCTGCCGGCACCTTGCTGCTTGAAGAACTGCTTTGTGCTGCACTGACCATATCTCCAATCGAAACAACCGCGTCTGCTGCCGAGACCACCTGCTGCAGCAATTCCTCTTTTGAGGACATAGCGATTGCAGATGAAGGATTTTCTGACGAAACTTTTTCCTCGCCGGAAGAATCCAATAAACTTTCGTCTAAAGGGGTACTGCTTAACGAACTACTTCCCAAAGAACTACTGCCTGGGGAGCTGCTCACAAGAGATTCATTTCCCGAAGGCTCTGCCGCCGAACAGGCTGAAAACAGAATTACTGCTGCACAAAGCACAGCAGTAATTCTTTTGTTCCGTTTCATTTTTCTGTACCACAATCCTTCCGCAAAATCAGCCTTCATCCACAGGCTCCACCAAACATACCATTGTGCGCAATTCCACATCATTGCGTTTATTGGCCTTGCGGAAATCCAGCACCAGCCGGTTAATAACCTTCTTACTGTTCTCATACGTAGCCATGGGAAGCATCACCACAATCTGCGAGGGACTGTAGCGCCACACAATATCTCCGCGGCGCAGCCCGCCCAGCACACATTCTGTCAACCGCTGCATTGTGGGCTGCAGGACCTCTTTTGCCGGTATATTTCCCTCATGATCCACCAGCGTAATCATTCCAAGGTGAATGGAAAGCCCGGTTCGGGTAATCATGCGGGCCTGCACGCGGTAAATATTTTTAAACACCTCATAATCGTCACAGAAATAAGCGCCTTTATTTTGAATATAGGTTTCCTTCAGTTCATCACGGATAATGGAAAGATCCATTTCCAGGTTATGGAATGCTTCCACAAGCGTTTTATGCTGCCGCTTGGTTTCTTCGCTGAGGCTGACCCCAAATTCTTTGTAAAACAAATTGGTAATATAATTATAATGAGCAAGCGCACGGTTGTTCTGACCCGTTCCGGCATAGCCTTCCATCAAATACCGATGAATTCTCTCATCAAACTGATCGTATTCAACCGCCTGTTCGCACAGTGCCACCAAATCTTCATAGCGGCATTGCTGATGTAAAATCTCTGCTGCCCGCAGAGCATAATCATTATATAGGGTTGCATAGTGGGTGCTTTTAAACATGACCCACTCCGCATATGATGATTTTGGCAAAAAGGTTCCGTGATAGAGATTGATCGCGCGCCGGTATTTTTCCACCTTGACATTTTCATCCGTCGCTTCTGCCGCTTCGCGCCCCAACGTTTCAAATTCTTCCGCATCAATCACAACGGGAATCTCATCATTCCATCCATATGAATTGGTTGCGTACTGAATCATTTCTGCCCCGTTGACATCATCCAGTGTTTTTAAAACCGTGCGCGCCCGATACACAAGATTTTTCAGCGCACCTACCGGATTATCGCTTCCTTCATCATTCCACAAAATTTCAATCAGTTTATCTTGCGAAATGGCGCTTCTCCGGTTAATCAGCAAATATTCAATCAACATCCAGACCTTTTTAATGCGGCTGATGTCATCAGTCAAAATCTGATCTCCCAGACGGATTGAAAATTCGCCAAACATTTTCACCTGCAGGCATTTTTCCGTATTTTTGTTTCCTTGTTCCATCCGTCAGCCCTCCAAAGCAGCAAACTGATTTGTAACTATTCGGTGTTTTTTCACTTAATCTACGATTAAATTGCATATGATTTCAATCTAATAATACCATCCAGAACTAATACTGTCAATTGTACTAAGGTACAGAGTTTTCAAAAAAATTAAAATGTGATATCTTTATAGCCGTCCAAAATTCTCCACATTGCCCCAATTATTACCTTGTGCGGTTGTTTTCAGGAGAACTTTGGGATTGTATTATGTTTTGGCAGAGATTATAATCAATACAATCAATTTAGTTGCAACTTATAAAATTTTCTCTTAAAATAAATAGGTGAGTTCTATATTACCGATAACATTATATTGGAGGGATTACAATCAAACGCGTTATTTTGATTCCCGATTCCTTTAAAGGAACACTTTCCTCGGTAGAAATCTGTTCTGTGCTCAAGGAACAGATTCTTTCACGCTTTCCTGACTGCACGGTTATTTCTGTACCGGTTGCCGACGGCGGCGAAGGCAGTGTGGATTGTTTTTTGAGCGCCTTGGGCGGCGAGAAAATTTCTGTTTCCGTGAACGGACCGTTGGGCAAAAAAGCAAATGCTTTCTTTGGAATGCTCCCAGATGGGGAAACCGCTGTGGTGGAAATGGCCGCCTGTTCGGGTCTGCCGCTTGTGGAAGGGCATCCCGACCCTCTGCATGCCACCACATTTGGCGTCGGCGAGTTATTTCTGGCTGCCGCAGAGCATGGAGCAAAAAAAATAATTGTAGGGCTCGGCGGCAGTGCAACCAATGACGGCGGCTGTGGTGCTGCAGTAGCCTGTGGTATTCGGTTTTTAAATAGTTTTGGAGAATCTTTTGTACCAACTGGCGGCACCTTATCCCAGATTGCACACATTGATGTTGCGCATTTTGCCCCTGTCCTGCGCGGTATTCAATTTACCGCCATGTGCGACATTGATAATCCCCTGTTCGGTGAGGCTGGGGCTGCGTTTGTGTTTGCTCCGCAAAAAGGAGCTTCCCCGCAGGATGTTTTGCTGCTGGATCAGGAGCTTCGTGCACTTTCAACCACTATCCAGCATGATCTTGGGCTGGATGTTTCTTTTCTTCCGGGCGGCGGTGCTGCCGGTGGAATGGGTGCCGGAATGGCGGCATTTTTTGGTTCCGAACTGCGCTCCGGAATTGAAACCGTACTGGACACCGTTCAGTTTGACCAATTGCTGCACGAAACAGACTGGGTGTTTACCGGCGAAGGCAGGCTCGACAGCCAAAGTCTCCGCGGCAAAGTTGTAATCGGTGTTGCACAGCGCGCTCAAAAAGCAGATGTCCCTGTTATTGCCGTGGTTGGCGATGCGGAAGATAATCTTGCCGGGGCCTATGAGTCCGGTGTTACTGCGGTATTTCCAATCAACCGCCGTGCACGGGATTTTTCTGCCATCCGCCATTTAAGCCGATCATTTCTTGCACAGACGGCAGGCGATATTCTTCGTTTATTAGAACGCGCAGAACGATGATTAACTTAATTCAATGATATTCTGACAATTTCACATAAAAGCTGCAAAAATTGCACCGTCTCAAAAGTTCCTTTTTCCCTCACCGTACCGCCTTTTGAGTCACTGCAAAAATTTTTGCAGTTTTTTTATTTTTATGCTTGACATTTAAAAGTTAGATGCTATAATAATATTGTAATCAATACAAAGTTGTAACGATTACTAAAAAGCAATTTTCACAAGGAGGCGTTCCCGCTATGACAACCGCGGAGATTTCCGCCAGGCTGAAAGATCACGGGGTTCGCCCCACTCCCCAGCGAATTGAAGTTTATCGCTTCTTGGCAGAAAACCCGATTCACGCAACCGCCGACGTAATCTATGAAGCACTTGCACCGGAAAATCCATCGTTTTCCAAAACGACGATTTATAACACGATCAAGGTTCTGACCGGATGTGGGCTGGTTCATCCCGTCGTAATTGACGGTGGCTGTGTTCGCTACGATGCAAACACAAATAATCACGGTCATTTTAAATGCACCGGGTGCGGTAAGGTTTTTGATTTTTCTGCCGATTTTGAAGTTGGTAAAATCACTGGACTGGATGACTTTTCGGTGGATGCAAAAGATCTTTACTACTATGGCAAATGTCCCGAATGCCGGGCAAAAAATCGCTGAACTGAAGCAAAACGCTTCATATTAAAAAAACAATAATTTTTTGGAGGTAATTTATAATGAAAAAGTTCAAATGCATGGTTTGTGGTTATGTTGCAGAAGGTAACGAGGCTCCTGAGTTCTGCCCCGTTTGCAAGGCTCCTAAAGAAAAGTTTGAAGAAATGAAGGGCGAAATGGTTTGGGCTGACGAGCATCGCATCGGCGTTGCCAAGGGCGTTGACGAATCCATCGTAAACGATCTTCGCGCTAATTTCACCGGCGAATGCACCGAAGTTGGTATGTATCTTGCCATGAGCCGTCAGGCTGACCGTGAAGGCTATCCGGAGGTTGCCGAAGCTTATAAGCGCATTGCTTTTGAAGAAGCGGAACATGCCGCAAAGTTTGCCGAGCTGCTTGGCGAAGTTGTGGTTGCCGACACCAAGACCAACCTGAAGATGCGTGTGGATGCAGAATACGGCGCAACCGAAGGCAAGCTTGATCTTGCAAAACGTGCAAAGGCTCAGAATCTTGACGCTATCCACGACACGGTTCATGAGATGTGCAAAGACGAAGCTCGCCACGGCAAGGCCTTCAAGGGTCTGCTTGAAAGATATTTCGGCTAATCTTTCCCCTTTCTTTCCATAACATCTTCATTCCTCCTCATTAAATTGATACCTCGCTGAAAGAGCGCACGCCACCTTGGGGCACCCTCCGTAAGGAAGGTGCCCCAAGGTGGCTCTTGTATCTAAACTGAATAATTGATTTCATTAAGCGGTGTAGCCATTGGCTATGCCGTTTTTACTTTGCGTTCCGCCATATGCTTTTGGAACGCTTCTTCCATTTCTTCGGGAGTGAGTTCTCGGAGTATGCCAACGCCGTTGTAGTAAATATCTATGAGCTGAACTCTTTTGCCGTCAAGGTATCTCGGAGCGTGTACCACGATTTTATCAATAAATTCGTGTACCAACTCAGATGTTAGTTCCTTGATTTCGGTTATCCGCTTGACCTTATCAATAAATCTCTGTAAACTCTCGGTCTTGTCCGTTTCGGTTTCAAGATAGGTTTCCATATCGGGAAGTGCAGTTTTTAGATCCTGCTGTTCTTCCTCATAGGACATTGACAAGGTGGCATATCGTTCATCGGATATTTTACCGATAGCGTTATCCTCGTAGAG
>CAKXIK010000014.1:0-14031 GCA_934875675.1 uncultured bacterium
ACCACGAAGTCTGCCTGCAAGTTCTTTTGCACATTCATCGCTATCATTTACGCCGGAAATCATGGCATACTCAAAAGAAATCCTGCGCCCCGTCGTTTTTTCATAATCGCTGCAAGCTGTCAGCAATTCCTGCATATTCCAGCGCTTTGCAACCGGCATTGTCTGCCTGCGAATCTCATCATTTGGTGCATGAAGAGAAACAGAAAGTGTTAATTGCAACTTTTCCTGCATTAAATCATAAATACGGTCTACAACTCCACATGTTGAAAGTGAAATATGCCGCATTCCGATGTTAAGGCCATCCTCTGCTGAAACCATTTTTAAAAAACGGAGAACATTTTCGTAATTATCAAGCGGCTCTCCCATTCCCATCAGAACAATATTTGAAACACGAATCTGCTTATCCCGCTGAATGGCCTGCACCTGTGCAAGCATTTCCGAAGGCGTCAGATTGCGAAAAAAACCACCCATTCCAGTCGCGCAAAAAGTGCAACCCATTTTACAGCCAACCTGAGTAGAAATACAAACCGAATAACCATGGTGATAGTGCATCAGAACCGATTCAATTGTTTCTCCATCGATCATCTCAAACAAATATTTTGAGGTATCGTCCAGTGAAGAATCCAGTCGCTTCACCTTTTTTGCACAGCGAAGTTCAAAGGTATCCGCAAGCTTTTCCCTCAATACTTTTGAAAGATTTGTCATCTCATCAAAGCTTTCCACACCTTTTTGCTGAACCCACGTATAAATCTGATTGGCACGATATACCGGCTCTCCCAGCCCGGTGACAGCAGCACGCACCTCTGCTGCTGTTGCAGAACGAAGATCCATCATTGTGTGCTGCCCCCTTCCATAAACGATCTGCTTTTATTGTTAACCGTTTTCGGACGGAAATTCTTTCCGAAACGCGGCAAAGAAAAAACCATCGGTGTGGTGCACCTGTGGCATCAGCGTAATTTGATTCTCCGGTTCGTCAATGGCATGTCCGACTGCGGCCGGCAATGATAACGGTACAGGAGTAAATCCGGGATTCTCCTGCAAAAACCGAGTAACGACCTGACCGTTTTCCGCCGGATTGAGCGTGCAGGTAGAATAAAACAGTACTCCACCTGGCTGCACAAGCAAGGACGACTGCACCAAAATACAATACTGCACAGATGGAAGATTGTCAAGTGTTTCCGGTGATTTCAAGCGGATTTCCGGCTTTCGGCGCAAAATTCCCAGTCCGGAACATGGTACGTCACACAAGACACGATGGTATTTTTTTTCGCAATCCTTTTTGTAATCCGGAGTGCACGCATCACGAACGGCTGCCTGCAGATTTTGCAATCCCAATCGGGTTGCACCGTCATGAATCAGCTGGACGCGTGCCGGATACAGGTCAAATGCGTCAACGGAACCACTTTGATTCAAGTTTTCCGCTATTGTAAACGCCTTACCACCAGGCGCCGAGCACACATCTGCAATCGATTCCCCTGGCTGTGCTCCAAATGCATAACAAAGCATCTGAGATGCCGCATCCTGCACATGAAATAATCCTTTTTGAAAAGCAGTTAGCTGCTCAAGTGAGCCCGTTGCCGTCAAATCTAATGCACCTGGAACTGTCGGATTTACTTGAGCAGAAACCCCTTCCAGTGCCAGCTCTTCTATTAACGACTGCAATGTTGTTTTTAGTGGATTAACGCGAATCGTTAGTGGCGGACGCCCGAAGGATTCCTGCAGCAACTGTTCACAACACTCCCTGCCATATGCATTTGCCCAAAGGCGAACCAACCACTGCGGCGCCGAATATTTCATTCCAAGGTAAGTTTTCCAGTTCTTTTGCGGCGGCAGAATGATTTGGAGGCCGTCCCGATCGATTGCATGCAAAACTGCATTCACAAAGCCCGCCGCAAACTCAGCCCCAGCCTTTTTCACGCAATTAACGGTTTCGTTGATCGCAGCAGAAGGCGGAACTTTATCCATATAGATCAGTTGATATGCACCCAATCGCAGTGCATTTCGCACAATCGGTTCTATTTCACTCCATCGGCGATTTGCATGGCTGGCCGCCACATAGTCCAATGTGATCTGCCGTTCCAAAACTCCATAAACAAGATTCACTGCAAAGGCCTTATCCTTTACAGATAAATTTGTTTCTTTTAAGATGCTGTTCAGCACCAGATTAGAATAACCGTCCTGCTCATTGACACGCAATAAAATCTTCAGCGCGGTATCTCGCGCATTGAGCTGGCTCATCGGTCATTCCTGCGGCCAAAAATCATCAACAGTCTCAGCAAGCTTAAAATCGCGGTAAATGCTGATGCAAGATAGGTCATTGCCGCTGCACGGAGAACACGTTTTGCTCCTACCAGTTCTTCCTGAGAAAGCATCCCGGATTCTGCAATTGCTGCAAGAGCACGCGAGCTGGCATTGAATTCAACCGGAAGGGTAACAAGCTCCATAAAAACAGCCAACGAATAAAGGATAATACCTGCAGTCACAACAAAGTCAAATTGAACAGGCAGAAGCATTCCGAAAATAATCATGGGCATTGCCAATTGAGAACCAACCCGCGCAACGGGAATCACCGCAGAACGCAACCGCATCGGTCCGTAACCAACTGCGTGCTGCACCGCATGACCTGCTTCGTGTGCAGCTACCCCAACCGCTGCAACACTTGCAGCGTCATAAACGGAATCTGAAAGCCGAATCACACTCGCTTTCGGGTCAAAATGATCGGTTAGATTTCCGCGGACATGCTCCAGACACACATTGGTAATCCCGTTATTTCGCAAAACGGTCGCTGCCGCGTTAGCACCGGTAAGACCACGCATATTTCTGACGTTTGAATACTTTGCAAACGTTGATTTCACGCTGGTTTGCGCCCAAAGTGTCAAAATCAGTGCAGGCAGCATAAAAACAAAATAACTCCAGTTATAATAGTAAAATCCCATAGAATACCATACCTTTCACAAGCATATAACCGTTGGTTACCCCAGAATGGTTCCGGATTCCATCCGATGTCCACGCAAAAAATCAGAGACGTTCATCCGTTTTCCGCCCTCATACTGGATTTCTGTTAACTCCAACGCAGTTGCGTTTCCACAAGCGACCACAAGCGGAGCATCGGAGAGAATTTCTCCCGGTTTTCCCTCTTGACCTGCAGCAAGTTGAGATGCGTGAATTTTGAGTCTTTTGCCTTCAAAGACAGTTTCCGTCCCCGGCCAAGGATACAATCCGCGAATCTGATTATGAATTTGGAAAGCTGTATGCGTCCAATCAATTACAGAGAGTTCTCTCGTCAGCATCGGTGCAAAACAGGTCTGTGAATCATCTTGCTTTGTTCTGGTCAGGGTTCCGTTTTGCAGTGCGCAGATCGTTTTGGAACACAACTGAGCTCCCATCAACGAGAGTCTGTCATGCAGTTCTTCTGCGGTTTCGTTCTCCGCAATCGGTGTTTCCGCTTTTTGCAACATATCCCCGGTATCAATCCCCACATCCATAAACATAGTGGTAACACCGGTAATCGCCTCTCCATTGATAATTGACCATTGAATCGGCGCCGCACCACGATATTTGGGGAGCAAAGATGCATGTACATTAATACATCCATATTTTGGAAGTTCTAATACTGCTTTCGGTAAAATCTTGCCATAAGCCACCACAATGATCAGTTCTGGAGAAAGTGACTGCAGTGTATCCAACACTTCCTGTGTTTTCATACTTTTCGGTTGAAAAACGGGAATATTATGCTCTAAAGCAAGTGCTTTGACAGGAGTTGGCTGCAACGTATTGCTTCTGCCGCGCGCTTTATCCGTCTGTGTGAATACACCACAGACGTCATGACCGTCCTGCAGCAACCGGAGCAATGTCGGTACCGCAAAATCCGGTGTTCCCATAAATACAATTTTCATAGTATACCATCACTTTCCTCCGCACTCGGAATCTAACGAATCAACGATCATCTTTTGATTATTCGTCGTCCGGCTCGATGTATTCAACAACATGACTGCGGAATAAAATACCATCCAAATGATCGATTTCATGACAGAATGCACGCGCCAGCAGATCCTGCCCTTCATATTCATGATAAATTCCAAGGCGATCCTGCGCGCGAACCTTGACCCACATTGGGCGTTTTGTAATTCCCCACACTCCGGGACAGGAAAGGCATCCTTCCGTTTCCTGCTGCGTCCCGTGCTTTTCTATAATTTGTGGATTAACCAATTCCATCGGGCCTTCTCCTGTATCAATTACAACCACACGACGCAGAATTCCTACCTGTGGTGCAGCCAGTCCGACACCGTTTGCATCATGCATGGTTTCAAACATATCGTCAATTAATTCTGCAAGCTTACGATCAAATTTTTCTACCATACGGCATTTTTTTAAGAGGATGTCGTCCCCTTCCTTTACAACATTACGAATTGCCATCTCAAGTTCCATTCCTTTCACAAAAACTATAATATACTATCCGGATTCATATCTGCATATGCCGTAACTCTGCTGAACTCTTTGTTCTGTCCATGCAAAACGAGTAAACGGCCGATTAATTC
Organism: uncultured bacterium; assembly: GCA_934875675.1. GTDB lineage: Bacteria > Bacillota > Clostridia > Oscillospirales > Acutalibacteraceae > CAKXIK01. Next base: position 4,539 of record CAKXIK010000014.1, read on the forward strand.
GCGAAGGCGTATACTGTTGCGACATTTAATCAACAGCTTATATCGGAATTTTTGGTTGACCCGAAGCACTGCTGCAGGCGAAGGACCAATTACTCTTAACGGCAGTTCGGCATATTCCTGAGCAGCCAGCTGAGAGAATTGTTGTAAAAATGTTTGTGCCGCAGTCTTGACAGGCAACTCAATTCCTCCCACAAAACCAACTACGCAAAGATCGGCAAACGGGGGATACAACATCGCCTTGCGAACCTCTATTTCTCCTTTGTAAAAAGCATCATAATCCTGTTGCGCCGCCAAGCGGATTACCGGACTTTGCGGGGTCATGGTTTGAATGAATGCTTTTCCGCCTGCCGTTCCTCTTCCTGCTCGCCCTACTACCTGTGTTAACAATGAAAACGCACGTTCATAACTGCGAAAATCATCACCGTATAACTCCTGGTCAGCGGAAAGAACACCCACCAACGTCACATTAGGAAAATCCAATCCTTTTGCCACCATTTGCGTTCCGATTAAAATATCATACTTACCTTGCGAAAACTGCTCCAATTTTTCTTCATGTGAGAACCGCGCCATTGTTGTGTCCGCATCCATACGCAGGATACGTGCCTGAGGGAAAAGCTCTGCAAGCTCTTCTTGTGCGCGCTGTGTTCCGCAGCCGCCATACCGAACCGTTGGCTCTCCGCAATACGGACATTTTTCCGGCATTGGAATAGAGTGTCCGCAGTAATGGCACATCAAGCGGTGATTTGCCGCATGATAAGTCATAGATATACTGCAGTTTGGACAGGACAGCACTTTTTTGCAAGCGCTGCAAGAAACAAATGTATGGTATCCACGCCGATTCAACAGCAAAATCGACTGATGCTTTTCCCGAAGATTTTTTGAAATCTCTTCCAGTAACGCGCTGCTAAACACGCCGGAATGTGCCGGATTTTCCGCCATATCAATCACTTCCACCTGCGGAAGCTTAGCATTGCCATAACGATTTTTTAACACATTACAGCCATATTTTCCGTTTTGAGCATAGTAAAAGCTCTCGATAGATGGAGTTGCCGACCCAAGCAGCAAAAGTCCCTTGTGATATTTGCACCGAAACCGGGCAATCTCTTTCGCGTGAAAACGTGGAGAAGCTTCGGATTTGTATGTCTGCTCCTGTTCTTCATCCATTACGATTAACCCAACGGTTTGAAACGGCGCAAAGACTGCTGAGCGGGTTCCGATTGCAATCTTAGCCTCGCCCCGAAAAACGCGCATCCACTCATCTTTACGCTCTCCCAAGGACAGCGCACTATGAAAAACAGCAATTTGTGCACCAAAACAACGGCGAAACAGCGAAATCAGCTGCGGAGTCAGAGAAATTTCCGGTACCATCAGAATTACATTTTCGCCTCGTTTGACGGTTTCATCAATCAAACGAAGAAAGACGGATGTTTTGCCACTGCCGGTTACACCATAAAGAAGAGAAACACCTCCACCGGTATTCTTCTTTTCCAGCAGCGACAAAAATGCCTGTTGCTGTTCCCGGGTCAGTTTTACCGCTGAAGGATCGCTTCGCACTTCTGGCTCGACTGCATAACGGCTTCGACTGACAGCCGTTTCATAACACTCAATAATCCCTTTACGTTCCAATGTCTGCAAAACGGATGTGGTAACACCGCAAAAATAGCAGACCTCTTTATATGCTGCGGAGCCTACCTCCTGCAGCAATTCAACAACAGATTTCTGTCGCAGCGTAAGCTTTTCCTTTGGCTCCTGCATCCATTCCGCCAGTCGAACCATGCGCATGGAAGCATCTCCGATTTGCTGCGCAGCGGTTTGGGAACGAATAAGAAATCCTTCTTTCGTCATCCGTGTGAGTATTTTGCTGCACATTTCCGGCTGATATCCCAAACGCTTTGCAATTTTATCTTCCGACAACAGCCCTGCATTCTTTTTCATAAACAGGACAACCTGTTTTTCCTCCGGTAAAAGTGCATTGGCCTGCTCCAAAGAAAAATCAGCTGCAGCGTAACAATCTGTCATTTTTAAATTGATTCCGGCCGGCAGCATTAAACGCACTGCTTCGTATACGGTGCAAAAGGTTGTTTCCTTCATCCACAACGCAAGTCGAAGCATTTCATCACTCAGCAAGGGTTTTTCATCGGGCAAATCAATTATTTGTTTCAACTTGTCGCCACTTCCCTGTGAGCAGGAAAGAACAATGCCCTGACGCTGACGGTCTCCTCGTCCAAAGGGTACCAGAACACGGCAACCTGGACAAATTCGATCTTTTAAATTATCCGGAACGATATAATCAAACGGCTTATCAAAATGATAGGCCGTTTGGTCAACCGCAACCTGCGCAATAGGAATCATCTTCATCTGAGCCTTCCGTATGCTTTTGCGTTATTCTTCTTCTGTTGAATCGTCGGCAGAAAAACTATCCAGCGAGAAATTCTGTGCAGATGTTCCCTCACAAGCTTCACGATCCTCTGTTTCCGGCGGGTCAACAATTTTAAATTCTTTATCCAAAAATTCTTCAACAGCCAGACCCACTGGTTTCTCGATTAAAATATCGCCGTCCTGCTCTGCCTCGTCCACAATCTGGCGGGCACGCTTTGCGATCCCGATAACAAGCGCATAGCGGCTTGGCACATTTTCAATTGCACTGTCTACAATAGGTTTCAACATAATCTGAATTCGTCCCTTTCAAATTAAATCATAATTTCAGTGCGTGCAGCACGGCAATGTTCCGCACGCAGAATAGCCTTCATATCATCGACTGCCGTTTCCAACTCACCGTTTACTACCACATAGTCATACTGAGCTGCGAGTTTAAGTTCTTCTTTTGCCTGTGCAAGACGTTTTTGAATGGTGGGTTCGTCCTCTGTCTGGCGTTTACGGAGACGATGCTCAAGCACCTCCATGGAAGGTGGCAGAATAAATATCGTGATACACTCCGGAAACTTTTTCTTGATCTGCAGCGCACCTTGGACCTCAATTTCAAGAACGACGTCTTTTCCCTCTTCCATTGCTGTTTCCACCGGTTTGCGCGGTGTTCCGTAATAATTGCCGCAATAACAGGCATGCTCCAGCATTCCGTCATTAGCAATCATTTCTTCAAATGCTTCTTTTTGAAGAAAAAAGTAATTCACACCGTTTTGTTCACCCTCCCGGGGCAAGCGCGTGGTAGCCGAAATGGAAAGCATAACCGAAGAATCATCTTTTAAGACTTCTTGCAAAATAGTACCTTTTCCGGAGCCGGATGGTCCCGAAAAAACAATCATTAAGCCTTTATTCTTCATCCTCGTCAAACTCCTCATCCATTTCATCCTCATCGTGGTCGTTCAGGCGGTTGGCAACCGTTTCGGGCTGCACTGCCGAAAGAATTACGTGGTCGCTGTCTGTCACGATGACTGCACGGGTTCTGCGGCCGTAAGTAGCATCGATCAAAGATCCGCGCTCTTTTGCATCCTGCACAATTCTTTTAATCGGCGCCGATTCCGGACTAACAATCGCCACTAATCGGTTGGCAGAAACCATATTGCCAAACCCAATATTAATCAGTTTCATCGGTCAGCACTCCGTTTATTCAATATTTTGGATTTGTTCGCGGATTTTCTCAATTTCTGCTTTCATATCAATCACTCTGTGAGCAATTGCCGCATCCTGAGCCTTGGAACCAATGGTATTTGCCTCACGATTGAGCTCTTGAACTACAAAATCAAGTTTTCTGCCAATCCCGGTTCCCGATTCCAACATCTGTGTCATTTCCGCGAAGTGGCTGCGCAAACGAACCGTTTCTTCTGCAACCGCAATCCTGTCCGCAAAAATGGCTGCCTCAGTCAAAATCCGCTGTTCATCCAACGGCGCTTCACCGATCAATTCACGAATATGCGCAATCAGCCGATTTTTATACTCGACAACGGTTTGCGGTGAGCGTTTCTCAATTTCTTCCACATTTCCCAGCAGCATCTTCATGCGTGATTCCACATCGGCACGAAGTCTGGCCCCTTCTGCCTCACGCATGGCAACAAAATGATCCGCCGCCTCACGCAAAACAGGACGAACCGCCGCCCATATTGCATCTTCATTTTCCGGTGCCCGATGAATTGCAAGAACATCCGGGTAACGTGCAATAACTGATGCGGAAAGATCATCCTTCAGGTTATACTTTTCCGCAATCTGGCGCAGTGCCTTGACGTATCCGGAAGCCAGTGATTCATTTACCGTCACATCTACACAAGTGGAATCAATCGTTTGTATCTCCACAAAAACGTCGATTTTGCCGCGGCAAACCCTTCCTTGTAAATACGACTTGATATTGTCTTCCAAAAATCCATAGCCGCGCGTAATCCGGGAGGAAAATTCATAGTAGCGGTGATTGACCGATTTAATCTCAATTGTAACATCCATGCCCTGAACGGTCTGCTGTGCTCTGCCATACCCGGTCATGCTTTTTATCATTCTCTTCAACCCGATTCTCTAAGATAATTTTCTTTTTTATATTGTACCAGTTTTATTGGAATCATGTCAACCAAAAAACCAATTCTTTGTGCAGATTGTATAAATGTTTTTTTGTACAGGTGAATATTGTAAGCAAAAATATTTTATTTTTAAGTACAAAAAGTAAAGCCCCCCGAATTCGGAAGGCTTTGTAGTTATTTGAGAAAGACGGCTTCATCAAACCGGATGAACCTTTTCCTTCATGTCGAGATGTTCACCATCAATGCCATACTTTTTATTGCGGCGTTCCTCAAAGAATTTCTTAGATACCTGCGGGAACTGAGCGTAAGAAAGCACGTCCTCATCCTGCTCAATAAACTCAGAAATTTCTGCGCGAAGTTTATCCAGTTCCGGCTCAAGCAGATCTGCCGGACGGCATTCAACTGGTTCTTCGTCTCCGATAATTTTCTTGCGGAATTCAGGGTCAATCTTAATCGGCGTTTGACCGTACTGACCACGCACAACGCCTTTAAACTCGTTGGTGCACATCTTATAACGCTCGCCGGTAATGACGTTGAATACAGCCTGTGTACCAACAATCTGAGAGGACGGCGTAACAAGCGGCGGATAACCTGCATCTGCACGCACGCGCGGAACTTCCTGCATAACCTCATCCAGCTTATCCAGCTTGCCTGCTTCCTTGAGCTGGGATGCAAGGTTGGAAAGCATGCCGCCCGGAACCTGATAAATCAGAGCCTTGGTATCCGTTGCCAGCATATCGGTAGAAAGCAGACCACGTTTAATATAATCACGGCGCAGCTCCATGAAATAAGCGCGGATTTCTTCAAACTGAGCCAAATCCAATCCGGTATCATACTCAGTTCCTTGCAGTGCTGCAACCATAGACTCGGTTGGCGCATGAGAGGTACCCAAAGCCAACGGAGACAATGCGGTATCGATCACATCGGCACCCGCTTCAATGCCCTTGAGCAGGCACATGGAGGCAAGACCGGAGGTGTAGTGCGTATGCAGCTGAATCGGGATTTTGACAGTCTCTTTCAGTGCCTTCACCAGCTCATAAGTGGCGGTTGGCGTCAGCAGAGCGGCCATGTCCTTGATACAGATGGAGTTTGCACCTAGCTCTTCCAGCTGTTTAGCATACGTTGTGAAGTATTCGGTCGTAAACACCGGACCTGTGGTATAAGAAATTGCAGCCTGAACATGAGCTTTTTCTTTAATTGCAGCCTTAATAGAAGTCTGCAGATTGCGAATATCGTTCAGTGCATCGAAAATACGGATAATATCAATACCATTTGCAACCGACTTCTGAACAAAATACTCAACCACATCGTCAGCATAGTGACGATATCCAAGCATATTCTGACCGCGGAAGAGCATCTGAAGCTTTGTATTTGGGCATTTTTCGCGCAAAAGGCGGAGACGATCCCAGGGATCTTCATGCAGGAAGCGCAGGCAGCTATCGAATGTTGCACCACCCCAGCACTCCAACGAATGAAATCCTACTTTATCAAGCTGCGGCAAGATCGGTTCCATTTCTGCCGTGGACATTCTTGTTGCCAGCAGAGACTGGTGAGCATCGCGCAGCACGGTTTCTGTAATCAGAATTTTTTTAGCCATTCTTATGACCATTCCTTTCTTGCAGGCTAAGACAGAAGGAGCCTTATATGAACTCCCGCCTGCACGCCTGAAAAACGAATTTGAAGCCTTTGTTTTCTCTTATTGAAGAGAAACGATCGGCGTACCGGAATCAACGCTTTGTCCTTTGCTGACATGGATTCCTGCAACAACGCCGTCACGGGGTGCCATAATCTCGTTTTCCATTTTCATGGCTTCCAGAATGACAAGGACATCGCCTTCGGACACAGACTGACCTGCAGTCACATTTACGCTGACAATCGTGCCGGGCATCGGAGAGTTGACGGTTTCGGCATCTGCAGCAGGTGCAGGAGCGGCAGCCGGAGCAGCGACAGGAGCCGGAGCAGCAGCGGGTGCAGGTGCAGCAGCAGGAGCTGCAACCGGTGCAGGAGCAGCGGGTGCTGCTGCAGGTGCAGTTGCGCCGGTTTCTTCCACCTGAACATCATAGGAAACGCCATTAACGGTAATTTTCAGATTTTTCATGTTATATTCTTCCTTTCGTAACGGGCGGATTTGCCCCGGATCTTACAGCTGAATATTAGAATGCTTTTTAGGCAGACGGCTTACACGCTTGCCAGCCAGCATGTCGAGTGCATTGATAATGCAAGCTCGGGTGCTTGCCGGAGCAATCACATCTTCAATAAATCCTGCTTCTGCAGCGGTAAATGGAGAAGCTGCCGTGTCCGTATATTCGCGCACAATTTCATTGCGCTGCGTTTTCGGATCAGACATAGCTGCAAGCTTGTCTTCACAAAGAATTGCAACTGCAGCTTTTGGCTCCAGCGCAGAAATCACGGCATTCGGCCAAGCGACCGTCAAATCAGCGTTTGCAGCACGACCTGCCATTGCGATGAATGCCGAACCGTATGCCGCACCCGTCACGATAGAGATCTTGACTGTGGTAGCCTCCGCATATGCGTGCGAAAGCATAGAGGCTTCTCTGAGTGATGCAAACCCGGTGCTGTTCACAAGCGTAACCACCGGAATTGCAAAGGCGTCACAAAAACGAACAAAGCGCGCAGCCTTTTCACAAGATGCTGCATCCACAATACCGGAATCAGAAGCCACCATACCGCACAGCGAACCTGCAACCGTAGCAAGCTCACAAACAAATCCCGTGCCGAAACCCTTCATAATTTCAATGGCACTGCCGGCATCAGCAACAGCGGAAACAATATCGCAAGCAGTTGCCGCGTCGGTGTCAACATCCAATTTTGCTGCAGCTGCGTTTAAAATTGCCTCACCATTTTCAGGTTCTGCAAATTCGCACATCAGCGGTGCTTCCAAATTGTTGGAAGGCAACACTGCAATCAGTCTACGGGCAGCGGCAACCGCGTCCTCTGCATTGTCTGCAAGCAGATGTGCAGCGCCAGACTTGGAAGCCTGTTCAGCTGTTTCATCACAGCCATTCACTGCGACACCAAACGATGCTTCTTTTGCCATAATCACAAAATCTGCACCGGCAGCAATCATTGCTGAAGTACCAACACAAGTTCCTGCAATTACAGAAATCTGCGGCACAACACCGGAAAGATTGTTGCTCTGCAGCAAAAGCTCACCATAAGCGGCCAGCATTTCGTTGCCTTCCTTCAAACGACCGCCATTGGAATCAAAAATTCCGACAACAGGAGCCCCCGTTTTTACCGCAAGATCATAAATTTTCTTGATTTTTGCTGCCTGCGCTTTGGACATTGCACCACCGGCAACCTGATTGTTCTGCGAAAAAGCATACACCGGGCTGCCATTGACAGAACCAAAACCGGCAACAACCTCTGCCTGCACGTCTCCGGATTTTGCAAGGCTGTCAATCTCGACAAAAGTTCCCTCGTCAAACAGCGTCATAATCCGCTTTTTAGCCGGAGTATTCTCTTGTGCTGCATGCGATTTCTGAACCAGTTCGAGCTTTGTATCCATACTCATTCCAGTTCCTCCGTTTCTTTGTGGATAAATTATAAAAAATTCGAAATTAGAACTATTATATTACATTGTGATAAACATAACAAGTGATTTGAATTTCATTTTTTAGTTTTGGCAACTTGAACATTTATGAATCAACTTATTTAGATAAATTGTATACACTCCGAGTGAGTTTTTGGAAAATTTTAACTCAGGCAAATAACCTTCCAAAGATGCCTCCTCACATGCAATCTCCGGAAGATATCGATTCAAGGCATAGGAAGCAGCCGACCGAATCATCAATTCCGCGATTAGCTTGTCCTCTTCCCCCATTTTCTCCGACTCAATACGATGATTTAGCTGAAGCTGAGGAATCACCAGACAATTTTCTTCTTCCCGAACGGAAAACCATCCAAGCTCCTTGCCTGACTCTTTTGCACAATAAAGACAGCTATATTCCCGGCAAACCGGATGCTCGGCACGAAAGTGTTCCTCTTCTTCTGCGGCAACAGGAATCACTGATATCATAGGTGACATTCCTTTCAATAAATTAAAATTACGGCTCACTTACAATATTTTTTGCAGCCGTCATCAAAGAGGAAACTTCCTGCTGTGTCAATTCACGCCAATCGCCTTGCTTGAGCATGCCCATCTTAACATTACCGATTGCCGTCCGTTTGAGCCTTGCAACTTCAAGTCCCAGTGCTTCACACATTTTACGAATCTGGCGGTTGCGACCTTCAAAAAGATTAATTTCCAACACAACGCGTCCCGGCTCCTTGGTCAGAATTCTCACGTCTGCAGGCGCTGTCTGATATCCATCTATCACCATGCCGGTCATCAGCTTGGTAATCTGATCATCCGTAATATCCGGACGGATTGTAACACGATACGTCTTTCCCACATGGCGTGAAGGATGCATCATTGTCTGTGCAAATTCGCCATCATTCGTCAAAAAGAGCAATCCTTCCGACTCCCGATCCAGCCGACCCACAGGATAAACCCGTGCACCAACATTTTGAACCAACTCCGCCACACACTTGCGGCCCATTTCATCACTCATGGTTGTAACAAAGCCACGCGGTTTGTGCAGCATAATATAAATCATTTTTTTAGACGGAACAACCCGACGCCCATGAACGGAAACCTTGTCACGGGACGGATCGACTTTATCACCCACCTGTACCGGTTTTCCGTTTACGCGAACTGCTCCCGCCGCAATCATTTCTTCTGCTTTTCGCCGAGAAGCTATCCCGCAATCTGCGAGATACTTCTGCAGCCGTACTTCCTGTTTCAATAAATTACACCGTACCTTCCAATTTATGTTTCCATTCCAAATAATCTGCGGAAAAAATCGCAGAATCGTTCAAACCAATTTCGCTCTCTGGGAACAAATGCAATCTCCTCATCTGTTATGAGCGGAATCTCTGCAATTTGCTGCCCATCCAGCAAATAAACCAGTCTTCCTGCTGCTTGCCCTTTGACAACGGGAGCATATAAAAATGGCTCTGTCTCAATG
>CAKXIK010000014.1:14041-55952 GCA_934875675.1 uncultured bacterium
TGAACATCCCCTGCGCGTCCCTTGGGGATAACGGCATCCACCGATCCGCATTCCTGCAATACAATCCTGCAATCGACACCCGTTCCCACAACGGGAACAGACAGATTCATTCCAGTTTCCGAAAATGTGATACGCTCCACCTGATCAAAACCATAGTTCATCATCTTCTTATGGTCATTCCAGTCATCCGGATCCTTCAGGGTAACCGCAACCAAAAGAACGCCGTCACGTTCACAACTGCTGACCAAACAACGACCGCTTTTTTTTGTGAATCCGGTTTTAACACCATTGCAGCCTTCCATCTCCAACAGCAGGCGATTATGATTATAAAATGTGCGCCGGACCTGCGGTTCCACAAAATCGATCGTCATTGTTTTCTGCGAAGCAATTGTCGCAAAATCAGGGCAGCGCATTGCCGCACATCCGAGCAAAGCCATGTCATATGCAGTGGTGTAATGCTCCTCATCATCCAGACCGGAAGGCGTGACAAAATGAGTGTTTTTCATTCCGAGGCTTTTTGCAACCTCATTCATCTTGTTCGCAAATTCTTCCTTAGAGCCTGCAAGCGTGATTGCAATCGCATTGGCTGCATCATTGCCTGATTCCAGCAGCAACCCCGTCACCAATGCGCGCAGGGTAAGCTTTTCGCCTGCCTTCAAATAAATGGAAGAACCTTCCACCTCGATCATTTCTTGCGTTATTTCCACCACATCGTCCAATCGTTCGGATTGAACTGCAATCAGCGCCGTCATGATTTTGGTTGTACTGGCCATAGAATGGCGTTCTTCTGCATTCTTTGCAAAGAGTACCCGACCGTTCTGTGCTTCCATTAATACTGCGGAGGAAGCACAAACCGACGGTTGCTCTGCAAATACCGCAGGCGCACTGCAAAATAGAACGCCAACCATCAGTAGCATCGCCATCCAGGAAAAAATACGTTTCATGTTTCAACACCTGCCTCAACCAATTCATATGCATCGACAGGCAAAAAAACAATCATTCACCAAGTTTTTCGTTGATTTCAGCTACCGCTTTTTCCGCAATTTTTTCTGACACATCCTCAAGGTCACTGTCTTTCTCTTTTTTTCGACTCTTGACGAATCCGCTGATTTTGTCAACTGCTTCTGGCACCATCTCAACAATACGGTCTGCCGTAGTAACCGGAGGATTGACCGGCAGCAGCTTGACATTTCCTCCACTGACAGTCAAAAATGCAATCGGAGCAATGGTAACCCCTGCACCACCGCCGCCGCCGAACAATTCACGCGTGGTGGTCTTGGACGGCAAATCTGACCCACCGGCTGCAAAGCCATAGGTCACTTTGGAAACGGGAATCACGGTAACCTCTCCTGCCTGAATCGGGGAACCAATAATTGTATTGGCATCCACCATCGCCTTGATCTTTTCTATGGTTTTATCCATCATACTTTCTGCTGTGCGGTCTGACATGTGTAAACACCCTTTCTTAATCTTAGTTTCAAAAAAGTGCATCTGTATATTTCTCTATCACGATCTATTGCGAGGACGAAGGCAAAGATTTGTTTTTTTCTTATTTGTGTCTCCTTGTTTTGTTGTATGCATTTTTTGACGGAACATAAGCAACAAGAACGAGCAAAGTGCCGTTACTGCTGCGCGAACGACCCAAAATACTCTGAGCCGCAGCCGAATCTGGCAAGAAATTTGATATCCGTCAGAAAGAAAATCCGGATCAATTTTCAATTGATGCTTTCTGCAGTGAGTTAATGCCAGCAGCTGCGCCCAAACCGGAAATACAATTGCACAAACTCCGCCATACTGTTCTGCAATCGCTGCAGAATCTTCTCCGCCAACGACTAACTTTGCTTCACATTTTTCTGCAATCAAATGCCTGCCAACACGTCCAACCGCTCTGGTAACAATCGCAAGCAGCTTTTTCAAAAAAACGAGAAACCCTTTCAGACCTTCTTCCTGATATAGTTCTGCGAAAAAGCTTTTTTTAGGTTCACTTTTCTTTTCTTCCGGTTCTTCTTTTCTGAGATTTGTCTGTTGACTCCCAGAAGAAGGCAAGATCCTGACTGGAATAAAAGCAATCCAAATAGTAAGTCTTGGCTTCTCAAAATATGAAAAACAAAAACGAACCGGAATCATCAACAAAAGAAAAATTAATCCAAGAATTGAGAAAAGGATGATCCAACCGATCATACACACGCTCCCTTCCTTCGGGATACGGAATACTTTTTAAATCTCTGCATCGCTGTCATCTTCTGTTTTATCTTCTGATGGTTCCGTCTCCTGTGAATGTTGAACGGGCGGAAGTTCTGTCAATGCCGATAAATGAAAACAACGAAGAAAATTTTCAGTGGTTCCGTAAAGCAACGGCCGCCCCGGGAGTTCCAGCCTTCCTTTTTCTTCGATCAACCCCTTGGCAACCAGACTGGAAACTACGCCGGAGGAATCAACGCCGCGAATCTGCTCAATAAACCCTTTCGTAACGGGTTGGTTATACGCTACAATAGCCAGTATTTCCATTGCTGCCTGTGAAAGAGGTACGTTACGGCGTTGCTCCAGCACATTGCGGATTTGCGGAGCAAAGCAATCCTTTGTGCAAAGCTGATAGGTATCCTCCATCCGGACAATGCAAAGACCGCTTTCTTCACTCCGCCTTTTTTCCGTCATCAGCGCCAACATTTTGAGCAGTGTCGGCTTGTCCATCTCCAACACTTCTGCAAGCTTATCCACAGACACAGGATCTCCGCTTGCAAACAGAACTGCTTCAATCGCTGCTTGCGCTTGTGTAAATTCCATCCGAACGACTCCTTTCTGCATTCAATCTGACTGAACCGTTATCCTCCAAGAAAATCCGTTCCGCACGAATCAATTCCAGCACGGCAAGAAAAGTCGCGATGAGTTCTGATTTGCTTCGGGAAGACTCAATCAGACTGCCAAGAGAGCAGGTTCCGGATCTTAACACACGAAGAACATGAAACACTCTGGAGGATACCGAAACAATTTTGTGTTCCACGATGCCGCTGAACGCTTCTGTTGGCGGAGGAAGTTTTCTTCCCCCGCGCCCCACTGCCGCATAATAGGCATCCGTCAGTTCCCGCACCAGATGTTCGCGCTGATATGTCTGGTCAACTTCCAGTTTGCCCGGTTCTCTCACAAAAGAATCAAAAGAAGCATGTTCTGCTAAAATAGAAGCGATTCTCTTACACTCCTGATATTCCAGCAACTGCCCGGTCAGTTCTTTTTTCAGTTCTTCTGCTTCCTCGCTTTTGGGAAGCAGTGATACCGTTTTCATATAGACCAGCCGAGCTGCCATTTCCAAAAACTCGCTTGCAATCTCCAGATTTTCCTCTCTCATCCGGTCGATCTGTTCCATGTACTGATCCAGCAACAGGGAAATTTGAATATCATATATATTCAGTTTGCTCTTTGCAATCAAATGCAGCAAAAGATCAAGGGGGCCTTCAAAAACATTTAATTTATAGGAAATTGTTTCCGTCATTCATTTGCCATGCCTTTCACAAAATATGCGTGTAGTTTTGCCGACGCTGAAATAGATTACAATAAGCCAAATAACTTAAACGGAAGGTCAGCAATCCAGAAAACTCCTTGAAGCGCATATTGGTTGAGAAAACTAAGAACCGGATCAAGCACACCCGAAAAAATTAAAACCGCCAAGCCGATAAAAATATACCGCTCATACCGCGCAATTTGATAACTCCACTTTTCGGGCAAAATTGCATTAAAAATACGGGAACCATCCAGGGGAGGGATCGGAATCAGATTAAATACCGCAAGGGAAATATTGATCAAAATAAGCCACGAAAAGAAATAATAGAGAATCTGATACCCCACTGTCGCAAAAAAAGCCGCCGGCAGAAAAACGATGCATGCGTTATAAATAACTGCGCCCAACAGCGCAACCAATAAATTGGAAGCAGGCCCCGCCAATGCAGTTAGAGCCATCCCGCTTTTATGGTTTTTAAAATTGTACGGGTTAATAGGCACGGGCTTTGCCCATCCGAAACCGAACAGAATCAAGAACAATGCACCAAAGGGGTCAATGTGTGCAACCGGGTTCAGTGTAAGGCGTCCCTGCGCTTTTGCGGTGTTGTCTCCCAGTTTTTGTGCCGCCCAACCGTGCGCACATTCATGAATCGGCAACACAAAAAAGATTATCAGCAGTCGAACCGCCAATCCGGTAACGAGTTGTAAAACGTCACCGCTTTTAATTGCATTTAAAATCCACATACTATAATTCTCCATTAAAATATATTTTAGCCACCAAGCTGATCAAAATTGCAATTTGTTATGCAAACCCTCATGTGCAAAAAAAATTCTTCAACCTATGCGCAATCAAATTTATTATAACTGATTTGTTGAAAAATTACAAGTAAAAGCCATTTCGTTCTTTTTTATCCTTCAGAAACCTTTTTTCTGATGCATTTTTTTGGTTTTTAAAAAAAAGACTTGCTTTTCTCTAAAGATTCTGATAAAATAACACTGTTATTCTATAGCGGTATACAAAGGAGGTGCAGTCTCATGGCAAAATGCGATTTTTGCGGAAAAGATCTTGCTTTCGGCATTCGCGTGTCTCACTCCCATCGTCGTTCTAACAGAACTTGGAAGCCGAACATTAAGCGTGTCAAAGCGATCGTAAACGGTTCCCCGAAGCGTGTTTACGCCTGCACCCGTTGCTTGCGTTCGGGTAAGGTTACCCGTGCTGTCTGATCCTCAAGGGGATTTTCAAGAGCCGATGTCTAAAAGACATCGGCTCTTGTTCTTTATTAACAGGCTTTGTGTTTGATTAATGCGAACCATTTCGAAATGCAAAAAAACAGGAACCCACTCTGTCATTAGGCAGATGGATTCCTGTTTTTTAATTGCTTCCAAATAAATCTTTAATTGAATTAAAAAAACCTTTTCGTTTCTGATAATTTTTTTCTGTGCTCATAGAATCAAGGTTACGCAGGCATTCTTTTTGCTCTTCGGAAAGATTGCGCGGAACCTCCACGGTTACACGCACATATTGGTCGCCGCGGGAACGTCCGTTAACGGCAGTAATCCCCTTTCCTTTCAGCTTAAAAATGTCTCCAGGCTGCGTTCCCTCATGCACATGGTAACTCACCTTACCGTCCAGCGTAGGTACAACAATTTCTGCACCCAGTGCTGCCTGAGAAAATGTAATCGGAACTTCACACCAGACATCGTTGCCCCTGCGCTCAAAAATGGGATGAGGACGAACGGCGACCTCCACAATCAGATTTCCCGCCGGGCCACCGTTGGTGCCGGCATTGCCGCGCCCGCTGACATTCATCATCTGACCGTCTGCGATACCCGCCGGAATCTCCACCTCAACACGACGCTGACGACGAACACGACCGGTGCCAGAACAAGTTGTGCATGGAGAATCAATAATTTTTCCGGTTCCCTGGCATTTGTCGCAAACACCCTGTGTCTGTACCATACCAAACGGAGTGCGCTGCTTGACGACGACCTGACCCGTACCGTTACAATTCGGACAGGTCTTTGGCGTTGTTCCTTTGGCTGCGCCCGAACCCCCGCAATCAGAGCACGCATCAATGCAACTGTATGAGACCGTCTTTTTGCATCCCTTGGCTGCTTCCTCGAAAGAAAGTGTCACCTGTACCTGCGTATCACTGCCTCGGCGAGGTCCATTTGCCTGTGCACGCTGTCCGCCAAAGCCGCCGAAACCACCAAAGCCGCCAAAAATGCTGCCAAAGATATCATCGATATCAATATTACTGCCATATCCGCCTGCACCGGCACCAAAGTTAGGATCCACACCCGCGTGACCATATTGGTCATACCGCGCGCGTTTTTCCTTGTTGGAAAGAACCTCATAAGCTTCGTTGACTTCCTTGAACTTTTGTTCCGCTTCTTTGTCACCTGGGTTTAAATCCGGGTGATATTTTTTTGCAAGTTGGCGGTAAGCCTTTTTTATTTCATCATCTGAGGCATTTTTGGGAACGCCCATTACCTCATAAAAATCTCGCTTGTCTGCCATTCGGAATCACTCCCAAAACAAATTTGCCCCAATTTCATTGCAAACAGGCAAATTCGTTGCAGCTCTGTGCCACGCGCAAAGCTGCAACGAACCCGTTACGTTTGAAAGTGTGCTTATTTCTGATTGTTGTCGTCAACGTCCTTGTATTCTGCATCATAAACGCCATCCTGCGGAGCAGCGTTATCGGTGGGAGCGCCTTCTGTCGGTTGAGCACCTGCAGTCTGAGCCTGTTTCATCACATTCTCATAAGCGGCATAGAACGTATTTTTCAGATCCTCAGAAGTCTGGTTGATCTTATCCATATCTTCGCCCTTGAGTGCTTCTTTTGCGGCGTCAATCTTAGAGCGGATATTGGCTTTTTCATCAGCAGAAATCTTATCGCCAAGCTCATCCAAAGATTTTTCCGTGGAGAACACCATGCTCTCAGCAGCATTGCGGGCATCGACAGCTTCACGACGTTTTTTATCTTCCTCTGCAAACTGCTCTGCTTCGCGAACTGCTTTTTCGACATCGTCCTTGCTCATATTGGTATTCGAAGTAATCGTGATGCTCTGCTCTTTGCCTGTACCGAGTTCTTTTGCCGAAACATGAACTATACCATTGGCATCGATATCAAACGTCACTTCAATCTGCGGCACACCGCTGCGGGCAGCCGGAATACCATCCAAGTGGAACACACCCAGTGTCTTATTATCCTTTGCAAATTCGCGTTCGCCCTGCAGCACATGAACCTCAACGGAGGTTTGACCATCGGCAGCAGTCGTGAAAATCTGGCTCTTCTTGGTCGGAATTGTGGTGTTGCGCTCAATGATTTTTGTCATGACGCTGCCCTTGGTTTCAACGCCGAGGGAAAGCGGGGTAACATCGAGCAGCAGCAAGCCTTTGACTTCTCCACCGAGCACACCGGCCTGCAACGCAGCACCAATGGCAACACATTCATCCGGATTGATACCCTTGAATGGTTCTTTGCCGCTCAGATCACGAACAGCCTCCAAAACAGCGGGAATACGGCTGGAACCACCGACCATCAGGATTTTATCGATATCGCTGAACTGCAAGCCGGAATCAGACAACGCCTGCTTCACCGGGCCAACCGTCTTCTGAACGAGGTCTGCCGTCAACTCATCAAATTTTGCACGAGTCAATGTCATATCCAGATGCTTCGGTCCGGTTGCATCTGCAGTAATAAACGGCAGGTTGATCTGAGAAGAGGTTACACCGGAAAGCTCAATCTTTGCCTTTTCCGCTGCTTCTTTCAAGCGCTGCATTGCCATTTTATCACCCTTGAGATCAATGCCGCTTTCTTTTTTGAAGCTATCGCTCAGCCAATCAATTACGCGCTGGTCAAAGTCATCGCCGCCCAGACGATTGTTACCTGCAGTTGCAAGAACTTCCTGCACGCCGTCGCCCATCTCAATGATGGAGACATCGAACGTTCCGCCGCCAAGGTCATACACCATGATCTTCTGATCTTTTTCTTTATCGATACCGTAAGACAAAGCTGCAGCGGTCGGCTCATTGATAATTCTCTTGACATCCAGACCCGCAATCTTACCGGCATCTTTAGTTGCCTGACGCTGCGCATCTGTGAAGTATGCCGGAACCGTGATAACCGCCGAGGATACCGACTCACCCAGATAAGCTTCTGCATCTGCCTTGAGCTTCTGCAGAATCATTGCAGAAATCTCCTGTGGGGTGTAGTTCTTGTCGTCAATTTTCACCTTGTGGTCAGTGCCCATTTCGCGCTTAATAGAAGCGATTGTGCGTTCCGGGTTCGTGATTGCCTGACGCTTTGCAACCTGACCCACCATACGTTCGCCGGTTTTTGCAAAAGCAACAACAGACGGAGTTGTTCTTGCTCCCTCGGCATTTGCGATGACGACCGGCTCGCCGCCTTCAATAACAGCAACACAAGAGTTTGTAGTTCCAAGATCGATACCAATTGTTTTAGACATAATGATTTCCCCCGTTCAGATAATTTTCTGTTGAATCTTTTATATGATCAACATTCGGCTTCCGCCGACAGAAACAGCTTAATTCGCAACCTTTACCATTGCATAACGCAGTACCTTACTGCCAATTTTATAGCCCTTTTGCAGCACCTGAACCACTGTGTTTGCTTCTAAGTTCTCATCTTCCATATGCATCACAGCATTGTGAAACTCGGGATTGAAAGGAATGTTTTCTTCTGCAATTTCTTCGATGCCAAGCTTTTCAAACACATTAATGATCTGCGTGTGAATCATTTCAACACCCTTGCGAATATCTGCCTCGCAGCCTTCCTGCACAGCAATCGCACGATCAATATTGTCTGCAACAGGGAGAATATCTTTGATTGCGTCAGCCTTTGCCCGGGCTGCAATTTCTCCCATTTCTTTAGAAGTGCGCTTTCGGTAATTGTCATATTCCGCACGAATGCGCATATCCAAATCCTTTTCTTTTTCAAGCTCCGCTTTGAGCTGTTCAATTTCTTTTTCCAGGTTTTGAACCTCATCGGACTTTTCAGACTGAGCAGTCGTTGCAGATTGTTCCTGCGGTTCAGCCTGTACTTGTTCCGGAGAGGATGAAACCTCTACATTTGTTTTGTTTTCTGTATCTTCCTGCGGTGTTTGTTTCTTTTCCGACAAATCTGTCATCTCCTTATTATCATCCACACTACTCATTTTTCAGCAGCTCTGTCAAAATCCTACCCACTTCATTGGAAAAATAGTCAAGGCTTGCAATCACCTTGGAATAGTCCATTCTGGTGGGACCGATGACTGCAATCGAGCCAAGTTCCTCACCGCTCACGCGGTATCGGGCAATCACCATACTGGAATCTGCAAGCTCCGGGCGATCAATATCTCCGCCGATAAAAATCTGGACACCGCCGCGTTTTTGATTCAACAGATTTGCAAGCTCTGCACGGCGGTTCAGAAAACTCAAGATTCTGCGTGCACTGGTGTCATCATATTCCGCATGAGCCAACAGATTTGCCTGACCCTCCAGACAAACATCTGCAGAAGAAGCATCCTTCACTGCCTCAAACAACGCCATCAGAACCGGTGAAACAAGAAATGCAAATTCACCAATGGAAGCTGCCAGCGTTTGAATATATGCCAAGGTGATTTCTGCCAACGGCTTGCCAATAATTTTTTCATTCATCAGCCGTGCCACCACACGCATCACTTCCGGCGTTAGGGTAAAATCACAGCGGCACACCTTATTTTTAAAGATTCCGGAGGATGTCATCAAAACAACCAGAGCAGTCCTGCTTCCCACTGGCACAACCTGAATACTGCGAACCGTGGTTGTTTGCCCCATCGGAGTTGTAGAAACTGCCGCACAATTGGTAATGGACGCAAGCACCTGAGACGCTTCTTCCAACAATTGCTCAGGATCACGATTGGCTTCAGAAAGCATGCTATCAATCACAAGGCGTTCCTGCTCCGGCAAAGCTTTGCGGCGCATATTTTGAATATACACGCGATACCCCTGATGCGTCGGCACACGACCTGCTGATGTGTGCGGCTGTTCCAGTAATCCCAGCTCTGCAAGGCTTGCCATCTCGTTACGGATTGTTGCGGAAGATACTGTGTTGCCCATCATTTCGCAAATCGCTTTTGAACCAACCGGTTCGCCTGTGGCAATATAAGCTTCTACCACTGCAAAAAGAACTTTTAATTTGCGCTCACCCAGCGTCATTGTCCTCACCTCCACCGGATTACTTTAGCACTCTTACCCTTTGAGTGCTAACATGATTATAATTTACCATCTTACTGCCCTTTTGTCAACAGGAGAATTGTAAACTAATTGTTAAATCAAAAACAAAACAAATTTAACGTCCCAGCATTGCTATTTTGTCAGCTCATTTTCGTTTTATAACTTCCCGGCAGATTCATCGTAAAGCAATTTTTATCTGTCATTTCAGATATTGTCCAGCAACTGAACAATGATTGCATTTGAAACCAGAAAGCCTTCCCGCGTTAACCGGACGGAATTTTCATCACAATGCAGCAGCCCGCAATTCACCAGTGCCTTGGCCGTCTTACGAACGCTTTGGGGAAACCCGTAGCCGAACCGCTTTTTGCACTCATTTTCTTCTATTCCTGCCGAAAGCCGGAGCCGAAGCATGGCATATTCTTCAAAATCACCGCCAACGCCGTCATCTGTAGGCGGATTTCCATTCACAAATGCAGTCAAATCACGCGGATAAAAAAAGCGTTTGCCGTTCAGAAAAGAATGTGCAGCCGGACCCAGCCCAAGATATTCTTCATCATTCCAATATTTTAGATTGTGGCGGCTTTCAAACCCCGACTTTGCAAAATTGGATATTTCATATTGAAAAAATCCATGCAGTTCCAGTCGTTTACACACTGCAAGATAAATTTCCCGCTGCTCTTCCTCATCCGGCAGCACCATCTTTTGCGAAGCAAACGGAGTTTCTTCTTCTACTTTAAGCAAATATGCCGAGATATGCTGCACACCAAGCTGCGCACAGTAATCTGCAGAGGCCTCTGCTTTTTGTACCGTCTGTCCCTGCAAGCCAAGCATCAGATCGAGCGAGATATTGCGGAATCCCGCCTGCTTTGCAGCCTGTACCGCCTTCTGCGCATCTGATGCGTGATGTCTCCTGCCCAAAAAACGCAGCTCGTCCTCATGCACAGACTGCAATCCGAACGAAATCCGGTTAAACCCGTTCTTTGCCATTGCCTCCAACTCCGGCTGCAAAGTGGCCGCAGGATTTGCCTCCAGTGTAATCTCACTTGTGGACTGCAGTGTAAAGTGAGCGCGGATAGCATCCAGAATTCGGTTCAATCGCGCTGCTCCGAGCAAAATTGGTGTTCCTCCGCCAAAGTAAATTGTATCGACTGCACAATGATTTGTTTTTTCTCCCCATTGCTGCAGAGAACGGCAAATAGCATCTACATAAGCATCCTTTTGAAAATCATCCGCCCGCATGGAATAAAAGTCGCAATACGGGCACTTGCCGTCACAAAATGGCACATGAACATAAAGTCCGATTGGCTTCATGAGGACACCTTCTTTCGCACAAACAGGCGGATTCCGAAAAATCGGAAATCCGCCCATCAAATTTCAATCTATATGTTTGATTGACATACCTGTTAAATTTCCAGCAACGCAACATGCGGACGATGATCAGATGCCGTGATTGCAGGGATATCGGCTTCCAACACCTTCATTCCCCTTGTCAGAATATAATCAATTTTGACCTCCGGTGCATCGGAGGGCCAACTCTTTCGTGGTGCGGGAAATACTTCTGCAGCATCGGTAAGTTGGGCAAACAATGGCTGCAAAATCGGGTCTTGTGGCTCCAAGTTGAAATCCCCCATCACCACTGCCGGAGAATCATCCTTTTCCAACAGTGCTTCAATTGTTTGCACCGCATTGCGCTGCTCTGATTTTGCAAGTCCGAAATGGGTAATCAAAACCGTAAATCCATTGCCCTCCGCAAAACTGGCACGCAAAACACAGCGTGTTTCATAGTAAGCGTCTTCATCCTGAACCTCCGGATCCGGGATTGCAACCGTTTGAACCTCCTGAAGCGGAAAGCGCGATAAAATTGCATTTCCATAGGGATTTTTTCCACCGAATTTTAAAGCGCAGGCAAAATAGCAGTGATAATCCAGCAAGGCTGCCAGTTGTTCCACCTGTGCGGTATAATCGGCATCTGCCCCGCGGCCACGCACCTCATTCAATCCGATAATATCCGCATTCTGCTCACGAATTACAGACGCCATCAGCTCCAGGTCTATTAAATCATGAGAATCATCGCACTGCATTTCCTTTTGTTTAAGATAATTAATTCCATGTTGAATATTAAATGTCATGAAACGAATTTGCAAGTTCAACACCCCTTATTTATTCATCTAATTTGAGTACTGCCATAAATGCGTCTTGCGGTACCTCTACACTGCCAAGCTGCCGCATACGCTTTTTGCCCTCTTTTTGTTTTTCCAACAGCTTGCGTTTTCTGGTAATGTCGCCGCCATAACATTTGGCAAGAACATCCTTGCGCATTGCCTTGACTGTTTCCCGGGCAATAATTTTTCCGCCAATGCAAGCCTGGATGGGAACCTCGAACAACTGACGCGGAATATGATCCTTCAGCTTTTCGGTCATTTTGCGCGCTCTGGTATACGCTTTATCGCTGTGAACAATGAATGAAAGCGCATCAATTACATCCCCATTGAGCATGATATCCAGCTTAACCAGTGATGATTTTTCATAGCCGGAAACCTCGTAGTCAAACGAAGCATATCCGCGCGTGCGTGATTTGAGCGAATCAAAAAAGTCGTATACAATTTCGTTGAGCGGCAGAATATAGTGCAGATCAACACGGTCGGTATCCAGATATTTCATATCCTTAAACACGCCGCGCCGTTCCTGACAAAGCTCCATAATGCTACCAACGTAATCCGTAGGAGAATAAATGTGTGCCTCTGCAATCGGCTCTTCCGCCTGCAGAATCGTGCCGGGATCCGGGTAATTGGTCGGGTTGTCGATCATGACCACGGAACCGTCTGTCTTCGTAATCCGGTAAACAACGCTTGGCGCTGTAGTAACCAGATCCAGATTATACTCCCGTTCCAGACGCTCCTGAATGATTTCCATATGCAGCAGACCCAAAAAGCCGCAGCGGAAACCAAAGCCCAGCGCGATGGACGTTTCCGGCTCATAGGAAAGAGATGCATCGTTCAGCTGCAGCCGTTCCAAAGCTTCGCGCAGGTCTGCATAATGTGCACCATCTGCGGGATAAATTCCGCAATATACCATAGGATTTACCTTGCGGTAACCGGGCAGCGGAGTTGTTGCAGGGTGACTCGCCAAGGTAACCGTATCACCTACGCGTGCCTCGCTGACCGTCTTGATGGATGCTGCAATATACCCTACCTCACCCGCTTCCAGTAAATCAGCAGCTTCCATGCTGGTCGCGCGCAAATAGCCGCACTCTACCACCGTAAATTCTGCACCAGTGGACATCATCCGGATGATATCGCCCTGATGCACCGTGCCCTCTTTAATGCGAACATAAACAATGACACCCTTATAAGCATCATAATAAGAATCAAACACCAGTGCCTGCAGCGGTTTTTCGGGGTCTCCCACCGGAGCGGGAACATGATGGACAACATCCTCTAAAACTGCTTCGATATTTATCCCCATCTTGGCAGAAACACGGGGTGCATCCATCGCCGGGATTCCGATGACATCCTCAATCTCTTTGGCTGCTTTTTCCGGCTCTGCACTGGGCAAATCAATTTTGTTAATCACCGGAACAATCTCAAGACCTGCATCCACCGCAAGGTAGGTGTTTGCCAATGTTTGTGCCTCAATTCCCTGTGATGCATCCACTACCAAGACCGCACCTTCGCAAGCCGCAAGCGAGCGGGAAACTTCATAATTGAAATCAACATGGCCCGGTGTGTCAATCAGGTTAAACAAATAATCTTGTCCATCCTGTGCACGGTAAACAAGGGTAACCGCGTGCGCCTTGATGGTGATGCCGCGCTCCCGTTCCAAATCCATGTTGTCAAGCAACTGGTCAGACATATCGCGCAACGCAACAGACTGTGTTTTCTCTAAAATCCGGTCGGCTAACGTGGATTTTCCATGGTCAATATGTGCAATGATACTGAAATTGCGAATTCGTTCGCGGGGAATATGCAAGAAGATCACCTCAACGTTTTTTGTGTTTTAATGGGCAATGCCCGAAGTTTTTCTTTCAGTATAACACAGCGGAGAGCCGCTGTCATCTGCATTTTTTACATTCAAAAAAGCCGCCGGAAAACCAGCGGCAAAGCAAAGTTCCTATTTGCGTTTTAAATTCTGATAATACTTATCGTCCAGCAGTCGTTTCCGCTTGTACCGGGCACTTCGTTTTCTGGCATAAGCACGTCCACTTGACATTTGATTGCCGCGATTGCGCTTGCTGAAAATCAGCACAACCAGCAATACAATCGCTACGATACCGATCGCAATCCATGCAATAAGGCCATAAAGTCTCGATGCATCCCCACCGTCTGAGAGAGTTCCGCCCTGAAGAGGATCCAGTGAAACATCTCCGGATTCCACCACCGTTTGTGATGGCACCTGAGAAGAAGGTTCCTCCGAAGAGGCTTCCTCCGAAGAAGACTCTTCCATACTATCTGTGCTTTCTGCAGAAAAAGAACTTGTCACCGCGGGAACCCGAGAAGCAGCGGGCTGGGAAGGTGCCTGCGGCTGTACCGAAGAAGCTGGTGGTGTAATAACGGGAACGGACGCTGGAGTTTCCGACTGCACGGGGGATGGTTGCGGTAATTCTCCCTTGGATTCAGGTTGCGTATTTGATGATGACAAATCAGGCTGAGGCGCAGAAGAAACTTCCGTTGTCTGTGAATCAGCGGAAATATCTCCCGCCGATACTTCCTGTGCAAAAGCCGGAATATTAAAGAAAAAAAGCGCCATGCATAACGTACAGCAGACAAGCAGTCGCTTGGTATGTTTCATCTTGTTTCATCCTGTCAAATCGATTTCTGGCCGTCGGGCATTTTTGCCTATATCTTTGATATTATGCCATAAAACCGGGAAAATTGCAAGCTATTTCAGCCGTGTTTTTCTCCTGCGCAGGCAAGCAATTTTCTCCGTAGCCGATCTTTTGCGTATTCTCCTGTGCGAAATACGTTCCAAGCGCTACAACAATCAGCAGCGCCAATGAAAGCGCTGTCACATAAAATCCTCTGACAAACCCTTTAATAAATTTCCGGTTCAATGATATCTGTCCTTTCTTTTTCATCCTTTTAACGATTCAAGCACTCCCGTAAGACAATCCGCAAAAAGCTCACCGGAATACTGCACCTCGTCATAAGTGTTTGCCTCGGTTCCAAATTCAACTAACAGCGCCCCGTGACGAAGATGTTGGTTATAGCGAATGTTCCAGCAATACAAAGGCCGTGCAAGCCCCGGGTATTTTTCCGCAAGATTCTGCTGCAGTTTCAGACCAAAACGAAGATTGTATTCCCAATCAGGATATCCCAATGTGGCGTTATCGTCGCAACCGCTCACAATCATAATCTGTGCAGCTTTTTTCCCATTAATTGCTACGGTTGGTTTCAGTTTTGTTCCATCTGCCTGTTCCAGGCAGTCTCGATGCACATCCAAGATCACTTGGATGGATGGGTATTTCTCCAAATATTTCTTCATGGTTGCCAACGAGCGGGAATATGCGCCTTTGTATGCAGGATCATCGTGAAATGTTGTATCGTGAATCGTTACAATTCCCGCATTGTTCAAGGCTTCGGTAATTGCATCGCCTACTAACACAACACTATGAGCGTGATTGCTTGTGCGTGCACTGAAGGAAGTGGGATAGCTTCCGGTAAAGTCCTCCATATAGGCTTCCGAGGTATGTGTATGCACAATTAACACTTGCGGCTCTTCCGTATTTTTTATTGTTACATCAGGGCGACGCGAAAGCTCGGTTGCAATATCGATCTGTGTTGCAGAGCGGCTGCGCATAGACACGATTCCATCACTAAGATTCCCAACGGTTGCAAGCGTCACTTCCTGAACGGGTTTATAATTTTCGGGCAACGAGGATGTCTGAGTTTCGGAACTATCCGCAGACGGTTGCGAACTGTTTCCTGCTGCCTGAGAAGGAGTCGGTTCTATTGATTCCGTGCTTGATTCCGGAGTGATTGATTCTCCGGATGATACGGCAGGCACCGGATCTGCGGAAGCAAAAAGTTTTTGTACCGTCCCGTTTTTTTTCACATACTCTTCTCCCCCCTCCGGCAAGACAATTCCTGCAGAAAACATCACCGGCTGCCAAAGTGAAGAAAGCCATCCGTCTGTCCGCAAAAGTCCCACCGCTATGGCTGCGCAAAGGAAAAATGCTGTCACTCTTCCTAACACTTTTTTTTGCGGCGGAGAAAGCTGTATCCGATGCCGTGCTGTCTTTATTTTTTTCATGAAAGAAGATCACGCCTTTCCGCATTGCTGTGCTCTGCCCGATTCCGGATATATGAAAACGGTTTGTATTAATCCCGGTAATTTCATCAACCCGTGTTTAATCGGACAAGCTGTTTCTGCCAACTTGTCTGCTTTATTGCTATGCGAAAAGGAAAAGGATTATGAAACAACATCAGAAAATTATGCTTGAAGCATCAGGATTTCTTCCGGCGAAAGACTCTGCTGCAATGCACAATTAACCGCCAGAGCAACCATTTTTGCTGCGCGCTGCACTAAAAGGTCAATCTCCCGAGGCGTAACCATCATTTTTGCCCCACGCGGCTCCAGCATGCCGCGCAATTCTTCAAACTGCTCATCTTCCTCCTCGGAAGAAATGCATGCCGCCAGGGTTGCTCCGTCCACAACGGTTGGAACTCCAACTGAAATTACCGGAATTCCCATGGTTTCTTCGCTAAGCTGTGGCCGGGCATTTTCCACCCCTGAACCAGGAGAAATTCCTGCATCCGATATTTGTACTGTGTTGCCAAGGCGAGAGAGGCTTCGTGCTGCAAATGCATCTACTGCAATCAGGCAGGAGGGTTTTAAAGATTTAACAACGCTTTTCAACAGTTCTGCAGCATCTATGCCCGTCTGCCCCAAAACTCCGGGAATAACGGCAGCTACGCTTCGCAGAGAATCTAATCCACAGGCGCGAGCAAACTCTCCCTGTAAATGACGGGTTGCCAAAACCTTTCCTGCTGCCAGAGGGCCAATTGCATCCGGTGTAATTTCTTCATTCCCTAAGCCTGCAACCAATACCGCTCCATCCGTTGGCAAAAAAGCTGAAATTTCTTCTGCAATTAACGGTGCGAATCGATTTTCATCATCCACATAGTCAGAAAAAGGCGGAAGCTCAACCGTCACATAATTTCCTATTGGTTTATGAAATGCTTTTGCCCCTTGAGAATTGGTAACACGAATGCGTGTTACCTTGGCACCATCGCGCTGTTCTTCCTCACTGCTGACACCTGCCGGCAGCTCGTTGAGTTGTTCCCTCATCTCCAAAGCAAGATCTGTCCGAAATTCCATTTGCATTCCTTCCTTTTTTCTGATATGATTGATGTCGCATTCAAATCGAACTCAAAAGTGGCACTAAAATAAAGAAGCGTCTTATTCCTGCGCTTCATAAAATCGTTATTGCCTTTTTGAGGATTTTGTATTATTATGGGCGCAATGAAGAAGTCTATTCCAAATTGGCTTATGCAAAAAATCGGATTCAAAAGGATATTTTTGCGAAAAAACCAAAAAAATATCTTGCAATTTGCAAAAGATAATGGTATGATAAATCGTAATCGACTGCAAGCAAGCGAAGGAGGTGTGACCAATGCCGAATATTAAATCCGCTAAAAAGCGCGTAAAGGTGATTAAAGTAAAGACCTTGAGAAATAAGTCCTATGATTCGTCTTTGAAAACCGAGCTGAAAAAGGCTGACGCTGCTGTTGTTGCCAAGGCTGACAACAAGGAAGAGGCCGTTCGTCTTGCGATGAAAAAGATCGATCAGGCTGTGAGCAAGGGAATTCTTCATAAAAACTGCGCTGCCAGAAAGAAGTCCGCCCTCGTTCGTAAGCTCAATGCCAGCGCTTGATGCGTTTTTGAGCAATTGAAAGCAGAGCTGTTATGCTCTGCTTTTTCTTTTTATGATTGACTTTTTTATGATTTGTAGTATTATAATAGTAATGGTTCCTGTTACGTGCATGATATCGTCATAAATTTTACTCGAATCATGGAGGTGCTTTTTTAATGAAAAAAACTGGTATTGTGAAATTTATTTTAGTTCTGATCGGTATTGTTTCGGCACTGACTGCTGCTGCCACTGCATTTTGCATTTACAGCGACAAAAAACGCAAGGATGACGAAGAGTTGGAGCACTATCTTGATTGCTCAATTCAATAAGCTTAATAAAATTAAAATGGTTTTTCTCTGCATTACAGGTGTGTTTTGCTGCGTATTGTCTACTGCCACAACCGCATCTGCTGCTTTGGGGCGGATTCAAATTCGATCGCAGAGCAATTAAAACCCGTTATCACATTGCGCAAATTTGTTGGAAAGGTTGTGAGTGTACAACCTTTCCTTTTCTTTTGCCGAAAAAAGCCTCCAGGGCAGAAATCGTTATGACAAAACAATTTCTGTCCTGGAGACTTTTTTATTGAAAGAGGTATATCGGTTAGCGCTGTCCTGCCAATCGAAACTTATTCTTCCTGCAGCTTTGGAATAGCACCAACCCCATCCAGCACATATTTTGGACGATATGGGTATTGTTCCAAATCTGAGGGCGATGTGCAGCCGGTCAGCACCAATACCGTATCCAGACCGGTTTCTATTCCCGCAATAATATCTGTATCCATACGATCGCCAATCATAGCAGCTTCTGCAGAGTGGACGCCAAGCATTTTTAGTCCCGTACGCATCATTAATGGATTTGGTTTTCCGATAAAATATGCAGATTTTCCTGTTGCCAGTTCAATTGGAGCTACCAGTGCACGCGTTGCCGGAACGATTCCCTGCTCTGAGGGTCCCGTCAGATCGCTGTTGGTGCCAATCAACTTTGCTCCTTTTCTGACTAACTGCACCGCATGAACAATGCTTTCATAATTGTAATTTGCGGTTTCACCTACAACCACATAGTCGGGATTAACATCATTCATTGTGATACCAACCTCATATAAAGCATTCATCAGTCCGGGTGCCCCGATTACAAATGTGCTGCACCCGGGAGCCTGATTGCTTAAAAAACGAGCAGTTGCAAGCGCGCTGGTGTAGAAGTGACTTTCATCCACATCCAGTCCCATGCGGGCAAGTTTTTGCTGTAATTCTTTCGGTGAGCGCTCACTGGAGTTCGTGAGAAATAAAAAACGCTTATCCTGTTCATAAAGCCACTGCACAAATTCTTTTACTCCCGGAAGTAGTCGATTGCCATGATAGATGACACCATCCATATCGCAGATAAATCCTTTTTTGTCTCTCAAGTTGTCCATGTAAAGTCCTCCAGTTTTTGTTGAATGCAAAGTCTTTGTTTTTAGAGTACCATATTTTGCGGATGCACGCAATAGTTTCTACCATTGTATTGCACACAGCGGGTGTGATTATCTCCGCACAAATTAGAATAGCAATTATTTTCCCACACGATGCTTTGACTGTCTTCCGATAATTTATGATTGTCAAACTACACAGCTTTTGATATAATAAATTTAATTCAGCAAACGCATCGATGAAAGGCATGATTGAAGAACATGAAAAGCGTAACCATTTCAGAAAATGACGCCGGACAACGGTTGGATAAATTTTTAACCAAGGCGTTTCCTCATCTGCCAAAATCACTGATGTACAAGGCAATCCGTACGAAAAACATTAAATTGAACCGGAAACGCTGTGAAATTTCAAGCAAGTTATGTAAAGGCGATCAGCTTGACATCTATTTAGGCGATGATGTTTTGAGCGCCGCTCCTGAAAATGAGCGATTTCCGTTTCTCAAAGCCTCTCGTACGCTTGATGTTGTTTACGAGGACAGCCAAATTTTAATTGCAAATAAAAAACCGGGGCTAATCGTTCATTCTGACGACAAAAGCTTTGGCGATACACTGATTGATCGAATCCAGCGTCACCTGTATGATGCTGGCGAGTATCATCCGGATCAGGAGCAATCGTTTGCCCCTGCCCTTGTCAACCGAATCGACCGCAATACTGGCGGGCTTGTGCTTGCTGCCAAAACAGCCGAATCGTTACGTTTGCTCAACGAAAAAATGAAGGATCGTGACATCGAAAAATATTATCTTTGTCTCATTCATGGAACGCTCGCCAAAAAGGAAGGCGTTTTGGAAGGATTTTTAGAAAAAGACGAGGATAAAAACAAAGTATTTGTTCATGATACCCCGATTCCCGGCGGACGCACAATTCGCACAAAATACCGCGTTTTGCAGGAGAAAAACGGATTTTCTTTGATTGAGGTTGAACTATTGACCGGCCGAACCCATCAGATTCGCGCACATTTTGCTTCGATTGGGCATCCCTTGGTGGGCGATGGAAAATACGGCACCAACGCACTAAACAAGAATACTGGTTACAAATTTCAGGCACTCTATTCTTATAAAGTCGTTTTTCATTTTTCTCCGGAGGAAGCTTTGGCATATCTGAACGGCAAAAGTTTTTCTGTGGAGGATGTTTGGTTTTTGCAAGATTTTTATGATGGGCGGCTTGGCTACTCTCCCCTGCCCGATAGAAAGAAAGGATGATACCGATTGGAAAAATTTATTCCAAAAGAAAAGCTTTCCAAAAAAGAGCAAAGAAAGCGAAACGCTCAACAGCGAAAAAATTGGAATGGAGTTAATCCCGTTACCAGAAAGTCGGAAAACCCAAAGGCATACAATAGAAAAAAGCTTCGCGGAAAAGATTACGATTCCGGCGAAGCTTTTTTATTTGTTAACTAATGATTCTGAAGTATCCTCAAAAATATTCTCCGTTCAGTCAGTTAACCTTCTTCTGCCAACTGCGCGAACGTCTTGGTCAGCATAATCAATCCACGCGGCAGATGAAACGGATCCTTGACAGGCAAAGCTGCGCTGGTACCGATATTTCCATTTTCATCAAGCCAGTTGATCCAGTCACCATAACCGTTAGGATAATGAGAAAAAGCAAAATCGCGTACCTTTTCATGCAGCACAAGAAATTCTTCGTCATGAGTATGCCGATACGCCATAGCGGTTGCAACCAATGTTTCCACTTGTACCCACCACGGTTGATAAGTTGGTTTACCCCAAAAACACGGTTCTTTTCCGTCGATATCCAGTGCCAATCGCATTCCTCCCGACGGGTTCATGCCCAATTCAATATGCCGCCGGATAATCTTGCAGCATTTTTCAACCTTCTCCGTCTTTCCCTGGTCTTCATAAATCATAAGCAAAAACCACATACATTCAATCGCATGACCGGGAACACACGCGCGCCCTTCGGGCGAATCCACAAAACCACCATCCGCGCGCACAAATTCCAGAATCGCATTCTTTTCCGGCACATAAAATTTTCCCAATACTTCGTCAGCCAATGAGGTTGCCTCCGTACAAATATCTTCCCTGTTGAGCGCTTTGCCCAGCTTATAATAGAAATAAGCAAAAATCATATTTACACCGTGAGTCTTCATACCCTCCGGAATAACATAGGGAGCTACACGATAACTTCCCAAATGATTAAGTCTCCAAAGCGTATTCTCATATGTTTCCAGCGCGATTTGTCTGGCTTCTTCATTTTTTGTTGCTTTGTAATACTCTGTCATACCTGCAAGCACAAAGCCGTCTACATAAATACTGGTATCAGTCTCCTTGATTTGCCCATCTTCATCCAACAAATACATCCATCTGCCTGATTCATCCCTGCCATGTTTGGACAGATAACGAAACAGTCCGTCTGCCGCTTCAAGGTATTCCTGCCTCGCTTCAATCCTGTTATAAAGTGCAGAAAACGTCCAAAGCGCACGTCCTTGGGACCATATATATCGATCTTTGCAAAGAATCGTGCCGTCCTCCTTCATACAATTATTAATTGCTCCAGAGGAATCTATTGCATGTGAAAGCCAGAAAGGAACAACCTCTTCGGTCAGTACCTTTCGATAAAAATCTGACATCTTGTTAAAGTTCATTTTTCATCATACCTTTCTGCCGGACACATAAGAATGCGAATCGTACACTATCCATTTTGTTTTAAATTCACTTGCGAAACAACCGGCAATTTGTATTAATCATACTTTATTTTATCTTGTATTGCAAGGATTTCAGCAAAAAAGCTCTGTGCAGCCTAGACTGCACGGAGCTTTTAATCAGTCATTTTTTAACGTCTTTTTTCGGATACTGTGAGTTTTCCATCATGCAATTCCACAACAAGCGTTGTCCCCGGCTGCAGATCTTCACTGACAATTTTTCTGGCAATCAAGGTTTCTACCTTCTGCTGCAGGAATCTGCGCATCGGGCGTGCACCATAGACCGGATCATATCCCTCATCCACAATATATTCCTTTGCTTCCGGTGTCAATTCCACTGAAAGCTGCTGTTCCTGCAGACGCTTTTGCAAATCTGCAATCATCAGGTCTACAATGGTTGCAATTTCTGTTTTTTGCAGCGGCTTATAGAATACAATCTCATCCAAACGATTCAAAAACTCAGGACGGAACTGGCGTTTCAGCAATGTGCTGACCTGATCCCGCGCTTCCGGGGTAATGATTCCGTCCGCACCGATTCCGTCGAGAATATAATCGGAACCAAGGTTGGAGGTCAAAATAATAATCGTATTCTTAAAATCTACCTTACGCCCCTGAGAGTCGGTCAGTTGACCGTCATCCAGCACCTGCAGCAAGATGTTGAACACATCGGGATGTGCCTTTTCCACTTCATCAAACAGCACAACCGAGTAGGGTTTGCGGCGCACTGCTTCCGTAAGCTGACCGCCTTCATCATAACCAACATATCCGGGAGGTGCTCCGATCAATCTGGATACCGAATATTTCTCCATATATTCCGTCATATCAATTCGCACCATGTTGTGTTCGTCATCAAACAATGCTTCTGCAAGTGCTTTTGCAAGCTCTGTTTTTCCAACACCGGTCGGACCAAGGAACAAAAACGAACCAATTGGGCGATTTGGATCCTGAATACCAGCGCGTGAACGCAGAATTGCTTCTGAAACACGCTCCACTGCTTCCTCCTGCCCGATTACGCGGCGATGCAGAATATCCTCCAGATGCAGCAGCTTTTCCCGCTCCCCTTCCATCAGCTTGGAAACTGGGATACCTGTCCAACGGGCAACAATGCGCGCAATTTCCTCTTCAGTCACCTTATCGCGCAGCAAGCTTTCACCCTGCTCTGCCTTGGCGGCGACTGACTCTTCCTCCTGCAGCTCCTTTTGCAGCGCAGGCAGCCTGCCATACTTCAATTCCGCCGCCTTGTTGAGGTCGTAACTATGCTCTGCTTTTTCAATTTCCGCACTGACCTGTTCAATTTCCGCACGCAGTCCCTGAACCTTCTGAATTGTCTGTTTTTCGTTATCCCATTTTGCCTTCATTGCGCCAAACTGATTACGCATTTCGGCAAGTTCCTTTTGAATTTCCTTCAAATGCTCCTGAGAAAGCGCATCCTTTTCTTTTTTCAGTGCCGCTTCTTCAATTTCATGCTGCATAATCTTGCGAGACAGATCATCCATTTCAGATGGCATGGAATCAATCTCTGTGCGGATCATAGCGCAGGCTTCATCCACCAGGTCAATTGCTTTATCCGGAAGAAAACGGTCAGTAATATAACGGTTGGAAAGCACGGCAGCAGCAATGAGCGCCTGATCCTGTATTTTTACACCATGAAAGACCTCGTAACGCTCCTTTAACCCGCGCAAAATAGAAATCGTATCCTCAACGGACGGTTCATCCACAAGTACCGGTTGGAAACGGCGTTCCAATGCAGCATCTTTTTCAATATATTGGCGATACTCATCCAGCGTTGTGGCACCAATACAGTGCAGCTCACCACGGGCAAGCATTGGTTTGAGAATATTGCCCGCATCCATTGCGCCGTCTGTTTTTCCTGCTCCCACAATGGTATGCAGTTCATCAATGAAGAGAATGATCTTGCCTTCACTCTTTTTCACCTCTGCCAAAACTGCCTTGAGACGCTCTTCAAATTCGCCGCGGAATTTTGCACCAGCAATCAAAGCGCCCATGTCGAGCGAAAAGATTTTGCGATCCTTCAAACTGGTCGGCACATCTCCCCGCACAATTCTCAGCGCAAGGCCTTCTGCAATTGCGGTTTTGCCAACACCAGGCTCTCCGATTAAAACCGGATTGTTCTTTGTTTTGCGGGAAAGAATACGAATGACGTTACGAATTTCACTATCCCGCCCGATAACCGGATCCAGTTTATGATTTTTTGCAAGTTCTACTAAGTCTTGTCCATACTTTCCCAGTGCGTCATAGGTGGCCTCCGGTGAATCGCTTGTCACACGCGTATTGCCACGCACCGACTGCAACACTGCCAGAAATTTATTTTTTTCAAGATGGAACTGCGAAAAGATCTTTTTGGCTGCATCATCCGGATTTTCAATCAGAGCAAGAAAAATATGTTCCACTGAAACATAGTCATCTTTCATTTTTTCCGCAGTTTTTTCCGCCTGAACCAAAGCCGTATCCACCGCGGAGGAAACATAAACCTTTCCGCTTTCCCGCCCGGAGCCTGTTACACGCGGCAGCTTTTCCACCTCTGACATGGCAGCAGTCTCCATGGATTCCGGGTCAATCTCCATCTTTTTCAGCAGCTGAGCAATCAATCCGTTTTCCTGCCGGATGAGCGCAACAACAAGGTGAAGCTCTTCAATCTGCATGTTCTGATATTCAATCGCAAGATTCTGAGCCTCCTGAATTGCCTCCAACGATTTTTGTGTAAATTTTTGTGCATTCATATTCGCAACCTCCCTTAAATGGGTATTAAATATTTTATATGATAAACCGCGCCTGCTGCAAAGCAGACCGATAGGCACTCTCTGCCTTTTGCGGCAGCTGCGGTGAATCCAACGAGCCGAAATATACTTTTAATACGGAATCAAACATGCGGATATATTCCGCAATAGCCTGACCAAATTCCTCACATCCGCCCTCGGACGCACTAAGAGGAAGAAAATGACGGCGATATCTGCCATCCAACACGTCACACGCCACCTTGCCATCCGGAAAACGTGCACCCAAATATGCTTGCTCCAATTTCATCCAAATTGCAAAAAACGAATTGAGTGCTTGAAGCAACGCCTGATTCTGTGTACGAAAGCCGACACGCAGCTCGCCGCCTACACAGTCTGAATCGCGGTAAAGTTCAACGGCATAACGAATCCGCGGATTGTATTTATAGCTCAATGCACTGTGAATCGAAAGTACTGATTCCGACGGCATCATCTGCAATCGAAAACCGCTTGTCTGCATCCATTTCTCCACGGCATCAAAAACAGAACGATTGCGGCGTTCCGGTGTCACGCAAGAAAGAGCCTCTGCCAGGATTTGATTAATCAGTGCGGAGCGACTCATGTTTTTCTGATATGCAACACGATCTGCCGCAGCAATAACTTCATCGCCAAGAACCAGACTGTAAACACTTTTTCCCATTGCCTTGCCTCCTCTCTTTGTTCTGTGATCTGCTTTTATTGTAATAGCTTATTTATAATTTGTCAATTGTATTATATAATTTTAATTGCAAATTATTTATGAATACAGAATTAAAAAACATTTCTATTTTACCCTTCTGCTGCATAAGAATGAATAACCTGAGACAAACCGGAGGGGAATAAATGTGAAGAGCATCGTTGAAGAGCGCGCTGTGGAGCTTGCGGAATACATGATTGAAAGCGGCGCGACAGTCCGAAAGGCAGCCAAAAAATTCGGGATCAGTAAATCAACCGTACATAAAGATGTTTCGGAACGATTGAAATACATTGATCCGCAGCTTCATAAACAGGTGAAGGACGTGCTCGATGTCAACAAGGCGCAGCGCCATATCCGCGGCGGACTTGCCACCCGAAAAAAATATCAGGATGCACACGACGCTGTTGAACAGTCCCGGAAAGCACAAACTGACTGAATTCCCTGAAAAAATGTGCTTCACCCTGTTTCGGTCACGGAAGCGGGGTGAAGTTCATTTTATTCAATTTCTTAGCAATTCAGAAAATCAGGTAAAATTAATGAAGCTTCCTCATAAAATCTCTTGACTTCACAAACAAATATGATAAAATAATATCGTCGTGTATAGATGTGACTCACTTCTATCATGCAAATATATGACCTAACGGATTTTTCCGCAAAACGCTCATCGGACAGGGCTGGTCACTGCCGCAGGCGGCGTAAGCGTCGCGTTATTGATCGAGTTAGAAGCTCAATTTTATAAGTTGGTTACTTTATAACCAGTGCGGATGCACACCACTTGTGAAACGTTCAATAAGAGTAGTAAAAGTATATTTGCTAAATAGACTCTGAATAAACGGATCGGTCATATACTATGCAGGTGCAGTTCTGCCCTTGGGTGGTCTGTTCTTTCTTCTACATAATATATTTCCGCATATTCGCAGGCAGTGGTGTATTCGCTGCCTGCTTTTTTATTTTGCAATTGGGAGAAATGAACATGGATTTAACTGCACAAAAGAGCGCGCCTATCTATACGGCACTGGACCGTTTTCGAAAACAGCGCGTTGTTCCCTTTGATGTCCCTGGTCACAAGCGCGGGCGCGGAAATCCCGAATTAGTGGAGCTGCTTGGTGAACGTTGCGTAGGCATTGACGTAAATTCAATGAAACCGCTGGACAACCTCTGCCACCCTGTTTCCGTCATTAAAGAAGCAGAAGAGCTGGCTGCTGATGCTTTTGGGGCTGCTCATTCATTCTTTATGGTTGGCGGCACCACCTCTGCCGTTCAGGCAATGATACTTTCTGCCTGCAAAGCCGGAGATAAGATTATTTTGCCGCGCAATGTACACAAAAGCGCAATCAACGCACTCGTTCTCTGCGGTGCGGTTCCGGTTTATATTGACCCCAAGGTTGACCAAAAGCTCGGGATCCCGCTCGGAATGGAGGTTGCCGATGTGCGCGCCGCAATGGTGGCAAACCCCGATGCCGTTGCACTGCTGATTAACAATCCCACCTATTACGGCATCTGTTCCGACCTGAAGTCCCTTGTCGCGTTGGCACACGAACATGGCATGCTTGCACTGGTGGATGAAGCGCACGGCACCCACCTTTATTTCGGACCAGGGTTGCCCTGCTCCGGAATGGCTGCCGGTGCAGATATGGCTGCGGTATCGATGCATAAATCTGGCGGAAGCCTGACACAAAGTTCTCTGCTGCTGCTTGGCGCGAACGTCAATGCCCAGCATGTGGGACAAATTATTAATCTGACACAGACAACCAGTGCCTCCTATCTTTTGATGGCAAGCCTGGATATTTCCCGGCGCAATCTTGCCCTGCGCGGTGCGGAATCCTTTGAAAAGGTTTCCGGTATGGCACAATATGCCCGCGAAGAGATCAACGAAATCGGCGGCTATTATGCTTATGGAGCAGAGCTGAAAAATGGCGGAAGTATTTTTGATTTTGACGTGACAAAGCTTGCGGTGTTTACACGTGGAATCGGGCTGACGGGCATTGAGGTTTACGATCTTCTGCGTGATGAGTACGATATTCAGATTGAATTTGGCGACATCAGCAATATGCTGGCCTATATTTCAATCGGTGACCGGATTCAGGATATTGAACGGCTGGTGGGCGCGCTTGCGGATATCAAGCGACTTTACTCCAAGCCGGTTACAAGCCTGTTTACTTCTGAATACATTTCTCCTGCAGTTGTAGCCACTCCCCAACGCGCATTTTATTCCGAAAAGGAATCTCTTCCCATTCGCTCCACTGCCGGGCGGATTTGCGGTGAATTTGTGATGTGTTACCCGCCGGGAATCCCGATTCTGGCCCCCGGTGAAGTGATTACAAAAGAAATCATTGATTATATTTTGTTTGCACAGGAAAAGGGTTGTTCCATGCAGGGACCGGAAAGCCCGGATATCTCTATGCTGAACGTGCTCAAAGAAAGGAGCTGATATTCCGTGGACTTTTGGTTTAGTGAAATGCACACCGATAATGTCAAAATGTCAATTCGCGTGGAAAAGCAATTGTTCAGCGCGCAAAGTGATTTTCAGCGGATTGATGTTTTTGACTCACCGGAATTTGGTCGGTTTCTAACCTCGGATGGCAGCGTAATTTTTTCCGAGAAAGATGAATTTACTTACGACGAAATGATTGTTCATGTTCCTATGGCGGTTCATCCGTGTGTCCGGCGCGTTCTTGTGATTGGCGGCGGTGACGGCGGTGTTGCCCGTGAGCTTTCCCATTATGAAGAAATTGAAACCATCGACGTGGTAGAGCCTGACCGGCTTTTTGTGGATGTTTGCCGCAGCTTTTTTCCTGATAACGCCTGCGGTCTTGATGATTCCCGCGTCACTATCTATAACGAGGATGGGTTGCGTTTTTTGCGCAGCAAAAAAGATGCTTACGACCTGATTATCAACGACTGTACCGATCCACTCGGTCATGCAGCAGGGCTTTTTACCAAGGAGTTTTATGGCAGCTGCTATCAGGCATTGCATGATGACGGCATCATGGTCTATCAGCACGGGAGCCCGTTTTACGATGAGGATGAGGCGACCTGCCGGGCGATGCACCGGAAAGCATTCCGCAGCTTTCCCATCAACCGGGTGTATCAGGCGCATATTCCAACCTGCCCTGCCGGATATTGGCTCTTTGGATTCACCTCAAAAAAATATCATCCCATCCGGGATTTGAATGCAAAACGTTGGAATGACCGCCACATTAAAACATGGTACTATACAACCAATCTGCATACCGGCGCATTTATGCTGCCGCGCTATGTGGAGGACTTATTGATTGAAGAGGAAAACTAATCAGAAGGGATGATTTTTAAATGAGCAAGGTATTGATTATTGGCTGCGGCGGGGTGGCTTCCGTTGCAATTCAAAAGTGCTGCCAAAACCACAAGGTTTTTACGGAAATTTGCATTGCAAGCCGTACCAAAGCAAAGTGCGACGCATTAATGGAAAAATTAGAGGGAAAAACACCCACAAAAATCACAACCGCGCAGGTAGATGCTGACAATGTGGACGAGTTGACCGCACTGATTCGCAGCTATCAGCCCAAAGCAGTGTTGAACGTTGCGCTCCCCTATCAGGATTTAACCATTATGGACGCCTGCCTCGCCTGCGGAGTGGATTACATTGACACCGCAAACTACGAGCCGGAAAACACCGACGACAAAAAATGGCGTGCAATTTACGAAAAACGCTGCAAGGACGAAGGGTTCACTGCCTATTTTGATTACAGCTGGCAGTGGGCATACCGCAAAAAATTTGAGCAAGCCGGACTCACTGCACTGCTCGGAACTGGATTTGACCCCGGTGTAACCAGTGTATTCTCTGCTTATGCACAAAAGCATTATTTTGACGAGATTCATACCATCGATATTTTGGACTGCAACGGTGGAGACCACGGTTATCCGTTTGCCACCAATTTTAACCCGGAAATCAACCTGCGCGAGGTTTCTGCCAACGGAAGCTACTGGGAAAACGGGCACTGGGTGGAAACAAAGCCGATGGAAATTAAGCGGCAATATAATTTTCCGCAGGTCGGGCAAAAGGATATGTATTTGCTGCACCATGAGGAAATCGAATCATTGGCAAAAAATATTCCCGGTGTCAGGCGCATCCGCTTTTTTATGACGTTTGGTCAAAGCTATCTGACTCATATGAAATGTCTGGAAAACGTCGGGATGCTTTCCACCAGCCCGATTCAATTTGAGGGACAGCAAATTGTTCCGATTCAGTTTTTAAAGGCACTGCTGCCAGACCCCGCCTCACTCGGTTCCCGCACCGTTGGCAAAACGAATATCGGCTGCATTTTCACCGGCGTGAAGGACGGAAAAGAAAAAACAATTTATATCTATAACGTATGCGACCATCAGGAGTGTTACCGTGAACTGGGCAGCCAGGCAATCAGCTATACCACCGGCGTTCCCGCAATGATTGGCACTGCACTGGTTGCAAGCGGTGTGTGGAACAAAAAGGGTGTATTCAATCTGGAGGAATTTGACCCTGATCCTTATATGGATCTGCTCAACCAATATGGTCTGCCGTGGGTTGTGGATGAAGCTCCGGCAACGGTGGAATAAAGCCCTATATCCCGGAAAGGAATGATCCCATGAAACAAGCAGCATTGAACACGCCGGTATATCTTGTAGACGAAGCAAAGCTTAAAAAAAATTTGCAGCTTTTGCATGGCGTCCAGGAACGAACCGGGTGCAAAATCTTGTTGGCACAAAAGGCTTTTTCCATGTTTCGCGTCTATCCGCTCATTCGGCGTTATCTCTCCGGAGCAACGGCAAGCGGATTGTTTGAAGCAAGATTAGCGCACGAGGAAATGGGCGGGGAAAATCACGTCTACTCCCCTGCGTTCACCGGTGCCGAAATGGATGAGCTTTGCACCATCTGCGACCATATCAGCTTTAATTCCATCGCGCAGCTGGAGCTGCACCGTGCAAAATGGGAAGCCGCCGGTATCAGTGTCGGGCTGAGAATAAACCCGGAGTATTCCACGCAGGAGGGGCACGCAATCTATGACCCCTGCGCACCCGGTTCTCGCCTGGGGATTACTCAGGCGAACTTGCCCGAAACGCTGCCCCATGGCGTGGAGGGACTCCATTTTCACACCCTGTGTGAGCAGGATGCCGCACCGCTTGTTGAAACCTTTGCCGCCGTTGAAGCAAAATTTGGTCAATACTTTTCACAGCTCAAATGGCTGAATCTTGGCGGCGGGCATCATATCACCCGGCCCGGCTACGATTTGGATGCACTGGAATCGCTGCTTCTGCGCATCCGCAGGCAATATGGACTGCAGGTCTATCTGGAACCCGGTGAAGCCATTGCTCTCAACGCAGGAACCTTAATCACCACGGTTCTGGACATTGTAGAAAACGGACTGCCGATTCTGATTCTGGACACTTCTGCTGCGTGCCATATGCCCGATGTGCTTGAAATGCCGTACCGACCGCCACTGCAAGGCGGAGGACTGCCGGGTGAAAAAGCATTTACCTGCCGCCTTTCCTCGCGCACCTGCCTTGCCGGCGATGTGATCGGAGACTGCAGCTTTGACGCGATGCCGCAGATTGGCGACCGACTGGTTTTTGGGGATATGGCAATCTATTCGATGGTAAAAAACAATACCTTTAACGGGATGCCGTTACCGGATATTGCGCTTCTGCATGAGGACAGCGACTGTGAAATTATTCGTCATTTCGATTATCAAGATTTTAAGGAGAGACTATCCTGATGCTGCACACACTGCCAAAAAGCGACGGCTTTTTCATGCCGGCTGAATATTCACCCCATCGGGCAACGGTGTTAATCTGGCCGGTGCGCCCCGGCAGCTGGGGAACGGACCCCACTGCTGCACAACACGCCTTTCTTGAAGTGATGCGCGCTGCTGCAAAAGATGAGACCGTCTATTTGCTTGCTGACCCTGCACATTTTGACGAAGCAAAAGCTGTTGCAGGGAACATCGCAACGGTTCTGCAAATGGACAGCGATGATGCATGGGCACGCGATACCGCGCCAACCTTTGTGACCAACGGCAAAAGCGTTCGGGGAATCAATTGGCGTTTTAATGCATGGGGCGGCACGGTGGACGGGCTTTATGCGCATTGGAAAAAGGACGATGCCCTTGCCGAAACACTTTGTGAAACGCTGGGCTACCCCTGCTACGATGCCGGTAATTTTGTATTGGAGGGCGGCTCCATCCATTCCGACGGCGAGGGAACGCTGTTGGTGACAGAGACCTGCCTGCTCAGTGCGGGACGCAACCCACAACTGACCCGTGAGCAAATTGAACAAAAACTATGCGATTATCTGGGTGCAAAAAAGGTGCTCTGGCTCCCCCGCGGAATCTACCAAGACGAAACCAACGAGCACGTGGATAACATCTGTGCATTTATATCTCCCGCCAACGTTGTGCTTGCGTGGACGGATCGTCCCGCCGATCCCCAATATGCGCTCTCCTGCGCTTCCTTGAATTATCTGCAGCAACAAACTGACGCAAAGGGGCGCAGGCTCACTATTCACAAATTGCCGATTCCAGATGTGCCGGTTTGCTGCAGCGAAGAGGATTGCAGCGCCTATTCGTTCGAGCCGGGAGAAGATACCCGAGAACCCGGAGAACGACTGGCGGCAAGCTACGTTAACTTTTATTTTACGAATCATTCTGTGCTTTTGCCGCAATTTGGCGGCGAGAATACAGAAAGCGATCTGCGTGCAGTTAAGATAATGACCGCACTTTGCCCCAATCGCCGCATTGTGCCGATTGATGCCCGAGCGATTTTGCAGGGTGGCGGAAATATTCATTGTATCACACAGCAGATTCCGAAAGGAGAACCGCAATGAGCAAAACAACCATAGCCATTATTCAAATGAGCTGCAATGAGCGTATGGAAGAAAATTTGGATCATGCTGAACGTCTGGTGCGTCAGGCTGCATCCTCCGGCGCACAGATTATTTTGCTGCCGGAGCTTTTTGAGCGGCAGTATTTTTGTCAGCAACGGCAATATGAATTTTATGAATTTGCCAAGCCCACTGCGGAAAATGACGCAGTCAAGCGTTTTTCTTCTGTTGCAAAGGAGCTCGGCGTTGTAATTCCCGTCAGCTTTTTTGAGCGCGACGGAAACCGGCTCTATAATTCAGCAGCGGTAATCGATGCAGACGGAACGCTGTTGGGTGTATACCGTAAAACGCATATTCCGGACGATCATTATTATCAGGAAAAATTTTATTTTTCTCCCGGCAACACCGGATTCCGTGTTTGGAAGACGCAATTCGGAAATATCGGAATCGGGATCTGCTGGGATCAGTGGTTTCCCGAAACCGCGCGCTGCCTTGCAATCGGCGGCGCAGATATTCTTCTTTACCCCACTGCAATCGGCAGTGAACCCATTCTTGGCTGTGACAGTTGCGCACATTGGCAGCGCACCATGCAAGGGCATTCCGCCGCAAATGTGTTGCCGGTTGCCGCAGCCAACCGGTATGGTACCGAAAATGTTATGCCCTGTGATGCAAACGGTGGGCAAAGTTCCTCGCTCCGCTTTTACGGAACCAGTTTTCTAACTGATGAATTTGGTGCCGTTTTGCAGCAGGCTGGTCGTGACTGCGATTCGGTCCTGACTGCTTCCTATGATTTTGATGAAATTCGGAAAGAGCGCCTCTCCTGGGGGCTCTTTCGTGACCGCAGACCCGAATGCTACGGCGAAATATGCCGATAAAAATTTGGTTTAATATGCTGCTGAAGTGCCCTGCAGGATCTTTTCTTGCAGCGGCATTTTTCTTTGCTCGGCTTTTACTCTCCATCATATAATCAAAATGTCTTTATCCTAATAATCTTTGATCATTCTTATCCGTACTTTTCAGATGATTAACGTTTCGTATCAGAACTGTTTTCTATCATCTGTAACGACTTGCAGAATATTACCGATTGCATTATAATAGAAAATAGATTTCTTACAAAATATCCACTGCAAATCTGCGCAAAATCTACACTTAATGACCCTTTTTCCTGCAATGATACCATATTTCAAGAAAAGAACCATATGTTGATTGTCATAAAACTTGTATGAGACCGGTTCATCTAAATTTTATGACACAAAACCGTATGAAGGGAAGCGCAGCATGAATAGTGATAAACGCCATTATCTAAGCATTCTTTCTCGCCAGTACCCTACTGAACGAGAAGCTGCAACAGAAATTATTAATTTACAGGCAATACTTTGCCTTCCCAAAAGCACCGAGCATTTTCTTTCCGATATTCACGGAGAGGACGAGCAGTTTTGTCACGTATTAAAAAACGGTTCTGGTGCTGTGCGCCAGAAAATTGAAGAAGTAATTGGAAATACCGTGAGCGCGAGCTACAAAAAAACGCTTGCTACCCTGATTTTTTACCCCAAAGAAAAACTGGAAATTGCAAAAAATCAGGAAGATGATATCAATGATTGGTATATGATGACACTGCATCATCTGGTTCAAGTGACAAAAAGTGTTTCATCTAAATATACCCGTTCCAAGGTTCGAAAAGCAATTCCAAAAGATTTCGTCTACGTTGTGGAAGAATTGATTACGGAAAAGGCGGAGGTACAAAACAAAGAGGCATATTATCACGAAATTTTGCAGACAATCATTCGGATTGGTGAGGCAGATGCTGTAATTACCACGTTATGCAATTTGATTCAACGCTTAGTCATTGACCATCTGCACATTTTAGGTGATATTTTTGATCGGGGACCTGGACCCCATTGTATTATGGAAACACTTTGCAATTATCACTCGGTTGATATTCAATGGGGCAATCACGATGTGTTATGGATGGGTGCGGCTGCGGGACATAATGCATGTATTGCAAATGTGATTCGACTTTCTGCAAAATATGGTAACTTGGACGTGCTGGAAGAAGGGTACGGCATCAATCTTTTGCCGCTGGCCACCTTTGCACTGCGTGAATATGGCAATGCAGACAGCAACTGTTTCATTTCGGAACGCAGCAATCCAGATGAAAACGACACGCTAATTGCAAAAATGCATCATGCGATATCAGTTATCCAATTCAAACTGGAAGGCAGTGTGATTCAGCGCAACCCCGAGTTTGAGATGGACGACCGTCTGTTGCTTCAACACATCGATTTTGCGGAACACACCGTTACCATTGCAGGTGTAAAATATCCCATGAAGCCGGTAGATTTTCCAACCATTGATCACCATAATCCCTACGTGCTGACCGCTGATGAAAAGATTGTGATAGATCGGCTTCGTCACGCTTTTCTTAGCTGCGAAAAACTGCAAAGACACGTTCGATTTCTTTTTGCCAACGGAAACCTTTATAAAACATACAACGATAACTTATTATTTCATGGTTGTATCCCCATGGAACCGGATGGAAGCTTTTCCGCTGTAACATTATGGAACCGTACCTACTCCGGCAAAAAACTTTATGATGTACTGGAATCTGCAGCGCGAGAAGGTTATTTTGCCAAGGAAGGAACCGTTGCACGCAAACGCGGAGGTGATATTTTATGGTATCTATGGAACGGCCCCAAATCACCTGTTTATGGCCGAAACAAAATGGCAACTTTTGAACGGCTGTTCCTCTCTGACACACAAACGCATTTGGAGCAAAAGGACCCCTATTACACCCTAATTGAAAAAGGCGAGGTTGCGTGCCGAATTTTATATGAATTTGGTCTCTCGCCGGAAAACGCACATATCATTAACGGTCATGTTCCGGTTCAGCTGAAAAATGGAGAGACCCCGGTAAAGTGCGGTGGTAAAGTATTAATGATTGACGGAGGTTTTTCACGCGCTTACCACGAAACAACCGGAATCGCCGGCTATACATTGGTTTCCAATTCACGAGGTATGCGTCTGGTGGCACATGAACAATTTGAAACCTCACAAAAAGCAATTGAAGAAGAACGTGACATTATTTCGGACACACTGGTTGTTGAAACTTTTACTGCACGACAAATGGTCGGAGATACCGATACGGGCAAATTGCTCCGAAAAAATATTGCCGATTTGGAGGAACTTCTTGCCGCTTATC
Source organism: uncultured bacterium (assembly GCA_934875675.1). Classification (GTDB taxonomy): domain Bacteria; phylum Bacillota; class Clostridia; order Oscillospirales; family Acutalibacteraceae; genus CAKXIK01. Next base: position 49,233 of record CAKXIK010000014.1, read on the forward strand.
GCTCCGGAGAATCCCTGTCCTCTTATTAACTGAAAACCGCCGCATTACTCTAACCAGCAAAAAGCTTTTTAGAATAATGCAGCGGTTTTTCATGTTTTTTTAATAAACTCTTTTCCGCAGCGGGGACAGCGGATGCTGATTTTCCCTCTACCCTTTGGTACTCGAAGCGTTGCAGAACATGCCGGACAATGATAGTACTTATGCGTGCGATCCTTACAGCGGGCAATCATATTTTTAAACCATTTTTTTATCGGATTCCAAACGCGTAAAAATACCTCATTTTCTCTTCGGCGTGCTTCGTAATTCCGAGAAAGCATCCGCCAAAACAAAATAACCAATAATGGCAAAAGAATGAACGAGAACCACCACCAACCGCAAATCTGGGATACCAGTGAAAGTACAATGTACAAAATGACCATCGCAAAGGAAAGCTGATCGGCACCATAACGTCCCATCATAAAATTCCGCAGCCAATTCATGCAAACTTCCTCTTTTCAATATTATGATATCAATTCAGCCCAAAAACAGCACATGATCAGAAATAACTTTACTTAATCGTTGCTGATTGCTGAAAATTTAATATAGTTCAGTATACACCTTTTCTGCATTTCAATTGCATCAATTCTGTAAACTTTCTTTCACAAAACCGTAACATGATTTTGCGCACGATGCATAGAAATAGCAAAGATGATATTGTTTGTTTTTTAAGAAAAGCCGCAGAAAAGGGGATTCTGACATGAAGGTATGGATTTTTTCCAAGCGCACATTTTTAACAGCTGCTCTTTGCCTGGTTCTTGGGGTATTCAGCGTAATCATTGCATCCAGTGCGGTTGGCAGTGCGGTCAGCGCCGCAACCACCCCACGCAAAATTCCGATTTACTGTGTAGAAAAACAAGAAAAAATAATTTCAATCAGTTTTGACGCAGCTTGGGGCAACGAGGATACGCAGCAGCTCATTGACATTCTCGCTAAATACAACATTAAGGCAACTTTTTTTGTTGTGGGCCAATGGGTGGATAAGTACCCAGCGTCTGTAAAAGCATTATCTGACGCAGGACATGAGATTGAAAATCATTCCAACACTCATCCCCATATGCCAACGCTCAGCCGCGACGAAATGTTACAGGAAATTAAAACATGCAACGACAAAATTGAATCCGTCACCGGCAAACGTCCTACATTATTGCGAGCTCCTTATGGCGACTATAATAATGCGCTGGTTGACACCCTTCAGGAAATGAATATGCATTGTATACAATGGGATGTTGATAGTCTGGATTGGAAAAATCTTTCTTCGGAAGAAATCTACCAAAGGGTTACTTCAAGCGTAAAATCAGGAAGCATCGTGCTGTTTCACAATGCTGCAAAAAATACACCAGAAGCATTGCCGCGAATTTTGGAAAAACTGCTCTCAGAAGGATACCAATTCGTTCCTATTTCTCAGTTGATCGACCAAACCTCGTACGACACGGATCATGAAGGACGACAGCACTCGTGTTCTGCCCCATCCATTAACTCAGAAAATGCACAAAGCATACCATCAGCTAACTCCATGTCATCAATTAATGCTGCTTCAAAATAAAAGGCCTTTTTCATCCGAATACCAATTTGTGTTGAAACCACAAAGAAAAACTGATCGATAAAAGCTTTTTCCTTGATTCCGTTTCTAAATCAAAATTAGTATAAGAAGAAAAAGGCCGCTGCTCTGGCACAAATTTAAAGAATACGTCCAACCGCCTGCGCTACTGCTCTGCAGCGCTGCATCATCTGTTCAAACTGAACCGGGCTCAACTGTTGTGCTGCATCGGAAAGTGCCTTGGCGGGTTGTGGATGCACCTCAACGATTAGTCCATCCGCTCCTGCCGCAATACCTGCCAATGCAAGCGGCTCTACATACCTCACTTTTCCTGCTGCATGTGAGGGATCCACAATAATCGGAAGATGACTGCGTTCCTTTACAACCGCAACTGCTCCCAGATCAAGTGTATTGCGGGTAGCTGTTTCAAAGGTACGGATTCCTCGTTCACAAAGCACTACATTGGGATTCCCTTCGCTGAGGATATACTCCGCCGCATCAAGCCATTCCACCACGGTGGAAGCAATGCCACGTTTCAGCAATACCGGTCGACCACACCGGCCAAGTTCCCGCAATAGCCGGAAGTTTTGCATATTTCTGGCACCCACCTGAATCATATCGCAGCATTCACTTGCAATCGCAATTTCATTTTGGCTAACGACTTCACTGATAACCTTGAGCCCAAATGCATCGCCTGCTTTGCGCAGCAAACGATAACCTTCATCTTCCAACCCCTGAAAAGCATATGGTGAAGTACGTGGCTTATATGCACCTCCGCGCAAAAATTTAGCACCTGCTTTGGCAACTGCCTCGGCTGCTTTCATAATTTGCTCTTCACTTTCCACCGCGCAGGGTCCTGCCATTACAACAAGTTCTTTTCCGCCAATTTTCACTCCACTGACATCAATCACAGAATCCTCCGGATGGAAAGAACGACCCGCAAGCTTATAACTTTCCATTACCGGAACAACCTTATCTACCCCACTCATCATTTCAATATTTTCAATGGAGAGACGTGTCTTATCTCCGATTACACCAATAATGCTTGCTTGTGCACCCTGCGAAAGATGCGGCTTGAGTCCCTGTGATAAAATCAGTTCCTCTACGGCATCAAAATCTTGTTTTGTTGCATTGTTTTTCATGACAATAATCATCACTTATCACCTGATCCTTTCAAAATACCGTTGTGATATGATTCGGCGGAATATAGTTTATCACTTTTCCGCTTTACACTTTAGCAGTTTTATGCTTTTATGTTTTTATGTATTAAAGTAATTGTAGCACTTTTTTTTGATTTGTCAAGCCAAATATTAAATAAGTATTATTTTCATTTTCAAAAGACTCATGCACAAAATGTGCACGAGTCTTTTGAAACCATATTAAAATCCAATATGTGCAGTCAGTGCTCCGAAAAGTGAGCTAAAAATGCCTGCATACGCTCACTGCGCGGTCCGTTAAAAATTTCTTCCGGAGTACCTTGTTCCATGATGTCTCCGTGGTCCATAAAAATCACTCGATCTGCAACATCACGGGCAAACGCCATTTCATGCGTTACAATGACCATTGTCATTTTCTCTTCTGCCAATTGACGCAGCACTTTCAAAATTTCACCGATCAATTCCGGGTCGAGCGCAGAGGTAGGCTCATCAAAAAAAAGCAGTTCGGGGCGCAATGCCAGTGCACGCGCAATAGAAACGCGCTGTTGTTGTCCACCCGAAAGCTGATATGGATAAGCGTCTGCCTTGTCGGAAAGCCCCATCTTCGCTAACAAATCACGCGCGTTGGCATCTGCTTCCTGCTGTGACTGGCCAAGCACCTGCATAGGTGCCTCTGTGATGTTGCGTAACACGGAAAAGTGCGGAAAAAGATTAAAATTCTGAAATACCAAGCCAACACGCAAGCGAATTTTTCTCAGAACATCTTTATCCCGATAAACAGCACGTCTGGCAGCATCCGTTTCTACCATGGTCTCACCGCAAACAGAAATACTTCCCTGGTCAATGCGCTCCAACTGATTAATGCAGCGCAGCAACGTACTTTTTCCGGAACCGGACGGCCCGATCACTGCGATTACTTCTCCGCGATTGACCTCTAACGATATATCATGCAATACCTCGTTTCCATCAAAGCTCTTGCTGATGTGCGAAACAGAAAGAATTTGCTCCATTCTTTTTAGCCATTCCTTTCACAAATGAAATCATTGCATCGCCGGAAATGGATCAGCGATAATAATCGAGCTTCTTTTCCGCAACCGCGAAACACTTTCCCACTGCGGCATTCATCACAAAATAAAACACACCCGCAATCACCAACGGAATGGTTGAAAAGAAGTTTGAGGATGTTTTTTCTGCAATTGTAAACAACTCTACAATTGCAATCACGCGAGCGAGCGATGTATCTTTTACCAGTGTCATAAACTCATTTCCCATTGGAGGAAGAATTCGCTTGATGACCTGCGGCAACACAATACGAAAAAAAGTTTGTCCGCGTGTAAAGCCGAGCGCCCCCGCAGCTTCGTATTGCCCCACGGGGATAGATTCGATGCCAGCACGGTAAATCTCTGCAAAATATGCAGCGTAATTCAGTGTAAATGCCACAATTGCTGCCGTAAAGCGGCTGGTTCCGCTTACATGGAATATGTAATAGGGTCCATAACAGAAGAAAAAAAGCTGCAGCATCAAAGGTGTTCCACGCATGATTTGCAGGTAAATAGTTACCAACCAACGCAGCGGTTTAAATCGGGACATTCTTCCCGCCGCTGCAACCAGACCGAGCGGCAATCCAAAAAGCAGTGTTAAACCAAAAATTGCAAGAGTCGTTCCGGATGCTTCCAGCATGGAACGCAAAAGAGATGCATAATCGATCCCCATGAAACATCAAGCCCTTCCTGTTGTTCGTGTTTGCTCTGCCCAAACTGGGCAGCATCCGTAAAAGCGGAAAAAAGACGGAGCTGCACTGCCTCTGATTGAGGCAATCATCAGCTTCCGCCTTGCTTTATTCTAAACTAAGACAGTTATTACTTGCCAATGGTCGTGACATCGGAGCCAAACCATTCTGTCGAAATTTTTGCAAGAGTACCGTCCGCTGCAAGCACCTTCAAGGTATCGTTAACTTTGTCACGCAGCTCATCATCCTTACGGAAACCAATACCGTACTCTTCGGACGCAAGCTTTTCGTCAAGAATTACCCAATCCTTGTTGTTTGCCTTGATGTAATAATCTGCAACCACCTGATCAATCAAAACTGCATCAGACATGCCGGATTCTAAATCCATGAAAGCTTTCATGTTATCTGTAAACTCGTTGGTACCCGCAAGGGATGCTTTAAAATCTGCAGCTTCATCCAATGCATCAGAAGCGCTGGATCCAGACTGCAATGCAAGCTTCTTGCCGGCAAGATCATCCAACGAAACATAGCCGGATTCCTTGGTTACAACAATAACCTGTGCATTTTTCATGTACGGATCGGTAAAGTTCACTTTTTCTTTTCGTGCATCGGTAATGGTATAACCATTCCAAAGGCAATCAACCTTTTTGGTGTTCAACTCCTGCTCTTTTGCACTCCAATCGATTGCAAGAAATTCAACTTCCATACCGAGTTTTGCAAAAACTGCTTTGGCAACATCAATATCAAAGCCAACCAGTTCATTTTTATCATTCAGGAAACCCATGGGCGGAAAACCGTTATCAACGCCAACAATCACCTTACTGCTGCTTTTGGAACAACCGAGCATCAGGGAAGAACACACCAAAACCATTGCAAGGCCAAGTGCCAAAACTCTTTTCATTTTCATGAAAACCTTTCATCCTTTCGTAAAACACATCGTATTTTGCTTCTCAATTTTCGGACTGTCGCTGTGTGAAAGACAGTCTGACATGTTATTATTCTATCATATTATTTAGCTAAAGCAAGTGCTTTTTGAAAATTGAAAGAAAAAAAAGATGCATTTTTCGGAAGAATCTTTGTGCATAATTTCCTGTTTGTTTTGTGCATGCAAAGTCCCGCGATATTACGCAAGGAGAATATTGGTCAGTTCCAGCACCGTCTCTGCAATTGAATCTGCACCCGCCTTTTCCAATTCTGCTCTGCCGCGGAATCCCCATGCAACCCCAACGGAAACCATCCCCGCATTATCCCCCGTAAGGATATCCACATTGGAATCGCCGACCATTACACATTCTTGTGGCTCAACTTTCCAGGTGCGGCAAATGTTCAATAATGCTTCGGGATTTGGCTTTGGCGCTATTCCTTCCTTCATACCTGCAACTTCATCAAAAACATCCTGTGAAAAAAGCGCTTTTACAATTTGTTTTGCCATTTGATCTGCTTTGTTGGAAACTACTGCAGTATGGATTCCACGTATATGCAGCAGAGCAACTAATTGCGCCATTCCTTCATAGGGACGTGTCTGATCAATGCAATGCTGACGATAATAGCACGAAAATTCCTGCAAACATTCATCAATCATTTGAGGCGTACGCACTTGCTCCGGCAGCGCCCGTTCAATCAGCTTCCGTATTCCATTCCCTACCATTTGCTTCATCTGCTGCTCTGTTGCCTGCGGAAAACCGCGCGACTCCATCACATGATTGACGCTTGCCTGCAAATCGCCGATTGAATTAACCAGCGTTCCATCCAAATCAAAAATTACTCCACGAAACTGTTTTTTCATCACCAAATCGACCTTTCTGCAGCGCTGATACTAATTTTCTTGAAACGATAGATAAAGATCTTTGAAAACTTCATCAATTCAAGCTTTTTCGTTGATTTCATTCCTTTTAAGTTTGAGATTACTATGAATATTATTTTACAACTTTGAACAACAAATAAAAAGCTTTTTTCCGCCTGCAATCCAAACGGTCTGCAAACAGAAAAAAGCGAATCAATACAATATTTCAGCGGGTTTTATCCCGCCGGACACCGGTAATTAAAGGATCGATTCATCAAGCTCATTCTATCCGATTTAGTTTCTGGAAATCTTGAGCTTAATCCAAAGATCATCCATTAGCTTATTCGTCGTCTTAGGTAAAGTTTGAAAAATTTCCGTCTGTTCCAAAACCTCCTCCGGAGGATAAAACATGGGGTCATCACGAATTTCCGGGTCGAGCTCCTCTTTTGCTTCTGTCTGCGGTGTTGCATAGCCC
>CAKXIK010000015.1:0-38308 GCA_934875675.1 uncultured bacterium
ACATAAAATAACCCCCTTAGTGTAGTCTTGAAATCTTTTTGTTATTTCAAGTGTCTACTCTATGGGGATTATATCACGTAACGAAATGACATCGGGCTTTTTATTTAAAATTCGTTCTTCAAGCTGCGCGCAAAAAGCGTCGCAAGCATGGTATCCGGATCAGCACCTTGATGCAAAATCGCGTGAACCGCTGCGCAAATGGGCAGTTCCACCTGGTATTCCTGTTGCAGCTTCATCATCGCCTGCACGGTAAAATAGCCTTCTGCCAAGCTTTTGTATGTTTCCCCGCGGACAAATGCCTCACCGTAACTCCGGTTGTGGCTATAGGGGGAAAATACGGTTGCTTCATAATCGCCAAGGTGACAAAGTCCATAAGCGGAAAGCTCATTGCCGCCCATCGCCTGAATCAGCCTTGCAATCTCTCTGGTTCCGCGCGACATCAACGCGCCCTTCAGGGTGGAAAGGTGTTTACCATCCAGCATACCGGCAGCAATTCCGATCACATTTTTTGCTGCTCCGCCGATTTCATTTCCGATCATATCCTGACCGTAATAAAAACGGATCAAATCACTCGAAAAAGCATCAATCAACCGTCTTTTCACCGGTTCTTCTTCGCTGTCGATCACCATGCAGTTGGGAACCCCACGCGTAAACTCCTGCACATGGCCCGGCCCAAGCCAAACAGCAATGTGCGAACTGGAATCGAGAGACTCAGCCGCAATCCTGGAAAGGCGTTCTCCTGTGGAAATCTCCAGTCCCTTCATGCAGAGCACAAAGGTCTGGTCTTTCAGAGCGGAAAGCTCTGGTGCAAGAAGCAACGAACGCAGATTTTGTGACGGAACAGAAACGACAACACAATCACTTTCTCTCGCGGCAGCCAAGGAATCCGTCAGTTCAACCGATTCGGGCAGATCAACCAACTCGTTGCTGCGCGTCGTCTTCAGCTGCTCAAACGAAGCTGACCCGGACCGACCGTAAAGCGAAACCTGATGTCCGATTCGATTGAGATACCACGCCAAAAACGATCCCCACCGACCGCATCCAATCACAAAAATTTTCAATCCGTGCGACTCCCTTCCGAATTAAATGCGCGCAACGCCTGTTTCATGTGCTGCCTGAATCACTGCATCTGCCACCGCACGGCTGATCCGTTTATCAAGTGCATTGGGCAGAATGTAATCCTCGCTCAGTTCTTCCGGCTTAACCAGATTTGCGAGCGCATAGGATGTGGCAACCTTCATGGCTTCGTTGATTTCGCTGGCACGGCAATCGAGTGCTCCGCGGAAGATGCCGGGGAAAGCCAATACATTATTAATCTGATTGGGGAAATCGGATCGACCGGTTCCCACCACACGCGCGCCGGCAGCCTTTGCTTCGTCCGGCATGATTTCGGGCGTAGGATTCGCCATTGCAAACACGATGGGGTCACTTGCCATCGACTGAATCATTTCCGGCTTGAGCACATTTGGTGCAGACACGCCAAAGAAAACATCGGCACCGCGCACGGCATCCGCCAGCGTTCCGCGCTGATGCTCACGATTCGTCTTCTGTGCCATCAGCTCCTGTGCAGGATTAAGTTCTTCCATTCCTTCGCACACAATACCGAACCGGTCAACCATCGTCAAATGCTTCAATCCGAGATTGAGCAGGTGCTTACCGATTGCAATACCTGCGCTTCCCGCTCCGTTGATCACGGCATGAACCTCGGAGATCTCTTTTTTCACAACCTTGAGCGCATTCAGAAATGCTGCAGCGACAACAATTGCCGTACCATGCTGATCATCATGAAAAACAGGAATATCGCAGACTTCTTTGAGTCGGCGTTCCACCTCAAAGCAGCGCGGTGCAGAAATATCCTCCAGATTAATGCCGCCAAAGCTTCCGGCAATCAGTTCAACCGTGCGCACAATCTCGTCTACATTCTTGGAACGAACGCAGATTGGGAACGCATCCACACCGGCAAATTCCTTAAACAGTGCACATTTACCCTCCATCACAGGCATCCCTGCTTCGGGGCCGATGTCTCCCAAGCCGAGTACGGCGGTGCCATCGGTCACAACGGCAACCAGATTATTGCGGCGCGTCAGCTCATACGATTTATTGACATCCTTTTGAACCTCCAGACAAGCCTCTGCCACACCGGGCGTATAGGCAAGCGAAAGATCTTTTGCGGTGTTGATCGGCACACGCGAAATAACCTCAATCTTTCCATTCCATTCGTAATGCTTTGCAAGCGACTCTTCTCTGATATTCATGATAAAATCCTTCCTTCCAAACGCGGCGCACCGCTCATCATCCAACGGTTTCATCCGGAAACCTATTTTTATATTGTACCACACCGCGGCATTTTGGCAAGCTCTTTACACAAAGCTGAAGAAAGCACTGATTCAGCAAGATTTCTTTGAAATAAAGAATAAATTTAAGCAAAAATCCGTTTTTTCAAATTCTTCACTGATTGCCCACTTCATAAAAACGGGGATTGCCACACCGCAGGGTTGTAAATGCATCATGGACGGGGTTGTTCTTTTTGGCGGCGAATCGCTTCGCGTTCGCGGCAAAGCTCGTGGGAAAGCGTCAGCAAATTCCAGTCACGGTTGGTCGGCGTCATAATTGCTTTGAGCGGAACCGGCAATCCGCGCAGAGCTGCCAGCGCACAATCCAGCTGCGCTTCACTCAGATTGCAGAAAATCGCCATTGCCTCTTGGGGAGCATCTTCGGCGAGCGGACTATCTGTCGTTTTTCCCTCAAAGCATTCCTGTACCGTTAGCGTGAGCTGCTGCGGCAAAAGCTCACAGAACGGCATCCCTGCCCCTCTGAGCGCATTTCGTATCCGTTCGTTTTCCGCGCTTTCCGGCAGATACAGCAAAACCATCATCTGTTTTGGAATACGGACTTTCATTTCATCTCATCCTTTCCAACGGCTTCAAAATTCTTCTCCAAAGCCGAATTTTCTCCGGAACACAATTGCTCCCGGCAGTTTTCTTTCCGCAGCCGGGCGGCAAAGGCCTTATATTCGTCATAATCCAGAAAGCTGTTAATCGCCTGCAGCATGGCATTTGCGGTCATTCTCTGTGGCAAGTCGAGCACGGCAAGCAATCGGGAACGCAGTGCGGCGCTGTTTTCCCCGCCGGAAAAACCATCCTCAAACAAATCAAGCTTGGTGACCGGTTTTGCCGGAGGCAGCTCGTCCGTTTCTTCTGCAACTCCCGCTCTTTGCAGCACCCGAAGCAAAGTAGCGCGATCCATTCCCTCCACACCGAGTTTACCCTCTTTGGAAGGCGCACGCTTTCGCTTTTCCTTGCCGAAAAGATCGGGAATATACGCATGGCGCACCTGTTCCGGCGGCAGAATGCCGGAAAGGTAATTGCGAATCACAAATCCTGCACCGTCGCTGTCCGTCAGAACAAGCACACCGCGTGCCGCGGCAAGTCGGCGAATCAACGCCACGCGCTCCTGATCCGCAAAAATCTGAAAACCATCGGTCGGCAGAATAAATCCGTCCACCAGTGATTCCAGCTTAATCTTATCGTATTTTCCTTCCACAAGGATTACAGGACGCACCTTGATTTTTTCCATTGCGAGCGATTCCTTTATTGTTATTTTTTTGCCGAAATCAGCAGCAGCTTCGCCATCGTTTTCTCTAAAATGACGCGGTTGTCGGTGCGGGAGCTTTTCAATTCCCGGTCCGCCTGATACAGCGCATCCAGGCAGCTGCGCAGCTGGGAAAGGTCCAGCTTCCGGCACGCACGGGCAGCATTTTTCAGCTTAAAATCCATTTTGCCGTATTCAAATGGTACAGAAAGTTCCAGCACATTCTGCCCGCTGTCGATTGCAGCCCGCGCGCGGTAAAGATCGACATACGCCGAAGAAATGGCAGCAAGCAGCACCACCGGCTCCTCCCGTTGATAAAGCAGCAGGTCAAGCAGGTGATAGGCGGTATCGTAATCGCCCGCCGTGAGTGCATTTGCCATGCGGAATGAAACTGCGTCCTGCGTCTGCACGCAAACCGCATCACAGTGCGCGCGTGTCAATTCTCCCGAGCCGGCAAAGGCACACACCTTTTCCAATTCATTTTCCAGGACTGTCATCTGATTTCCGCAAAGTCCCAGAATATAGCGGCAAACGTCCGGTGAAAGGGTGCAGCCGCGTTCCTGTGCAAATCCGGTCAAAAATTTTGTCAGCGCAGCATTGTCTCTTGCACCAAACTCCACCGCCGCACCCACCGCACCGACTGCTTTTTGAAATGCACGCCACTTGGCAGATTTTTTCCAGTTAATCTCCTGCGTACAGGCAAAAATCAGCACACAGCTTTCGGGCGGGTCAGCAAGCAGCTCCGCCATTTTTGCTGTTTGTGAGGCATTGGTCTCGGCATTGTAATTGCGCACAATCACGCATTTGCGCTCGCTCATCATCGGCAGTGCTTCCACCGCTTCGGCAATCTGATCGACAGAGGATTCTTCATCAAAGCGCTGCAAATTGAATTCCTCGAATGCATCAACCGCTTTTTTTGCAATCTGCGCTGCATAATACCGCACCATCCACGGCTCTTCGCCAAACAGGAAATAAACGCGGGAAAACGCTTTCTCCCTTAATTGCTTTTTTAGTGCTGCCTCCTCCAATCAAATCACCTCCCGCATCAAAATATATTGTATGTATTTTACCATGAGAGCAGGCATTTTACAACCGCGCCCAAAACTAATTCCATGCATAAATCATTTTTTGGTTTTCAAAAAACAGTGTGAGTGCAGCGTTTTTTGCTGTGGAATAAATCGGCGCCATCGTATGCTCTGCCGCGCTGCAAAGCATCTGCACGCTGTCCTTCCCTGCGGAAACGAGTACTGTTTTACAGCTGATTTTTGATAAATTTTTCACGGAATAACCAAGCACTAATATATCTGCCGTCCTGCGTTCAGGCGTAAGCTCAGCTGCATCACACAACCCCACTGGAATCAAAATGATCGTCTGATTGATAACAACGCGGTACCAGATGCCGGAAGCCTCCTTTGTTTGCTGCACGGTAATTTCCCCTGTGGAAAACTTTTCCTCATCCTCTGAAAGCAAAACATTTGCGCGCCGTAAAAAAGAAAGCTCGTCCGGGATACGGCGGTATCCAATTACCGAAAGCTGAGGCTCTTTTCCGTTAAGTGCCTCCCTTGCTGCAAGCGATGCTGCGCGATGATACTCCCCGGGCAGCAGCAGTAAATCGGGAGATTGCTGTGCAAACGCATCCGAGCAGGCGGAAATCGCGCTTTTTCCGCAATCGGCAAGCAGCAAAAGACTTTCATTCTCCGAATGAATCACAACTGCAAGTCCGTCGGCACAATTGAGCAGCGTAATGCGCGGTTTTTTGGAAAATGCCTGTGCTGCATCCACACTCCCCATCAACAGCACAAACACCATCAAAACAGAGCACAGCGGAAGCTGCTTTGCCTTTGGAAACCACAGACAAAGCGCAGCCAAAATCAACCCAACCGCAACCAAAAGCATCCATCCTGCAGAGGAAACCGGAACGCTTGGCGCAAGCTCTGCAAAAAACGCGGCAATTGCGCCAAGCCCCTTTGCAAGCAGCCCTGTCAGCAGCGCAAGCGGGCGGGCAAGGAATGAAAAACCGCAAAGCTGTGCCGCTGCTGTGATGAGCGAAAGCTGCAGCAGCAATTGTGCAGGCAGCTCCGCAAAGAGATTGACCACGGGCGCAATCAGTGATACGGTTCCAAACGCCACCAAGGTAACGGGAAGCGTGAACAGGGAAGCCGAAACCGTGGTACAAACCGCCGGAATCAAGCGCCGACCGCCACCGGTTCGTCTGCGCGGCAGGTGATGAAATATTTTCCGACACCAGCGACCGGAGCAGCACTGGATTCCGAGCGTCGCCAAAAAGGAAAGCTGCAACCCCACATCACCCGCCGCACAGGGATTTGCCAGACAAATCAGCAAAACCGCAATTGCGAGTGAGGTTCTGGAATCGGCGGAACGAAGCAGCAGAATCGCAAGCAGATAGAGCGTCATCATTACTCCGGAACGCAAAACAGACGGCGTGAAGCCCACAATCGCCATAAACAGCAGCAATACCGGCAGGCAAATTCCTGCTGCAAGCCGTTTTTTGTGCAGCAAACCATGCAGCAGCTGATGAAGCCCCATAATCAAAAAAGAAATGTGCAGACCGGAAACCACCAGCAGATGGCTGATTCCGCAAGCGCGAAAACTGTCGATCAGTTCTGGGGAAAGGTCAGACTGATCTCCCAGCAAAACCCCGCAGGCAAGCCCGGACTCTTCTGTGGGCAACAGCATATGCAGCGCATCGGAAATTTTTTCGCGAAGCAGGTCTGCAAACGCATACCACGGCGGCACACCGCTTTTGACGGTGGCGGCAAAGGCGGAAAAGGTTCCGGTCAGCGCAATCCCGCGCGATTCATAATAACTCTGTGAGCTGTAACCAAGACCTCCCTGCGGCGCATACACATAAGCCTTTTCGATCGAAATGGAATCATACTTTCCGGCATCCATCGGTGTCTGGCTGCTCAACCGGAGCTTTGCACCGCCGAAATCGCGCAGAGAACCGGTCGCAATCAGGGAATCTGTCTCAATCACATAATAATACCGCCCGTTCGATTCCTCCGGTTCATCGCAAATCACACCGGAAACCGCAGCCGTTTGCCCGCCGATTTGGCGAACCGGGGCAAACACAAGAAACCGATAGACTGCGGTTGCGGCAACCGAGACGGCACAGATTCCGCAAACCAGGGCGGTCAACCGGCGGCGTTTGCGCTGCTTGCCCAAAAGCTGCACTGCGCAAGCCACCAGCAAAACCGCCGCACAGATAAAAGAAAACCGGGTATCTGTCATCATTGCCGCCCATTGGGCTGCAAGCCAGCCGAAGCCGACCGCAGCCAAAGGCCGCTTGACAGATATCCGGTTTTTCTTACCCGTGTGCATTTAAATCACTTAAAAAACAACGGGAGTTTTTCCAAAAAGACGATGTCTTTTCGATCGGCAGCGTCACCCTCGGCAAGAACCGCGGCACAACCGACGATATTCCCTCCGGCCGCTTCCACCAGCTTTACCACTGCGCTGAGCGATTCTCCCGTGCTGATTACGTCATCGGCAATCAGTACACGCTTGCCCTTGATCTGCTGCGCTTCCTCTTCGGAAAGATAAAGGTGCTGCAGATGGTCGGTGGTGATGGACTGCACGGCAACCTCCAGCGGATTGGTCATATAAAGCTTGGTCGCTTTTCGCGCCACAAAATATCTGCGGCAGCCCTGACGCGCCATTTCATAAGCGAGCGGAATGCCTTTTGCCTCTGCGGTCACAATAAAATCATGCTCCGGACATTTCTTCAAAAGCTCTGTGGATGCCTTTTCGGTCAGCTCCACATCGCCGAACATCACAAACGCTGCAATGTCCAATTTTTCATTGACGGGGCAAAGCGGAAGACTCCGCTCACAGCCCGCAATCGTCATCTTATATGCCTGCTGCACGGTACATTCTCCTTTATTCTGATAAATAATGCAAAATCAGCCGGGCGGCCATGTGAAATCGCGCCCGCCGAGCAGATGAAAATGCAGATGCGGCACTGACTGCCCTGCAGATTCCCCGCAATTGGAAACCACACGGAACCCGTCTGCAAGCCCCAACTCTGCGGAAAGCTTTGCTGCAACCTCAAAAATGTGGGCAACCACTGCGCTGTTTTCCTCCGTCACCTGCGCGACCGACTGGATATGCTGCTTGGGAATAATCAGCACATGCGTAGGCGCCTGCGGATCAAGATCATAAAATGCCAGAACCGTGTCATCCTCATACGCTTTGCGCGACGGGATTTCACCGTTTGCAATCTTGCAGAAAATGCAATCCATTCTTTGATTCGCCTCCTTGCTTTGAAGCGTTGGTTCAATTATCATCCTGTTTTCTCCTGAAACGGCAGACAAAAATCTTGAGAAAACCCCGACGATCCAGACTTCTCCTCTATTTTTGTACCATTTCCCGTTCGGAATCAGTATAACACAAACAGGACAGCGGTTGCAAGATGAATCGACAATTTTGCAAGCAACCGTCCTTTGTTCCCTGTTATCACGCCGCTTCCTACGGTGGCACGAAGAGCGGGACGATTATTTCAGCATCCCTGCAACGATTTCCTTTGCCTTGGCAAGCGCCGCATCCAGCTTGGAAACATCCTTTGCACCGGCAGTTGCGCTATCCGGTCTGCCGCCGCCGTTACCGCCTGCAAGCTTTGCAATTTCGCGCACGATGTTGCCTGCATGCGCACCGCTCTGCTGCGCCTTTTTGCCCACTGCACAGGCGATGACTGCTTTGTCGTCCCCGATTCCGGCAATGACTGCAACAATGTTATCCGAAAGATCGCGGGCTTTGTCGCACATGGCACGCGCTTCATCTGCTGCAAGACCCGGCATTGCGCTCACCAGAACACGCACGGTGCCAACCTCTTCGGCAGCAGAAACCAGCTCGCCAACCTTTTCGGCTGCCATCTGGGAACGAACTGCCGCCAGCTCTTTTTCCTTTGCCTTCAGCTCTGCGGTCACCTGCTGGGCGCGCTGCACCAATTCGGAGCTGTTCGTTTTAAGTGCCCCGGCAGCAGAAGAAATCTCCGCCAGAGAAGCGTCGAGCAGCTTCTTGACGCCAAGCCCTGTCACGGCTTCGATGCGGCGAACGCCCGCGGCAACCGAGCTTTCGCCCGTAATCTTAAACAGACCAAGCTTTGCGGTATTGTCAATATGCGTTCCGCCGCAAAATTCAACAGAGAATTTGCCTGCACGGACAACGCGAACCATGGCACCGTATTTTTCACCAAAGAGTGCCATTGCACCAAGCTTTTTGGCTTCCTCAATCGGCATTTCGGTCATGGTGACCGCCTCGCCGCGGAGCAATTCCTCATTGACGAGCTGCTCCACCTTTTGCAGCTCGTCTGCGGTCAGTGCAGCAAAGTGCGTAAAGTCAAAGCGCACGTGCTCGCCGGTAACCAACTGACCTGCCTGCTCCACATGCGTACCAAGCACCGTTCTCAGGGCAGCCTGCAGCAAGTGAGCCGCGGTATGGTTGCGCATAATTGCAAGACGGCGCTCGCTGTCCACAGCGGCATGAACCTGCATATCCTGCGTCACCTCACCGGCTGTCACCACGCAGTGATGCACAAAAACACCGTCGGTTTTCGTGGTGTCGGTCACGGTCAGGGTGCAGCCTTTGCCGGAAATCGTTCCGGTATCACCCACCTGACCGCCGCCCTCGCCATAAAACGGCGTAGCGCCCAGCACAACCAGCACCTCTTCTCCCTCTTCTGCGGAAGAAACCTGCTCGCCGTTCTTAACAAGCGCCTGCACGGTGGTGTCACATTCCATCTCCGTATATCCAACAAAATCGGTGGGCTCCAGCTCATCGAACACTGAGCCTTCTCCTGCCCATGCATCCACGTCGGACTTTTTGCGTTTGGAGCGCGCACGCTCTTTTTGCTCCTTCATCAGCTCATGAAAACGCTCTTCGTCCACCTTTTTGCCGCGCTCTGCAACAATCTCGCGGGTGAGGTCGAGCGGGAAGCCATAGGTATCGCTCAGCTTGAATGCGTCGTCGCCGCAAAGCGTATCGCCCGCCGTATTTTGCAGCATCTCCTCCAGCAGAGAAAGCCCCTGGTCAACGGTGCGGTTAAAGCTTTCTTCTTCCACTGCAACCACTTTCTTGATGAACGTCTGCTTTTCCTTCAGCTCGGGGTATGCCGATTCGTTGGCGGCAATCACAACATCGCAAAGCTCGGCAAGGAACGGGCGGTCGATGCCCAGCAAACGGCCATGACGGGCAGCACGGCGCAGCAAACGGCGCAGCACATAGCCGCGGCCTTCGTTGGAGGGCATCACACCATCGCCGATCATGAACGAGGTGGAACGGATGTGGTCGGTGATTACGCGCAGGGAGATATCGCTCTTTTCGCCTGCTCCGTAAGCCACGCCGGAAATTTCGATCACCTTTTTCATGATGGACTGAACCGTATCCACAAGGAACAGATTTTCCACACCCTGCATCACACAGGCAAGGCGTTCCAGTCCCATTCCGGTATCAATATTTTTGTGCTCCATCTCGGTGTAATTGCCGTTGCCGTCATTAACGAACTGCGAAAACACGTTATTCCAAATCTCAACATAACGGTCGCAGTCGCAGCCCACGCCGCAGGTTGGTTTTCCGCAGCCATACTGCTCGCCGCGGTCAAAGTAAATTTCCGAGCAGGGGCCGCACGGCCCGGGGCCATGCTCCCAGAAGTTATCCTCTTTTCCAAGGCGCTTCATATGCGAAGGGGCAACGCCGATCTCCTTCGTCCAGATGTCATAAGCCTCGTCGTCATTTTTATAAACAGAAACATAAATCTTTTCAGCCGGCATCTCCAGCGCCTTGGTGAAGAACTCCCACGACCAGTTGATGGCTTCACGCTTGAAGTAATCACCAAAAGAGAAGTTGCCGAGCATTTCAAAAAACGTGCCGTGGCGCGCTGTGATGCCGACCCGCTCAATATCCGGCGTACGAATGCATTTTTGGCAGGTGGTCACGCGAGTGCGCGGCGGAGTTACCTCTCCGGTAAAAAATTTCTTCATTGGCGCCATGCCGGAATTTATCAGCAGCAGGCTCTTGTCGTTTTGCGGCACAAGAGAAAAGCTCTTCAGCCGCAGATGTCCCTTTGACTCAAAAAAGGACAGATATTTTTCGCGTAGCTCGTTCAGTCCGGTCCATTCCATTTTCATTGACTCCTTTTTCAAATTAAATAATCATCATTCCGCTTTCGTGCTGCCAAAACCGTTTCGTGCATCGGGCTTGCTGCCGCCGCAAAAGGGCATAAAAAAGACCCTTTCTCCCCAACACATGGGACGAAAAGATCCGCGGTACCACCCAAATTGCACTCTGCAAAGCAAAATGCCTCTCTGATTCTTAACGCGAAAACACGCCGACACTCTTCGTGCCGGAACTCCGGGGCGGCAGTGAACGCATCAACCGGCAAAAGCCTTTCAGCCAAGGGCCTTTTCTCTGCAGCGGGCAGATGCGATTCTTCCCCATCAATGTTTCAATATTAGTTTTTATTATAGACTTCCCCGTGCAAATTGTCAACGGCGAAATCAAAAATTCTGCACATGTTCTTTGTCAATTTTGAACACCCAAGTTGCTTTCCTGTGCAGCTTCCAGTTGTGCAATACCGTCGGCAACTTCCTTAAAAACAGGGGCACAGACCTTACTGCCGGACTTTCCGTTTTCCGCCATTACCACAATCACGTATTTCGGTTGTTCTGCGGGGTAAAATCCTGCGCACCATGCCTGGATCACTTCTTCTCCGTTTGCATCGGTACTGCCGGTTTCCGCGGTTGCAGTTTTTGCCCCGGCACCCCCTGTTTCCGGCTTGCCGGACGATGCGGTTCCTCCCTCAATTGCCGCAACCATATAACTGCGCACCAGCTCTGCCGTATGCGATGTCATGGCGCGTGAGCTGACCTCTGCTGCCGCTGCCGCCACGGTTGCCCCGGCAGAAAGCCTGCCCTCCACAAGCGATGGCTCCGTATAAACACCGTCACACGCAATCGCCTGCACCATCCCTGCAATTTGCAGCGGCGTTGCCAGCAGATCACCCTGCCCGAACGAGAAATTTGCCAAAGCTGCCGGCGCACTCAGATTCCGTGCGGTGGGCAGGCTGCCGGTTGCAGAGCTAAAGTCCGCGGCAAGCCAGGTCGCCCGTCCAAACCCAAGCTTTTGTGCCATTGACAGAATTGGCTGATATCCAATCCGGTCGGCCAGATGAATAAAAAAGCAATTGCAGGAAAAAGCCACCGCGCGCGAAATATCCACGGTTCCATGCGGTGTGCCGCCAATGCACTGGAATAATCGCCCTGCGTAATCGGTGGTTCCGGTACATTCCAGTGTCATTTCCGTTTCGTTCTGTTCTGCAGCAGCACAAGCCACCACCAGTTTAAAAACCGACCCGGTATTATAGGCATTGAGCGTGCGATTCACCAGCGGTGAGGATGCATCTTCCAAAGCCGCTGTAAGGTTATTAGGGTCATAATCCGGCAGGCTGACCATCGCACGGATTTTTGCTGCCCCCGTTTCCAGCACGACTACTGCACCGGAAGAAAAGTGATTTTGCGCTGCCTGTGCCGCAATTTGCTGAATCCGTTCATCAATGGTGAGCACAACGCCGTTTTTGCTGTTTTGCGTCGTATCGTCCAGCGACATCGTTTCCCCGGTGAGTGCGCGTCCTAATGCATCTGCACGGTACCGGAGGGAAACAGAGCCGTTGCATTCGGAAAGCCAGCTATCAAATGATTTTTCAATTCCTGTAACACCGTGCCCGTCCTGACCCACATATCCGATGATATGTTCCAGTCCGCTTTGCTTGGTGTAGCGCTGCGGAACCTGATAGGTAAGCAATCCGGATGCTGCTGCCGTTGCATTCGTGGGCCAATCAAACTGCACCGGTTTTCCCTTTTCCAATTCTTCAAACACGGCTGCCGATTCTTTGGGGGCAAGTGTGTCACTGATTGCGGTTACACTTTCCGGCGTGGCAATTGCAACTGCACGGGAAACCTCTTCGGCATTGGTGAGCGGGTTAAGATTGCAGTCATAAATGGTTCCCCGTGTTTTTCCAAGTGTCATCACATAGCTGCTTTGATTCTGCGCTGCCTGGCGCAAGGTTTCCCCCTGCGAAAGATCCAATACGCGAAAAATCATTCCGGTAAATAACGCGATTAAAACGCAGAAGCTGATAACCGCCCGTTTTTTCACATTCAGTCATTCCTTTCGTCAGCGCAGTGGTATCATAATCAACTAACACGCTTTCCAATACCTTTACCAAACGTAGTATTGACGAAAAAAATGAAAATAATAGGCGAATTTTTCTCTTTACGCAGCAATCCCCGCCGAAAGTTGCCTCTGCACTCTTCCCACGGGGATTGTTATCATTTTTTAATTTGGGATTACTCCTCAACTGCCGTAAAACACAGCACCATGCTGAACCCGTCGGGATATTGCCCATTAAGGTTTAATCCTGCATTCATCAGCGTATCACCGGAATAAATATGTCCGCTGGCAGTTTCTTGATACTTTCTGTTTGCATCCAGCCCGCGAAGGCGCAAATTCGTCGTCATATGAATTTTGCAGCGAGTGACCACAAAGGTAACAATCGCCTTCGTCTGATCAGCAGAAACCGATTCCCATGCACAGCGGTTTGCATCCTCAAACGGATTGATCAGCCGGTAAAAATCACCGTCCTGCACAACCGGAGACCATTCGTGGCTGCGTGCAACCTGCTCCCGAACCAATGCTTTTTCAGCCTGGCTCAGCTTGGTCAAATCAAGCTCATAGCCGAATGCGCCAGCCAATGCCACATTACCCCGCGTCTCAAAGCTGGTTTCCCTGCCGGTCTGATGATTCGGCGAAGCAGACACATGCGCACTGACCGAAGAAAGCGGATAAACCATAGAGGTACCGTACTGAATTCGGCAGCGCTCCATTGCATCGGTATCATCACTCGTCCAGATCTGCGGGCAATAATACAGCATGGCAGGGTCAAATCGTCCGCCACCGCCGGCACAGCCTTCAAACAAGACCTTCGGAAATGCAGCAGTCAATCGCTCAAGCAGATCATAAAGGCCCAGCACATAGCGATGAAAAATTTCCTGCTGATGCTCTGGAGACAAAAGTGCACTGCCAGCTTCAGTCAGATTGCGGTTAAAATCCCATTTTACATAGGCAATATTAGCGGAATGGAGCACGCTGGACACAACCTCAAACAGGTATGACCGCACATCCTCACGACTCATATCCAGGACATACTGATGACGCGCAATCGATTTTTCACGTCCCGGTGCACAAAGGCACCAATCGGGATGTGCACGGTAAAGCTCTGAATCGGGCGAAATCATCTCCGGTTCAAACCAAATGCCAAACTTCAGTCCTAATGCATTGACCTGATCCACCAAAGGCTTGAGCCCGCCGCTGAGTTTTTTCTCATTGACAAACCAATCGCCGAGTGAAGTCGTATCGTCATTGCGCTTGCCGAACCAGCCGTCATCCATCACAAGCATTTCAATGCCGAGCTCGGCAGCATCCTTTGCGATGGCAAGCAACTTTTTCTCATCAAAATCAAAATAGGTTGCTTCCCAGTTGTTCACCAGAATGGGACGCTGTTTTTCTTTCCATTCCCCACGGCAAAGATTGTGCCGGTAAAGCTTATGGAAGGTACGGCTCATTCCTCCCAAACCTTCGGAAGAATGCACCAGAACCGCTTCGGGAGTTGCAAAGCTTTGCCCCGGGGCAAGCTTCCACGCAAAATCAATCGGATTGATTCCCATCACTACACGGGCGGAGTCGTAGTAGCTGCATTCCGTTTCAATGGCAAAATTACCACTGTACACAAGGCTGAACCCATAGACATCTCCAAAGTCCTCATTCGCTGTTCTGCCGACCAGAGCAGCAAAGGGATTGTGGTAATGGCTGGATGCACCGCGCAAGCTCGAAACAGTTCGGATATCGTGTGAAAGGGGTTCACGCGATACCTGACGTTCCTGCGCCCACGAGCCGTACAAGTGCAGCAAATCGTAATCCATCGTTGGAAAATCGAGTGCTGCGCTGGCCGCTTTTTCAATGACAAACGGTTCATCTCCGGCGTTTCGAATTACACAAGCACGCGTAATGGCATCATACGGTTCCAGCACACCATAAAGCAGATGTACCTCGGCCCCGGTGAGAGAATCCTCCAGCGTCACATCTAATGTCTGTGCCTTGTCCTCATCGGCATAAACTGCCGGCTGACCGGGCAACGAGTACTTTCCTCTGCGAATTTCATGGCAGCGGTATTTTAAAGAGGTTGCACTGCTTCCGTTTGTACCCCGAATTGCAATCGCTGCCGCACGGAAATCTCCGGTTCCCATGCAGGGGTATTCCTGTCTCTGCGTATCAAGCGAATAATTCCCATCGGTACTGCCGGGGGGATTTGCCGAGGTTGAGGAAACTCCCATTCCAAAAGCGAGGTAAGAAAGATCAATATCGGAGATTTTTTTGCCAAAATAAAGATGAAGCAGATTATTCTGCTCATCTGCCCGAAAAGCATAACTCACGTGGTTTGCATCCAAACGAAAGGTTCTGGTTTCCGCATTAAAAACAATAGCCATAAAATCTTTCCTTTCCGTCCTACCATAATACTAATTTTCCTTGAAACAGAGAAAATTCCCCATCCATTCCTGCTTTACCTGCCTAAAAATCCATTAAAATGAATTAATTTGATGGTAGCATAAACTCTTTTTTATTGCAATAAACAGAACGATTTTTCCATACAACGGAAAGATTTCTGCATCCCCTGGTGTTAAAGATTCATCAAACGTCCAAATCACATTGTGGTAAGCCGAAGGGTACACACCCCGTGATTTTCCGCAGTCAGTTCTTTTTTAGGCACATTAAGAATATTTTGATATTGATTATATGGTTCCACTTGAAAAGCTGCGTTTTCCTGATAAACTGCCACACAAAGAAGAAAGAGAGCCTGACCCTGCTGTCTTGCAGCTATTGTATCACAGGTATCTCGAAGCTTGCTGATATCCAAAAATATTAACTTTTTATTTATTATGCGAGGAGAAATCTGCATGAACAAAATGCATTCCGCAATGGAACAAAGTCTTACTGAACATTATCCTTTTTCATTTCCGGAGCTGCCATACGCCTATGGAGCATTGTGCCCTGTACTCAATTCGGCAACTCTGCATTATCACCACGACCGGCATCTTAAAACCTATACGGAACAGCTAAATGCATTAATTCGAACATTGCCGGGGCTGTGGGATCTTACTTTATCGCAGCTGCTGAGTAATCCAATGCAGCTGCCTCCCGCTCAGAGAACTGCCATTCTTCGTTCTGCGGGCGGCGTTCTCAATCATCGCCTTTATTTTTGCGCACTTTCTCCTCATCGTTTACATTCCAGTGCAGCTCTGCAGCAAGCAATTATGGTAAGCTTTGGCTCTCAAGACGCACTGCTCGATAAAATGAAACAAACCGGTCTCTCCGTCTTTGGCTCCGGTTGGGCGTGGTTGGTCAAAGACCGTTCCGGCGGCTTAAACGTCATTTCGACGGCAAATCAAAACTGCCCCATCACACGCGGATTACAGTCCCTTCTCCCTTTGGACGTATGGGAGCATGCATATTATTTATGGTATCAAAACCGTCGTGATGAATATATTTCAAACTGGAGTACAATGATCAATTGGGATTTCGTTGAACGGCTCTTTCTTGCTCTATGATAATATTTTTTGTTCGGCAGAATCCGCCTCCTTTTGATAACACCGGTTCACTGTATTGTTGAGCCGGTGTTTCTTTAAATTCTGAACTAATTTCTGTATTTTTATTGAACCGTATTGGGTTATTACAATATTTGCATTAAAAAGCAGAAAAATAAAAAAATCGAAAATTACTCTTGACTTTTTATTTTGAATACGGTATATTATTAGAGCACCCTACGGGACACCCTGTTAGGTGCGAACATTTGAATATTTGGGGGAATTCCCGAGTGGCCAAAGGGGACAGACTGTAAATCTGCTGTCAATGACTTCGGTGGTTCGAATCCACCTTCCCCCACCAAAAAGATTGTCGATTTTGTCGGCAATCTTTTTTTATTTACATCAGAAATTTTCATGTTATAATCAGGGTGAGATTGATTATATAACATAAAATGGAGGGATTTAAAATGGTTAGTATCGGTCGGGGGATACGTTGGTATAATAATTATCTAGATGAAGTAGAATTTTGCAAAAATAATGATTTCAGTTTTATGCAGGTATGGTATCAAAATGGAAAAATCCTTGTCAATGATATCCCTGATCCAAAAATAGAATACATAAAAACTATTGGATTTCCTGTAATAATTCATGCTGTTTTTGACCCCATTGATTTTGAAATTTATGGAGATGACTTATTAGAAAAAGTAAAGATTTTGGAAATGAACGAAGTGATCATACACCCTGTTTCAAAGAAATGTGAAGTTAATGCTAATACTCAATCTGAGCTTGTTGAACAGGCTAAATTGTTCTCTACTAAAGCGAAGAAACAAGGTGTAACTTGGTATCTTGAAAATAACAGCGTAATTGATGCCTTTCACTATAAACCAACGGATATAAAAAAAGTATATGAGGCAGATGATTATGTTGAACAACTTTTAGATGTTGCACACATTGACAATTATGGCCATCTAAAAGAAATAATTGATATTAAGTTTCCTAAATGCTTGCATATAGCTGGAAAACATTTTGATGTGCCGCATGAGCATCTTCCCTTGCCACAAGGTGACATTGATTATGGAATAGTATTTAAGCAATATTTATCAGGATTTAGCGGACGAATCATTTTAGAAATTGACGGAACGGACGAAGAAATATTACTTTCAAAAAATATTATTGAACAAGCTATAAACACATTATCAATTGAAATACGCTGATTGAGATGATAGAATTCAAGTAAAGATTATTTTTATTTTATAGAAGAGATAACGATAATGGAATAACCGTTAAAAAAAATCGTCTTAATACCCTTTTTCATAGTGCTTTGTGTTTCAGATCATCCGCTAAATAATGATTGAGTCGTTCCAGTTTCATGATTAGGAATTCTTATTGGTTCTGTTGGTCTGTTTTTGTATTTAAAAATAACAGTCATGAAACATGACTAATGCGCACGCTTTCCATCCATACAAATTCGGTTTAGTAATTTAAAAGGGAAGGTCAATATGTATAGAGAATTGATTTTTGAACTATCTCAAGGGAATGAGTGGGTGAAAATTCAGCCGCCGTGCCTTGAAAGCGAGATTGAACATGCTGAAAATGTAGTGGGCTATCCCTTCCCGAAAGAATTAAGAGAACTGCTCCAAGAGACAAACGGAGATAGATGGTGCCTGCTGTCAGCAAAAGAAATCATCGAAAATGTTGAACGCAACAGAGAATTCTTTCTTCCGCTCTTTGCAGAAGATTACAGTAAGAAAGAATACAACGAAAGAGTGGACAGATTTATTTTCTTTGCAACAAACGGCTGCGGTGATTATTATTGCTATCGTGTTCGTCCTGACGGGAGTACCGATGAAACTACCATCTATATATGGGAACACGAGGAATTAGGCGAGAAATGCTGTTGGAGAGCGGTCGCATTCAGTATGACAGAGTTTCTCACTCGGTATTATAACAGTGAAATCTGATAGAAATACAAATTCCGGTTTATTGGTGCGATTACGACCACAACCTCCACCCTACAAGTTCGAATCTCTCTGCCAAAACGCAAAAATATCTTTATGTACTATTTATTTTTCAATATTCATTCGTTTTCCGCTACTTTTATAATTACTATTGAAGCCGCTTCGCTAACATACGTTTCCATCCGGGCTAAAATTAATAGAAAAATTTTTATTCCCTTTGCACCATACCGGATAAAACCTGCTCAAAATTCCAGATTTCTCCGCTGCGTTCTGCGCAAAAACGTTCTGTAAACTGTTTGAGAAAGTTCGACTTTTCCAAGTAGATGGCTTTGCTGACCGAAAAATTCAATTCATTCAGATATCGTTGATCCTCAGCCGGACGAACATTTTTCAAATAATCCGCCATCTGCTGCAGCGTTTGATTATGTGCCGAGGCATATGCAAAATGCATCCAAACGTCATAAGAACCAAAATGGTCAAGAAGGTCGGCATCCTGATGCAGCTTA
Organism: uncultured bacterium; assembly: GCA_934875675.1. GTDB lineage: Bacteria > Bacillota > Clostridia > Oscillospirales > Acutalibacteraceae > CAKXIK01. The sequence goes on from CAKXIK010000015.1 coordinate 18,709, forward strand.
ACATAATCGGAATATGCATGATGTTGTTCCGTTCGGTTGTCGTGCAACGCAATAATTTCGCAGATTTCTTTCAGCTCTTTCGAATTGCAAATCCCATTGAGCAGTTCCTGTGTAGTTTGTGCACCTTTTTCACAGTGCTCCTCTTCCCCGTTGCGGACATCGTGAAACCATGCTGCCACGGTTAATATATCATCGTGAGTATTATCCTCCGGCAAAACAATTTTTCGAAGCATAAGTGTCAGTTTTGCTACCCGTTCGCCATGAAAAAACTTGTTTCCGGGTTCCTTCCAAGAATGACTGCTGCGGTTTTCCATGTTCTCCGCTGCAATCTGCTTAATGCTTTCCAACTCCATCTGTGCACTTCCTCCCGAATATATCTGCGTAATTTTCAACAAACATCACCAATTATGTGGAAATATCCCCTTGTCGCATGAAGTTCGGGAATGATGTAGCGCTGCGCAAGTGCGCAAGTAAGATATTTGTTTATTCATTATTACACAGAACACCGGAGTAAACAAGAACTCATTAAAAAATAGCATTCTTCACACTTGGCTGATCCCAGTCCAATCGAAGAATGCTATTTTTAATGACATATATCTTTTGCTGTCTGCTTTTTGCCTGCTACTTTTTTAGTCCGTCACATTTATAGTTCTGCATGTAATGGTTGTTTTTATGCACGACCAATTCTGCTGCTGCAAATGCCGAAACAGGAACGGTCAAAATGATACCTAAACTGCCTGAAATCTCCTGCATCAGTTCTATGCCGGTATTGCTGGAATTAATGAGTTGAAGATATGGAAGATCGTAGGAATAATTCAACATCAGCGTTGCAAGCGATCCACCCACAAAAGCAAGAATCAGCGTATTGGACATTGTCCCCATCATATCTCTGCCAACCCTCATACCTGACCGAAATAGTTGTCGTGCAGAAAGTGCCGGATCCGTAACATGTATTTCTGCAATTGCCGAAGAAATCGACATGGCAACATCCATCACCGTGCCAAGAGATGAAATCAGAATCCCTGCGAAAAGGAGTCCTCCGCAAGATTATCCCGGAGGACACTGACAACAACTGCTTTTTCAAAACTGCGCCCTTGCGTACTCACCAACTCGGTTTTTTTACACCAGAAATCAGCACCAAAAAAACGGCAAGTACCGCCATGGCAGCACAGGCGGATATACGCATTGCCAGCTGCCCCGTGACCACCTTTTGCAGACTGTTTTTCATAAGCCCCACTGTTTTCCTTTCTGAATTTGCAACTGCAACAATAACCATGTGCAGAATATCATGGGAATTCCCATTCGTATGCTTCACATTCTATACAAGAGAACAAGGATGTCGCTCTGCGAATCCCGCATTACAACACCCCGTTCAAAATATTCTAAAAATTATGCTCGCTGTTCTTTTCTCGCTTTTACCGCAATGATAATCAGAGCGGCACCACAAAGCAACGCAAATGCTGCACACACAATCGTCATGACATTAGAACCACCGGTTGCCGGAACTTGTGTGTCTGTGTTCTGTATGGAGCTGGAATCCGTTGTGGAACTGGTGTTTGCGGCGGTGTTGGAGCTTGTTGCCTGGGAGGTTGTTTCCGACGAGGAACCGGAATTCTGAACCACAAGCGCTGCCTTCGCATTAGAAAGTGCCGCATAAGCATCGCTGACCGCTTGATCCGATGCATCTGATTTTGCAACAATTGCCATGGCATCGGATAATACCGTGTTCAGCGCAGCAAGTGTTTCCCCCGTGTAAGCGGTTCCGCCGGTAAGCAGTGCGTTTACTTCGGCAATCAGGGCTTCAAGCGCGGTTTTGTCTGCTGATTTCACAATCGTGTAAGGAGTGGAACCTTCCAGCATTTTGCCGGTTAATGCGTCATATGTTGCAATCGTAAAGCTATTACTGGTCATGTTGATTACCGCATAAGAAGGAGTCCAGGTCTGGCTGCGTTCTGAGATATAGTCCTGCTTTTGTGCAATCAGATTATAGAATTTGCTTCCGGTTGCAGAGTTCGCCTCAATGTAAAGAGTACCTTTCGGATCAATCACCTGTCCGCTCACCTGATTGCTGACGATATCGTAGCAATTATTCTCACGGAGATAGTCCGCCTTTTGTTCGTTACTGGCGCTTGCTTTAACCGGTGATTGTGTATAGGTCTTATGAGTTTCTCCGTCACCTGTCAATTGATAAGTCCTGGAATAGGTGTGGTCATGCCCCTGCAATGCGACATCAATTTCATACTTATCAAAAATGGGTGTCAACTGCGTGCGCAGAACAATACCATCAGAATCAGAATGATCATAGCCGGAACCGTAGATATCCTGATGGAACATCACAATTCTCCATTTTTTTGCCGAATTTTCCTCCACGGCTTTTTTGATAACTGCTTCATGCGTTGCGCAGTTGACATTGTTTGTATCAATCACAATAAAGAGTGCATCGCCGTAGGTATAGTAGTAATCGGTACCTGCTGCCGTTCTGCCGGTCGTATATTCTGTCTGATCATTTGTAAAACTGTTCGGGTTGTTAAAGTGGTTGGAATAGTTCTCAAATTTAGAATCATGATTTCCAATTGTTGTGGAAAGCGGCAGGCTGCGAAGTACCGATGGATTCAGGAATCCGGCATACTCATATTCCTGTGCGGTGCCGTCACTGGTATTGTTAATCTGATCTCCGGCAGAAAGCAGAAAGCTGACATTCGGATTCTTGCTTAATGCCATTTGCAGTGTCTGATTCCAATTGAAGCTGTCATTGCGTGCAGCCAAAAGACCTGACATTGAGGCATTGTCACTCGCGGTCTGACCGGAGCAGGCACCAATCTGCGGGTCGCCGACATAAAGCATTGAGAAGCTTGAAAAACTGCCGGTCGTATATTTCACCGGAGTACTTTCGGTCCCATTGCTGACATAAGTATAATAATAAACACAGTTTTCCTTCAGTCCTGTCACCGTAACCTTGTTTGCATAGTACTGAACACCATTTTGTACTTTGGCTTCGGTCTGCGTCCCTGTAAATTCAATTGCACCTGTCATATTCTGTGCCGACGAAAGCCTGACCACCGGAGCGTTGTCCTGCATATGGGAATACCAGCTGAAATTCAGCTCACTTTCGGTTTTTCCAACCGTCAGTGCAATTTTTTCATAATCGTTCTGCACTGTCTGCCATTCGGTTTTCCACGCTTCCCATTCGTCGGAAACTGAAGTGTTTGCAGAAGCATCATTCCAGTTCTCTGTTGCTGCCGCAGCCGAAAGGCAACTGCTTGCAACAATTGCCGCAGCTAACGCGAAGCAGGCAATCCTTTTTCCCTTGTTCATCATATGAACTCCTTCTTTCTATTCTTCTTTTTGTCTATGCACTTGCATTATAATCCAGTTTTTTATATATTCAACACTTTTTACCAATGCTTTACCTCTTTTCACGTAAGTTTTACCAAAATACTCTATGGTTTTACTCTCCTGACAAACAGCAAACTTTTCTTTTTTCAAAAAATTTGCGTAAAAAAAACCGCAGCAATTATGCCGCGGTCCATTGCCTATTTAATTAGATTATCTTTTTCCTTTTTTTGTCCCAGCACCGCGTCCGTCTATGGAGGCGCCATTTTCATCAACCTCAACACCCGAAACCGCCACCGCGCCATCCATCCGCATTTGCTTAATACGACCCGAAACGCGGGAAATCGTCCACAGATCCGTCACCCCATTATAAATCAGAACAATACCAATCAACAGCATGAGCGTAGAAGCCGCTTCAAACGGGTTCACCAACAGGATAATTCCCGCCCCGAGTGCCAAAACCGCCAACAGCATCACAAGCCACCAACGGTGATAACCTGCACGCATTAAATCCATGCTCTGCTGTACCTTAACTGCGGCATCCACCACAATCGTGATTCCCAGCAAGACCGGCAATATTGAAACAATAATTTCCGGTTTCATTAAAAAGAATACACCGGCTCCCAACAGAATCAACCCTGAAACAAAGTCATAGCGAAACAAGTCGAGCCTTACTTCATAGACAAAATAGCGTACAACCTGAATTACACCGAAAACCAGCAGCGCCGCACCAATCAGATAGCTGACGGCAAGCTTTGTTGCATCGGGCCAAATGGCAAGCACCAGCCCCAGCAAGATAGAGAAGATTGCAGTAAGTGTAAATTGTTTTCTTAAGTCTTTAATCCATTGTTTAAACATCATTGATTCATCCTTTCATCAATTGAACCGTTACGGCCAATTTTTCAGATCCACACCGCGGCTGCGGATGCCATCCTCCAGCAGCGTAACGGATTGCTCCAACAGACTCAGCAGCTGTTCTGCTTTTTGATTGCCCAACCCGTTGCGCAGCTGCTGCATATGTGCCTCAATTTGTTCACATTCTTGTTCTACCTTGGCACGTCCCTGGTCAGAAAGCTCCACCACCATTCGGCGCCTGTCCCGTTCGGAAACGTGCATATGGATCATTCCTTTTGCACGCAGACTGGAAAGAATAGATGTGATGCGTGCACGGGTAACACCAAGTGCCTCACTTAACTCCGAAGGATTTACCTCCTGATTCTGCCTAAAATAAAGATGATAAAGAATTTTAGGTTCTCCCTGCCAAAAATGCGAAAGCGTTTCCAGTTCCCCAATTGCGTAAAGCCTACGCAAAGCCTCTGCCAAACGATCCTTTGGCAACTCACCTTCCGTTCTCACAATTCTTCCCTCTTTCTGTGCAAAAATTACGCGTTACAGCAAAATAATAAACCATATAAATAATTAATATAATAAATTATAAAGCCCCGTTTATAAGCAACTGTGAAGCAGTAATGAACTTTTTATGAATTTGGATTCCAAATATGAATTTCAAATTAAAAAACAGAAAAAAAATGACTCTCGTCCGGTTTCATATCTCCGCAATTTGCTTTGGGATTGAAGCAAACTTTTTTTATTTTAATCTGAAATACTCCATATAATTCGTTTCATTTTTATGATAGTGGATTCTGACCACGAAAACAATCCAAAAACAGGTTTTTGAAATGAAATATTCCAAATTTATTTACATTTCAGTCATTTTTCTTGCATCTGAGATGGTTTTGTATTATACTTAAAAAAAATGAAGCTTTTTCTGTTTCGTTTTGAATCTGCAAAACGAAATTTGATTTCACGAAAGGCAGGTACTCGCAAATGTCTGATATGAAAGTCGCTCCACGCAAAAGACAATTCGGCGACCGGTATGACGGCTGGCGTGTGCAAAGCAACGATGCATTCTTCTCCGTTATTCCGCACGTTTTGGTCAATCGCTGTGACTCACAGGTATTTTTCGATGAGACAATTGATATCAACGAATTGGAGCAGTTTATCCGCAATCTGCGCCGCACCACCACCATGAAAGATTTGAGCACGCTTCATGTGATGATTGCTGCTTTTGTGCGCATTATCTCGCAGTACCCCTGCGTTAACCGTTTCATCTGTGGCCGCAAAATTTATGCGCGTAACAAAATTGTTTTCGCTTTTAACATTAAAAAGGAAATGACACTTGAGGCAGAAGAAACCTGCATCAAGGTTGAATTCGATCCTACTGATTCACTTTGGGATGTATATGAAAAAGTTTCATCTGCCATTGCGGTAAACAAGGAAGCGGAAACGCAGAACGATACCGACAGCATCGCACAGCTGTTTACTCATTGTCCATCATTTCTTGCTAAATTCGCTGTTTTTGTATTGAAGAGCCTGGATGCATTCGGATTGATGCCAAAGGCAGTCAATGAATTCAGTCCGTTCCATTCTACTCTTTACATCACGGACATGGGCTCCACCGGGCTCGGTTCCGTTTTTCACCATCTTTATAACTTTGGTACGTGCACTCTTTTCTGCTGCCTTGGCAGAAAAGGTCGCCGCTTGAAAGTAAATGAAGAAGGAAAGGTTCAATATGGCCGCACGCTCAACCTTCGCTTTACGGTTGACGAACGTGTGGTGGACGGTTACTATTACGCCGTCACGATTCGTGAGCTGATGCGCTTGTTTAAGCATCCGGAATCTTTGCTGGAAAAGCCCGACTGTGTTGTCCCCGATCCGGGATTGCGGCTAACCCGAAAAGAAAAACGTCTGCTCAAAAAACAACGTAAGTTAGAACGCCAGACAAACGCGGCATAAGCTTTCGAACCGTGTAAGAAACCGTTTGCAAAATGGAAACGAAAACATTGGTTAAAAAATTCCCTCTGCAGGTTCCTGATGCAGAGGGAAATTTTTTATAATCTGATTGGAGGTTGCTAAAATGAATGAATCTCAAATTAATCTGCTGAACCATCTTTGGAAACAGTTTCCCCAGCTGGTTGCACAAAAAGAAACGTTGATGCGGTCTTTTTCCATCTTGTGCAGTTGCTTTCGTTCCGGCGGCAAGGTACTGACCTGCGGAAACGGCGGCAGTGCATCGGACAGTGAACATATTGTAGGCGAATTAATGAAGGGTTTTCTTCTGAAAAGGCCTTTGAATGAGGCACAAACCGATTCATTAAAGGCAGCGGGGTGCCCGGAACCACAAAAATTTGCAGCCTCTCTCCAATGCGGTCTTCCCGCAATTTCTCTTGTCAGCCAAAGTGCGCTCCTGACTGCATTTGTCAATGATGTGCAGGCAGATATGGTATTTGCACAGCAAACTTTTTCTTACGGAAATCGCGGCGATGTATTAATTGCCTTGTCAACGTCAGGCAATTCGGGAAATGTGGTCAATGCCGCAATTGCCGCCAAAGCTAAAGGCATGGCCATTATTTCTTTCACCGGAGAATCAGAAAGCAAATTATCTCTGATCAGTGATGAGACATTTCGTGTACCGGCAACAGAAACCTATCAGGTTCAGGAGTACCATCTTCCTCTTTATCATGCGTTGTGCGGGTTAACCGAGCTGGAATTGTTTTTGTCATAAGCCGCTTATTCAATCACCCGTTTTGTTTTCCATTTTCCGCGTGCAAAACGTGTTACAAAAATGATGCCGCGTGCCAGCCAGTCAACATACATAGCAATCCACACGCTTTCCACACCCATTCCCAAAGAAACCAAAAGATAGCTGCACCCTACCCGGAATATCCACATCGAAAGTGCCGAAATCAGCATCGTACTGCGTGCGTCTCCGGCCGCACGCAATGCTGCCGGGGTAACAAACGAAGGAATCCAGATGGTTGCGCTGAACAGGGCAAACACTCTAAGAATTTCCTCTGCAGTAACCGTGGCCTCCGCGCTAAGTCCGAACAGCGGCACCAGTACGCCGGCACCGCAAAAAATTAAGAGATTGGTTGCAAACAGGCAAAAATATGCAAGTCTCATCAAACGCTTGGTATAATATACTGCCTGCTCATAATCCTCCGCACCAACACATTGTCCCATCACGGTTACGACACCAAGGCAAATTGCACCTCCCGGAATACCCGAAATTCCCCCCACAGAACCTGCAATTGCATTAGCAGCGATTGCAGCCGTACCCATCGCCGAAACAATTCCCATGGTAAGAATTTTTCCAATCTGGAACATACTGTTTTCAATCGCATTGGGAATACCGATCTTGAGAATGCTGCGCACCATTCCCCAATGCAGTTGCGGACGAAACAGGGAATCAATATGGATCTGATACCCCGGTTTCACAATCAAAACGGTAATCAGAACCGCCGCCACAGCACGGGCTGCCAGAGATGCAATTGCTGCACCCGCGACCCCCATTGAAAAGCCGTAAATGAGCAGGGCATTTCCGCCAATGTTAATGACATTCATCAGCATTGAAATAATCATCGAAATCCGGCTGTTTCCCATAGAGCGAAACAGTGCGGCTCCCGAATTGTAAATTGCCAAAAACGGATACGAGGCTGCTGACAACAAAAAATAGATTTGTGCATTTGCCATGACCTGGTCGTCAATCTTGCCATAGATTCCGCGCAGCAGGGATTTATGAAACACCGATGCAATCAACGCCAGTAAAACGGAAAGCACCACCGATGCATACAGCAGTTGCTTTGCAGAATCACAGGCACTTTTTTCGTCCTTGCGTCCAATATATTGTGCCGCTACCACTGCACCGCCGGTAGCCAGTGCAGAAAATAAATTAATCAGTACCGTATTCAGCGAATCCACCAGAGACACACCGGACACGGCCGCTTCTCCTGCACTGGAAACCATCACCGTGTCTGCCATGCCAATCAAAATTGCAAGCAACTGTTCCACCATCAGCGGCCAAATCAATCGCTTCATGGCTGCACGCGGAAATAATTCCGGATTCTTCAGCTGTGTTGATTTCATCAAAGTAATATTCCTCTCTTATGTAATACAAACCCCGTTCAACCGGACTTTATTTTCAAACAAATCATTCTTTACTCTGATCACAAATTCAATGAGGAAGCCGTCTAAAAATTGAGGAAAAAGCTTGAATTTATGCGGTTTTTCTGAAAATTTTTATCTACCGTTTCAAAAAAAATTAGTATTAATCCGTGAAGAATTATCTTACATCTTTTTTGGCAACAAAGCAAGATTAAAACGCTAACATACAAGAAAACGCCTGTATTTCCTCCATTTAGAAGAAATACAGGCGTGTTTTTTCTGTTTACAGAAAAGATTAATCGCTGCTGAACGGCAGCAGAGCCAGATGACGGGCACGCTTAATTGCAGCCGTCAACTCACGCTGATGACGGGCACAAGTACCGGTCACACGGCGGGGCAGGATTTTAGAACGCTCGGAAATATATCTGCGAAGCTTCGGATAATCCTTATAATCAATCGATTCCACTCTGTCTACACAGAAGCTGCAAACCTTTTTGCGACCTTTACGGCCACCGCGGCGATTATCTCTTTCAGGTCTTTCGAATCTTTCAGCCATGACGAAACCTCCTTTACAAAATGAGGCGGGAAAATTCCCGTAAATTTAGAAATCAGAACGGCAGATCATCGTCACCGGGGATCTCAACAAAATCGCCGGTGTCACCGCTTGAATAAGAAGCGGCAGGAGAATTGTTCTGCACTGCGGGAGCTGCTGGAGCACCCGATGCATTGGAATCACGTTTGGATTCCGCAAAATGAGTTGCATCCACGATAATTTCATAAGCACGGCGATTATTTCCGTTTTTATCCTGATACGCACGCACAGTCATATAACCCTGCACACAAATCAAGTTTCCCTTGTGAAAATAGCGTGACACAAATTCAGCATTCGAACGCCATGCGACACAATCGAAGAAATCGGTTGCACGCTCTGCACCGGAACGCTGATGCGGACGATCCACCGCGATCGTAAATGAGCAGACACTAACACCATTTGGTGTTGTGCGAAGCTCTGGATCAGCAGTTAAGCGACCCATCATGATAACTGAATTCAGCATTGTGCTTCCTCCCTCAGGCTTCCTTCTTCACAATGAGGGAACGAAGGACGCCGTCCGTGATCTTATAAACACGGTCGAGTTCTGCCGGGAATTCTGCCGTGCAGGTAAAGCTGAAAACAACGTAGTAACCTTCGACTTCTTTGTTGATCGGGTATGCGAGTCTGCGCTTTCCCCAATCATCAATGTTGTCCATCGTTGCATTCGCTTCGATCATCGCCTTGAACTTTTCGACGACTGCAGCAGCAGCCTCATCACCGTTCTTCAGAGAAACGATCAGAACACTTTCGTAGGCATTTTTTACTTCGGACATTGATTGTGCACCTCCTTTTGGACGTAAGGCCCCGCAAAAAGCGGAGCAAGGATTAATAATATTACAGCAAATGCCGCAATAACTAAGTTATTATACCAGCTCACACCTGTTTCGTCAAGTGTTTTGGGACAGGTTTTTTCTTTTGCATTTTCATGCGGACTGAATACAGCAACAAGGAAACTTACAGCGTTTTGCTGATCTCCTTTAGATAAGCACGAAATTCTTCTCCGATTTGGGGATGCTGCAGTGCTACCTCAACGGCGGCTTGCATCACACCCAGCTTATTACCCATATCATAGCGTTTTCCTGTAAAATCTACGCCCACCATTCCCTGTGTCTGAGCAAGCACACACATTGCATCTGTGAGCTGAATTTCTCCGCCAGCTCCGGGTTTGGTTTGATCCAAAATATCAAAAATCTCAGGCGGAAGGACACAGCGCCCCAAAATGGAATACAATGAAAAAGCCTCCGCTGCAGTCTGCGGTTTTTCAACCATATCACTGACCGCAAAAATATTATCACGCAGCGGGCTTACTTTCAGAGAGCTGTATTTTTTAATTGCCTCTGCAGAAACCTCTTTAATTCCTACAACTCCCTTACCAAATTCCTCGTAAGCGCGGCAAAGCTGACCACAGGCAGGGTCTTCACCAATAATAACATCATCGCCATAAAGCACCGCAAAAGGCTCATTTCCAACAAAGGTGCGCGCACGATTAATTGCATGGCCCAGACCTTTTGTCTCCTTTTGACGCACAAAATAAATATTTGCTAAATTTGCAATCCCGACCACTTCATCATAAACATCCTGTTTACCGGACTCCAGCAACCGGGTTTCCAACTCCGGCATCCGGTCAAAATGATCTTCAATCAGGCTTTTTCCGCGGTTTGTAATAACCAGAATTTCCTCAATCCCTGCGCGTACTGCTTCCTCTACAATATATTGAATAGCAGGCTTGTCCACAATCGGAAGCATTTCCTTCGGCATCGATTTGGTCGCGGGCAACACACGCGTACCCAAGCCAGCAGCCGGGATAACTGCTTTTCTGATTTTTTTCATCAAGCACGATCCTTCCTTACAAATTATTACGAAAATAGAATGGAAACTATCGCTCCGGAATAGTTATTAACAATAAAATAGCAGACAAACAGACAAATTGCAAGCGGAATATTTACTCCGCCGCACCTTACCATCTCTGCATTTTTCTCTTCCGGAGTGGTAAATAGCTGTTGATTGACTCGATTTGCTGTGTGAACAACATGGCGAAAATACCATCGATTCGCATAAGTTCCAATCACAACGGCAAGAGCAAGCCCTAACCCCCAAAACAGAACCGGAGAAAGTGAAAGCAACGTTTGCTCGGTGGAAATCTGTGAAAGTCCCTGCATCACCGCGGCACTTTGCTCTTGTGTAATCGTGCTCTGGTTGGCGGTAATTCCTGCAGCAGCATAAACGCCCTGTACAATCGGCAATGTGTAAAGATAACCGAAAATCAGTGCCGCAGCCTGAAGCACAAACTGCAATGCAAGCACCAATGCGCCGAAAAGGTACTGTTTGCGGTACAGCATCCATCCCCCGCCGAACACAAATGCAGAAAAATGAAACCGCCCCACCTTCTTGGAATGCTGCAGTTGCTCAAATACCGGCAAATAATAGCCAGCCTTTTTCCCCACCAACCGTGTCACATCGGCTACGGAAACCTCTCCGAATCGATCCGCGCCCAGAAGCGAGTCGGGCTGGAAGGTGGCAGGGTCAATCGGTTGGCTGCGTTTTTCATCAAATGCACTGCCCTGTACATTATGCAGCGCAAAAGGACGTCCACATCCGCTGCAAAATACTGCATCGTGCGGATTGCTGTGGCCGCATTGCGGGCAAATCTTTCTTTCTTCCGCGGATTGTTCCGTCATGCAAACCCCTTCTTTTCCAAAGCAGTTTTTTGTTAGCCGATTCCTTTCATCGTAAAAAAGAAAGAAATCAAATATCCGATCAACAGAATTGCGCCCCAAATTGTGATTGCAATGGTTTTGACTCCGCCGCGTTTTTTTGCCTTTTCGGAAAAGTCTTCATCGCTGGTGCAGTTCTCGCGCAGTTCCTTAGCGGTACGCACACAATGGTTCATGTACAGCTTGTTGCCGAACAGGCAAAGCACAAAACGAAAAGCCATCTGCACAAAAGAGCAAATGGACATGATTGTCAGAAACTGAGACGAAAAAGAACTGGTCGTTAGGTTTTCTTCTGTGAACGCCCGCATCAGCATCCAGCCGTACGGAATATTCAAAGCCAGCTCCACCAACAGCACCGCAATGGCAGGCCAGACCATCCTGCGAAAAAACATCCACGGCACATCAAACAGAAACGCCGTAAAGTTGGGGAAAAAGCGCCGGTTGCCTTTTGCCATTTCCTGAAATCTCGGCAGATAGTAGGCAGAATTCTGTCCCACCACCTGAACAAGATCTTTTGCCTGAACCCCGCTAATTTCTTCCTCCGGCGCAACACCGCCCAATGGGTCAATCACCATCGGCTGAAATCCGCCAAACGGCATAGGTCCCCCTTGCTGCCCGGGTTGTGCACCGGGAGCGCCGGGAAACGCATCTCCGCCAAACTGTGCGCCCGGTTGCATTGGAGAACCGCAGCGGGAACAAAAAAGTGCGTCCGGTTCATTTGGCGCATGACATGCCGGGCAGAGTTTTTTCACTCCCTGTGCAGATGACTGCGGATTTTCCTGCTGCGGCATCGTCCAGGTTTTTCCCTCGGCATGTAAATTCTCGCAACCGCAATGTCCGATGCTTTTCCAACAATCACGATGATGCGGTGCACCGCAATCCGGACAAACAACAATATCGTCATCTTCCATTAAATACGCATGGCATACGGGACATTTTGCCCCTTCATATTTAAACATATTCATTCAGACCTTTCTGCGGAAAACGAGCTTTTCCACCGGAATTCATCCCTGCGCAAATTACAATACATCTATTTTACATAATTACACTCAAATCTGCAATGATATATTTTTGAATTTACGATTCATTCATAAAAAGTATGAATAAAAACAGGCAATTCTTTGGAGAAAAGCACGTTTTCGTTGACAATAAACCTCTGGAATGATACTCTAAAGTAAGATATTTTCAGTATTTTGGAAAGGCGTGACTCTTTGTATGGCAAAAAAATATGAAACCGCCATCCGCACCGGCGGACGACGTCATTCCGGTTACTCCGGTAAAAGGAAAAACGGCGGAACCATTGCCGCTGTGCTGGCTATTGTGCTGGTTTTCGCCGCAGGTTTTTTGATTGGCAATACTTCGTCCATTCCCCGGCTGATCGGCGGAACAGACAAGACCGCCTCCGGAGATTCCTCTTCTGTACAAAGCGTCAGCTCTTCTAATTCCAGTTCCTCCCCGGAGGCTGGCTCCATCACTCTGCCGCAGGGTTTGACCACGGTTGCTCCTCCCTCCGAAGAAGTGCAGGCTTTGACCGTAGGCTCCATTGAAAATGTGACTGCCGCAAACTATATTGTAATTGACCGCTTGTCCGGCGAGGTAATTCTGGAAAAGAACAGCACCGGAAAAATTTATCCCGCAAGTACCACAAAAATTATGACTGCTGCCCTTGCTTTGGAACATGCAAAGCTCGGCGATTCCCTGACTGTCACCTCTACTGCACTCGGTCTGCTCAGCGGCGATGCTCTCAAAATTGGTCTGCAGCGGGATGAGGTTGTTCCTGTGCAGGATCTTCTTTATGCAACCATGCTTTCCTCTTCCTGTGATGCTGCCAACGTGCTTGCTGATCAGCTTGGGGGGGCAGGCGGATTTTCGGGATATGTAAGCGAGATGGTCGCAATGGCAAAATCCATCGGCTGCACCGGAACATATTTTGTCAATCCAAGCGGCATCTATTCTTCCGCACATTTCTCTACTGCAGCGGATATGGCACGAATGGAAGCATATGCCTGCAAAAAAGCCGACTTTCGTAAGATTGTATCCGCTGAAGAATATATCATGACTGCTACGAATGTACACACAAAGGACGGATGGGCAACTGCGCAAAATGCAAATCCCATTGCGGAACTGACTACTCTGCTGAAAGATACCAACATTACAGCGGTGACCGGTGCCAAAACGGGCACCACCACACAGGGCGGTTATTCTCTTGTGTGCACTGCCGTTACCACCGGTGGCCGTGAACTGGTCGCGGTTGTCTCCGGTCTTCCTTATAATAAGGGGCAAGGCATTACCAATCGCACACCGGATATGGCAGCTATTCTGGCAGAAGGTGCCAAACAAGCCGACAGTGCCGCCGCCACCACGCTTGTCACATCCGGAGAAGAGCTTTCTTCTGCTTTGGCAGGCGGGGTGGAATCACTGATTCCACAAACAATGAAGTTGACTGCCGCGCGCAGCTTGGCACTGACTACTCCCACCGAAGGCACGGCGCTTGTCAATGGTGATACTGCTATTTTCTACACCGCTGATGCATTCTCGGTTCAGGCCGTGTATTACAATGATCTTGAATCCCGTCTTGCACTGGCGAACGCCGGTCAAGAGGTTACCGTTGGATATCTTCAGATTTCATTGGGGGAGGAAAATCCGGTCGATACCATTCCGCTTGTTATTCGCGCCCGTTAACGCATTTGTTTTAACAGAAATTAAATTCACTCCGTATTTTTCAGGAAAGGATTCAAATAAAATGCTGAATTTTGTGAAAACGGTTGGCAGAGAATTTGATGTTTTAACTTTGGGCGAGATCATGCTGCGGCTTTCTCCCCCGAACAATGAGCGCATTATGCGCGGTGATGTTTTTGAAAAGCGAGCCGGCGGTTCCGAACTCAATGTTGCCTCCGGCATTTCCCTTTTAGGGCTGCGCACCGGTGTCATCACCAAACTGCCGCGCAATGCAATTGGCAGCTACATTAAAAACCGCGTGCGTTACTGCGGTGTCAGTGATGATTATATTGTTTACGACGAGGATCCGGAAGCTCGACTGGGCATTTATTATTATGAAAACGGTGCACACCCGCGGAAACCATCTGTGGTTTATGACCGCAAAAACTCCTCTGTTACTCGTCTGCGTCTGGAAGAATTACCGGATTCTGTTTATCACAGCAGCCGTGTTTTTCACACCAGCGGCATCACGCTTGCGCTCAGCGACCAAACCTGTTTTGACGCAGTGGAGCTGATTAAAGGAATGAAAGCACAAGGCACCGTTATCTCGTTTGATGTAAATTATCGTGCAAATTTGTGGGATGAGACCACCGCTCGCCGCACAATTGAAATGATTCTTCCTCTTGTGGATATTTTGTTTGTTTCCGAGGAAACCTCACGCCGCATGTTTGCCAAAACAGGAACCAAGGAAGAAATGATGAAAAGCTACTGCAATGAGTTCGGTGTATCCGTTGTCGCAACGACTGAACGAACCGCTCTCAGTCCGCATAAGCACAATTTCACTTCAACCATTTATTCTGCCGAGACTGATACATATTACGAAGAACCGCCTTATCTGAATATTGAAGTAGTGGATCGAATCGGCAGCGGCGACGCATATGTTGCAGGCGTACTGTTTGGCTTACTGCATGATCAAGATTACCGCCGCGCATTGGAATACGGCAATGCCGCGAGCGCAATTAAGAATACCATTCCCGGCGATCTTCCCAGTTCTGATTTTGACGAAGTATCACGCGTCATCAGAGAGCACCAAAGTCAAGGATATCAAAGTGAGATGGCCCGATAACCATCCTGACAGAAAGGCTGATACGATGATTTCGGTTACTCAACTGGTTTCTCAGCTTCAAAACTGCTCTTGCGGCCGTTTGCATCAATGTTCCCTTTCTGCTGTAGAAATCGGGAGCGGTGTTCTGCAGCGTTCCGGCAAAATACTGGTGCACGGCGGATTTGGTCCCTCATTGCTTCTTGTGTGTGACCGCAACACACTTTCTGCAGCAAAAAATCTTCCGGAAATTTTAAGTGCGGAAGGCTTTTCCTGTACCATCCACTGCTACGACAATCTCCGAACTGCGGACCTTACGGAAGCGGAACGTATTGCAGCGCTATGTGAGTCATTTGACGCGGTCCTATCGATCGGAACCGGTTCGCTCAATGACATTTGCCGCTACGGCGCCGCAAAACGAGGCAAGCCCTTTGCCATTTTTGCCACCGCACCTTCAATGGACGGTTTCGCCAGCGCATATTCCCCCTTGACCAACCGCAATTTTAAAAAGAATTATGATGCTGCACCGCCCTCTGTAATTTTAGCAGATACCTCTATTCTGGCTGCTGCACCCACTGAACTGAAAGCAGCCGGTTTTGGTGATATTATGGCAAAGTTTATTGCACTTGCCGACTGGCAGATCAGTTCTCTTCTTTCGAACGAGTACTACTGTGACGCCATTGCATCTGTAACGCATTCCATTGCAGAGCACGTTGCTGCATGCGCGGCGGATGTTTCCCGCACAGATGCCGCTTCTGCCGGTGCAATTATGGAAGCACTTGTGCTCACCGGCGCAGCGATGACGCTTGCCGGAACACCTCGTCCCGCAAGCGGAGCTGAACATGATCTTTCGCACTTTTGGGAAATCAAATCGCTGGAATGTGGTCAAATTCCAGATTACCACGGCAAAACCGTGTCTGTTGCCACGGTGCTCATCAATCGTCTGTATCACCGGCTTGCGTGCGTGGAACAGATTGTACCGCGTCCGGAGAATCTGCCATGGTCAACGCTCGATACTGTTTACGGTTCTGCCTTTTCCGCTCAGATCCACGAGCTTCAGAATCCACCCATTACGGACTCAATTCCCCCCCGACTGCTTGCCGACCGATGGCCTCAAATCCGTAAAATACTGCACGCGCTGCCGTCCGACGAACAGATGTCGAATTGGATGGTACAGGCTGGGGCTGCCACTGTGCCGGAAGAAATTTCAATCAGCCGTTCCCTGTGTCTTGCCGGAATTGAGTGGCATCCATATATGCGCAGCCGTATTACTCTTGCTCGTATTTTGCCAATGCTTGGTGTCCCCATCGATTTTTCTGCGCTTCTGCGCGCACCGTTCTGATCAAACCTCGAAAGGAACCGGATCAACATGAATAAACAACCGATTACAATCTGCTTTGCCAACAACAAGGGGGGCAGCGGAAAATCCACCACCTGTGCCAATGTTGGGTACAGCCTTTCTGCTATGGGATATCGTGTGCTGCTGGTGGACGGCGATATGCAGATGAACCTTGCTCTCTCCTTCTTTCCTGAGGATACTGTCCTGGGCTTTGCACAAAGCGAAAAAAACCTTTACCATGCCATTCGTGAACAAAAGGATTTGACAGATTACATTGTTTCCACCGACTATGAAAATCTGGATCTCATCCCCTCCTCTTCTTTGATGAGCTCAATCGAGTATGAGCTGTTCACCAAATGGCAGCGGGAGATGATTTTGCGCAAATGTCTGCAGCCGGTCAAGGACTCCGGCACGTATGATTTCATTTTGCTGGATGCACCCCCAACGCTGGGCGGCTGGGTCATGAATCTGCTCTGTGCTTCGGATCATCTGTTGATTCCTGTAGAAGCAAGCCCTTGGGGATTGTTCGGTCTTGCGAATATGTTTGAATTTTTTGAAACTGTACGACAAATTTCTCCGCAGGTTTCGCTGCTCGGTATTGCCGTCACCAAAGTAGATGAACGGAAAAACTATTTCAAACAGACCATTGAAACTCTGCGCGAAATGGATCACGTGCATTTATTTGAATCATACATCCGCGTTGACAGCAGCATTGAATGGGCTCAGGACGACAGTAAACCCGTTGCCGCATTCCGTCGCAGCTGCCGCAGCGCAAAAGAATATTCTGCCCTTGCAAAGGAGGTTGCCGAAAATGTCAATCGGTAAAAGCAGTATTGCTCGTGCAGCGGGTGCAGCGGCCGCTCCCGCTTCTCTGAAAAGCCAATCAAAACCCACCGCCGTCACCGAGGCGCCCATGCTGCAGGTTGCTGTTTCCAATCTTCGTGCCCTCGCTGTTATGAACAGCGGAGAAGCGTCCCCGGAATTGGTTTGTTCTATTCGCAAACACGGCGTTTTGGTTCCTCTTCTGGCAGCACGCGTTGAAGATGAGTATCTGGTTTTGCTGGGTGAACATCGTCTGGCGGCAGCAAAAGAGCTTGGTCTTGCGGAAATCCCCGTCTGCCTTGTTGACGTTGCTGACGAAAAGGAGGCTCTTCGCCTGATGCAGGAAGTCCGCTCCGCTCGTTCTCAAACATCGGATTCCATCCAAAATGAAAAGTTCTACGCCGCCGCTTCCGTTTCAGCGGAGGAAATGCCAGTATTCCTGCTTTAATCGCATGTAATCATCCTGCCGCGCTGTAAAAAATATATTTAATCAAAGTCGGACTTTTTATCTGCCGTTTAAGAGAGATTAGTATGAGCGCACCATAAGAAAAACGCGGTACTTTTATAAAATATTTAATCAAAAAATAAAAAAATCCCGAAAGCCGCATGGCATCGGGATTTTTTGGAGCTACTGATCCGATTCGAACGGACGACCTGCTCATTACGAGTGAGCTGCTCTACCAGCTGAGCCACAGTAGCATACTGAACGAATCAGCTCAATTATTATACATAAATCTTCGTCATTAGTCAACACTACAACAGGATTTTTTTAAAATTATTTTTGCACCGCTTTTTCGCAGCTTTTGCGGACAAAAAGAAAAGTGCAGATTGTGCAAATTAACCGATTTTTTAATTTTTAAAATTTGCTTTCTCTGCGCAAAGGAAAATTATGCGGAATTATCCGTTAATTTTATGACAAACCCTTGTAAATCCTAAAAAAATGCGATATTATTATAGTCGATAAGCTACGCATTGCGATTGGCTGTTTTGCTTTGAATCGGTGTCCACCCACCGGCTCACCGGCTTTGGCGTCCACCCGCCGCAAGCCCAGAACTCTGCGCACGCGGGAGCTTAACCAAAAATTAGGAGGTTCCAAAAACAATGGCAATTAAAGTTGGCATTAATGGCTTTGGCCGCATCGGCCGTCTGGTTTTCCGCGCTGCTGTTTCTCAGCCGGAAACCTTTGAAATTGTAGGTATCAACGATCCGTTCATCGATCTGGACTACATGGTTTATATGGTAAAGTATGATTCCATGCATGGTCAGTTCTGTGGCGAGGTTAAGGTTGAGGATGACATGCTTGTCGTCAATGGCCGCAAGATCGCTGTGTTTGCTGAGAAAGAGCCGTCCATGATTCCGTGGGGCAAGATCGACGCAGAATATGTTGTTGAATCCACCGGTGTGTTCTGCACCACCGAAAAGGCTTCTGCTCACCTGCAGGGCGGCGCTAAGAAGGTTGTCATCTCTGCTCCGGCAAAGGACAAAGAGACCCCGACCTTTGTTTGCGGCGTTAACCTTGATAAATACACCAAGGACATGATAGTTGTTTCCAATGCTTCCTGCACCACGAACTGCCTTGCTCCTTTGACCAAGGTCATCAATGACAAGTTCGGCATTGTGGAAGGTCTGATGACGACCGTTCACTCCACCACTGCTACCCAGAAGACCGTTGACGGCCCGTCCAAGAAAGACTGGCGCGGCGGCCGTGCTGCTGCCGGCAACATCATCCCGTCCTCCACGGGTGCTGCCAAGGCCTGCGCACTGGTTATTCCGGAAGTTAAGGGCAAGCTCACCGGTATGTCCTTCCGCGTTCCGACGCTGGATGTTTCCGTTGTTGACCTGACCTGCCGTCTGGAAAAAGCTGCTACGATGGAAGATATCAATGCTGCCATCAAGGAAGCTTCTGAGACCACAATGAAGGGTATTCTGGGCTACACCGAAGACGCAGTTGTTTCCTCTGACTTCCTCGGAGACGCCAGAACCTCCATCTATGATGCTACCGCCGGTATCGCACTGAACGACCACTTCTTTAAGCTGGTTTCCTGGTACGATAACGAGTGGGGTTACAGCAACAAGGTGCTCGACCTGATCAAGCA
>CAKXIK010000015.1:38318-49700 GCA_934875675.1 uncultured bacterium
ACATGAATGTTGTTGACCACGAATAAGTTTCCCGCATAATATGAGAATTTAATCTGTCCGGACGGGTTAAATTCTTGGGACTCTGCCCTCAGCTGGGGCAGGGTCCTTTTGTTTGTCATCAAAAAAGGAGCTTTCGCATTGCCCAACCGGGATGCGAAAGCTCCTTTTAAATTTTAGGCAAAAGCCGAAGTCGATACTGGGCTGTCAAAATCAATCGTCCTGCAGCGCTTTGGCCTGTTCGAAATCCTGTTGAATTTCTGCCGAGGGTTCCTTGCTAAACAATGAGAAACCAAGAATAAACAAGCAGGAAATTACAAAAGCAGGAAGCAGTTCATAGATGCCAAAAATGCCGCCCAAAGGCTTAATCAAAAGTTTCCAGATAAATACCATGGAACCGCCGCTGAGCATACCCGCAATGGCGCCGCTGCGTGTCGTACGCTTCCAGAAAATTGAAAACAACATAATCGGTCCGAACGTGGCGCCAAAGCCAGCCCATGCAAAGGAAACAACGTTAAAAATAATGCTGTTCTCGTCCAATGCAATAATAACGCCGATCAGACAGACAATCAGCAGCGTCATGCGGGAAACAGTCATAACCTGTTTTTCGCTTGCATCTTTTTTGAATACACCCTGAAAAATGTTTTTTGCAACTGCGGAAGCTGCAATCAGCAGATACGAATCAGAGGAACTGATTGTAGCAGCCAAAATTCCCGCCATAACAAGCCCCGCCAGCAAAGGAGGCAGCAAATTGGTAGACATTACAATGAAAATATTCTCGGCTGCAGAGGCTGTGGTCAATGCAGTGGGATACAAGGCACGGCCAATCAAGCCAATCAGTACCGCTGCCATTAAAGAAATTACGACCCAGACCAATGCGATACGACGCGATTTCTTTAATTCTCTTCCTTTGCGGATTGCCATAAAACGCAGCAAAACCTGCGGCATACCAAAATATCCAAGCCCCCAGGAAAGTGTGGAGAGCACCGTAAGAAAACCATAGCTCGCGGCACTGCCGAATTGAGGAACGTTATTTGCCGCCTGCTGAACTCCATTCTCCATCACAGGCTGTGCAATTCCAAAGAAATCCAGAAAACCCGGGAAAGCCTGAATGTTACTGTAAACCGCATTCACTCCGCCCGCCGCTGAAATAGAGGTTGCCAGAATCACCGTGAGTGCAATCAGCATCACAATACCCTGCATAAAATCGGAAACGCTTTCCGCCAAAAAACCGCCCAAAAAGGTGTAAATAATAACAAATACTGCACCGGCGATCATCATGGTCTGATAAGGAAAATTAAAGAGCCGGCTGAACAACTTGCCGCAGGTCACAAAGCAGCTTGCCGCATAAACCGTGAAAAAGACAAGAATGAACAACGCGGAAATCGTCATGATAATCTTTTTGTTTTCGCGGAATCGATTGCTGAAGAAGTCCGGAATCGTGATTGCGTTACCGGCCACAACCGAATAACTGCGCAAACGACGGGCAACCACCAGCCAGTTAATATATGTACCGATTGCCAGACCCACCGCTGTCCAGAATGCGTCGGCAAGACCGCACCAATAAGCAACGCCCGGCAGACCCATCAACAGCCAGCCGCTCATATCCGAGGCTTCCGCACTCATTGCCGCAACCCACGGACCGAGTGAGCGTCCTCCAATAAAGTATTCGTCTGAGTTCTGATTTGCTCTTTTTGCAAAATAAAGCCCGATTCCGATGACAGCGAGCATATAGACACCCATCATCACCATAATTTGTACCGTCCTGCTATCCATTGGCAACGTTCCTTTCCCTTTTTTCTTTGTCCGGCAACCATCCGCCAAAATCATTCATGCAGGGTGCTGTGATTTTACGGCGTGTCATCGGTTGCACTTATTTGCCAAACAGAAGAATCTTCCTCTGTTTGCTTTTTCTGTTTACTGCAGTATTTGCTTTACCGCACCAAACAGCAATACTTTTGAATTATAACATAATTATACAGAGAATACAATTATTTTTTAAAATCAGACAAATTCACCAGTATATTAGTCTTTTTTCAAGTGTTCTGCCACTGGAATTTTATTGAATTTGTGCTATACTTATTTTAAATATAATTATTTTTATATTGTTTTTATGTTTTTTAAACAAATGTTTCAGAAAGGAATGATTCTATGAAAGTAGCAATTATCGGCTGCGGAACCATTGCAAATGCAGCGCACATTCCGGCATACCTGAAAAACGAGGAAGCAGAAATCAAATATTTCTGCGATATTATTCCCGAACGTGCGCAGGCAGCAGTTGAAAAATACGGCTGCGGTACGGCGGTAACCGATTACCACGATATTTTGAAGGATCCCGAGGTGGAGGCGATCTCCGTCTGCACACCGAACAACATGCATGCGCCGATTTCGATCGACTGTCTGCGAGCGGGGAAGAATGTGCTTTGTGAAAAACCGGCTGCGCGCACTTATGCAGAGGCACTCGAGATGCAGAAGGCGCAGCATGAAACCGGAAAAATTCTGAACATCGGTGTCGTCAATCGCTTTAACGACAGCGTCAATCTCATCAAACAGTTCATCGACCATGGCAAGTTGGGAAACGTTTATAATGTACATGCATCTTTCCGTGCGAATCGTTCCATTCCGGGGCTTGGCGGTGCATTTACTACCAAAGCAATTGCAGGCGGCGGTTCGCTGATTGACTGGGGCGTGCATTATCTGGATATCGTCATGTATTGCTGTGGGGATCCGGCACCAAAGACCGTCAGCGGCGAAACCTTCTGTAAGCTTGGATGCGATATGGAAAATTATGCTTACAAAGACATGTGGGCAGGCCCTCCAAAGTTTGATGGCATATACGATGTGGATGATTCCGTTTCTGCGCTCGTCCGTACGGCAGGTCCGGTCATCACGGTGGAAGGCGCTTGGGCACAGAACGTTGGCGTCAATGAAACGTACATTGACTTTATGGGCGACAAAGCTGGAATCCGGCTGGATTACGGCGGATATTTCACGGTTTACACAGCCGAGCATGGCGCACTGGTGGAATATAAGCCCGAATTTAAAATGCGTCCGCATTTCGAGAATGAGATTAACGCTTTTGTTGATTGCGTTAAGACCGGCAAAAAGCTGCAGTCCCATATTGATACGGTCATCATCACCGCCAAAATGATGCAGGCGATTTACGATTCCGCTGAACAGCACCGCGAGGTTGCGCTGTAAGCTACTATATTAAGCGGAAAGTTCCTTATTTTTTAAACTTAACCAACTACGGTGTGTTCGGTCACCGGATATCTTTCATATATTGCGTTGATTGATCGAGCACACCTATACTTGGTAAAATATGATTCCGACCTGAAGAATGCAGACAAAAACATTATTCATTGTGAAATTAAGGTGCAGACAATGTTGGAAACAGAAAATTTTACAATGCCACTTATTGAACAGCTGAATAAATGTGCTGAACAGTTTTCTGCCGAAAATAATGGTCTTTTATATGAGTCAAAAACTACTTATAAAAATCAATATGAAGCAAAAGACAACATCGTTACACACAATGTAGATTTCTATTATAATAATTATATTGTAAGATTTTCATATCATCCGCATCCTCCTATTTCTCTGGCACATAGCGTCTTAACATGTTCTGTTTCATTTAGTAAAACTGATAATGAAAAAGTATTTTATCCACTGTCGGACATATACGGTTTTTTAAGCATTACACCATTCTCGGCATTGACAATCCCAATGATTCTATCTGCAGAATCCATGTCTGAATGTTTTCATGATATCTCATCGGCTTTGAAACAAATAATTTGTGAACTGGATGCCATATCTTATGACACCACGCGCAAACAGGATTTATTTAACGAGTGTTTCCGGTTCGCCTGTACTTATTTCAAGCAAGAATTTGAAAGTCCGGAAGAAATAAAACATGAAATTGAATGCAACAAAGATCAGTTCTATCAAAAGTGGATTCATAGCACTTATGATATTCCCCTATCTGCAGAAGCAGAGGCAAGCGCAAAATCAACTTTTGAACAGATTTGTTTTAATATTTATGACAAAACACAGGACTTACTATCTTCCGATAAGAAAAAATTTCTCCAGTTCTACTTTGAGGATCGTTTAACCCAATCTGTAAGCTCTGCCTATGAGTCTTATATGATTGGAGATTATCACGCAGCTATCAAACTTTTCAAAAGGCAAAAATACAAAACAAACTACGAGAACCTGTTGCTCGATTATATGAGCAAGGCAAAATCGCCTGAACGGCATGTTCCGGAGTCTATTTTTGAAAATCTTACTCAACTTTATCGAAACGGAATTTCCAAAAACAACCTCAAAGAATCTCTTGCAGTCGGTCCGGCAATGATTCTGTTCGGAGCTTTGTGGGTTCCTGTATTCTTAATCGTCTATTTTGGATTCTACTGTTTGGAAAGCCAAAGCGCGATCTACCTACTCGGACCTTTGGAAAATGCCCCCAGCATTATTTTGCCTTCTTTGCTTATGGGAATCACCATGATTTACTTTTGTTCCACAACGTTCTATAAATTATTTTTTAAAAAAAATTACAAAAAATTGTTAGCATTACAGAAGGCAACCTATTCTCGCTCAACACATAGGTTTATGAAAGGATTTTCTGCAGTCGTGTTAGTCGGCTCTGTTATTTTTTTATTTTTTACAGTTCATTGCAATATCAAGCTTACAGAAAACGGTTTTTATGATAATACTGCTTTTTTCACAGTAAAAGGCACTTTTTATCCATATGAAGATGTAGACAAGCTTTTGTATCAGATACGAACACCCGATGGCCATGGATCATCCTATCCGTATCCTTCCTATGTGATATTGCTGAAAAACGGTGATCGAATTGAAATGAATCAATTTGATTCCTGTAATGAAACATTTCTCAATATCATGAGGGATAAAAATGTCAAGATAGAATAATCCACATAATACCTGGAGTCACATTTTTACAGGTTCTTCACTCATACCTGTGAAAATTATAACCGCGTTTATGCACAAAAAGACCGCCCAACGTTTTCGTTGAGCGGTCTTTCATTTCAGATGAAGCAAAATCAGTCTTCGAGCATTGCGATATAGCGCTTGAGGTTATCGCGACCGGTGGCGATGCCGTAGAGGCAGTCCTCGGAGCCTTCAAATTCGATGGAAACATAACCATCATAACCGGCTTTTTTCAGAGCAGCCAAGCAGTGCAGCACCGGAACATTACCCTGGCCGATGATTGCACCACGCAGATAGGTTCCGTTGCGGGAACGGAAGAAACCGGCACCCGGATTAGGTTCCATCGCGCTTTTGATGTGAAAATCTTTTGCATGCACATGAAATGCATAGGGTGCCACACGACCAACTGCAATGGCAGGATTCTCATCGGCGCAGGTAAAGTTACCGATATCGACCAGCAAACCGTAATTATCATTTGCAACGGTGTTCACCATTTTCTCCACACGGTCGGAATCCTGTGCAA
Source organism: uncultured bacterium (assembly GCA_934875675.1). Classification (GTDB taxonomy): domain Bacteria; phylum Bacillota; class Clostridia; order Oscillospirales; family Acutalibacteraceae; genus CAKXIK01. The sequence continues at coordinate 43,786 of CAKXIK010000015.1, forward strand.
AGAAGCCGTGGTTTTCCGACATGGTGCGAATGCCTTTGGTTGCAGCATAATCCGTCACACGGCGAATGCCTTCTACCAAACGCGGCAGAGCCTGGTCAAAACCGCGCCAACCGCGTACTTCAGGCTTAAAGCCCTGCGTTGCATCATGACGCATCAGCTTTGCGCCAAGCAGCGCGGCAATGTCAACCTTGTGGCAAAGGCGTGCAACTTCAGCATCCAGATCCCCGTCGCTGCCATTCAGCAGATCGGCACCGATAGTATGGCTGACGATCGGCACACCCAACTTTTCAGATTCCTCTCGCAGCTTTTTGGCAAAATCTTCTTCTGTCATACCTTCCGGAACCTGCAGATCTGTGTATTCGATTCCGTCCAATCCCATTTCCTTTGCCTTTGCGATGCAGTCAAACTGCGTCATACGACCATCATGGATTGCTCCGATAAAGCTATAAGTACTTGCAGAAATTTTCATTTTGACACACTCCTTTTATAATATAAAATTACATTTCCAACCTACCAAGATAGCGCCGAAGATTTTCCGCGTCCACAGCGAGCGCATAAAGGCAATCCTCCACACCTTCAAACTCAATGGAAGCATAACCGTCGTATCCGCTGTTTTTCAGAGCAGAAAGGCATCCAAACACGGGAACATCGCCTTGACCGATCATTGCACCACGCAAATAATCACCGGTACGAGAACGAAAAAAGTCTGCTCCGGGATTTGGTTTTGACGCGCTTTTAATATGAAAATCCTTGATATGAGCAAAAAAGGCATATGGAGCAAGCCTGCCAACCGCAGTGACTGGGTCTTCCCCCACACATACAAAGTTACCGATGTCTACCGTTAACCCGTAATTAGGACGGGCAACCGCATTGACCAGTTTTTCCATCCGATCGGAATCCTCAAAAAGAAAGCCGTAATTTTCCGACATTGTGCAGATTCCTTTTTCCGCAGCATAATCTGCAACACGGCAAATTGCCTCCACAGCACGCGGTAGAACCTGTCCAACTCCCCTCCAGCCACGGGTTCCTTTCCGAAAATCACCCGACACATTGTGCAGCATTCGCTTTGCTCCCAGAATTTTTGTCAGATCGACCATATGACAAAGCCGTTCTACCTCCGCATTCAAATCCCCGCCGCAGCCATAAAGCAGATCGGCATCGCTGACAACATAGCTGACAATCGGCAGTCCTAATCGCTCTGATTCCTCCCGCAGATCCTCCGCATAATTCTCTGCAGAAACTCCGTTCGGCGGCTGAATATCCATATACTCCAGTCCGTCAAGCCCGAGTTCCTTTGTCTTAAACAAGCAATCCTTCTGTGTCATTCGTCCATCCCGAATGGCAGGTGAAAAGCAATAACTGCTGGTAGCAAGTTTCATACGGCAATCTTTCCTCATTCCTCTGCAGCAATTAAATTCTTGCTTTCAGGAATTCCACTGCACGCTGAATATCCGCAACCGGATCGTCGCCCACTTCACGCTCAATGGTGAGGAAGCCTTTGTAGCCAATTTCATTGAGTGCTTTGAGATAATTCGGGAAATCCACACTGCCTTCACCAAGCGGAACCTCGATAAACGCAGCATCGGAAGTAACCGGCTCTTCTTTCAGACCGTAAATGATTTCAGGGTCTTTGTCAAACAGCTTGCGGCCATCCTTTGCATGGGTATGAACAATATAATCTTTGAGGGTATGAACCGCCTGAACCGGGTCGTCGCCTGTAACCATTACAAGGTTTGCCGGATCGAGGTTGACGGCAACACCGGTGGAGTGCAGCGCATCAAGAAAGCCTTTCAGTGTTTTTGCGCGCTCGGGCCCGGTTTCAATAGCAAAATGTGCATCAATGGAATCGGCATAGCGGCTCAGTTCAAAGCAGGCCTCCTGCATAACTTTATAACGCTCATGGGTACTATCCTCGGGCACAACACCGATATGGGTAGTAACAATATTGGTTTCCAGTTCCTTGGCAAGATCCAGAATACGCTTGGATTTTTCAATCAGTGAAGGATTCAGTTCCGCATTACCAAAGCCGCGGCCCAGATCGCCGCACAAAGCCGAAATCGTAAGGCCGTTCGATTTAATCATGTCCAGCAGTTCGCTGCGTTTGGCTCCCACCAGATTTTCCGGTGCCATCTCGCCCTGTGTTGCATAAATCTGAACACCCTGCGCACCGATCGATGCCGCTTTTTTCAGGGCATCCGGCACGCTCATGCGAAAACTATCCAGCATAACTCCGATAGAAAAAGGATACATCCCAAAGACCTCCGTTTATTTTTATTTGACATTTGTCTGCTCTCATTATATAGTAACAGAAGAAGCAAAGAAAGACAAAATCTTGCTGATGAATAGAACAATCTTGCTCTTTGCGGTATGGATATCCGATCGACTTTTCTACACGGTACGAAAGGAACGATTTGCATCATGAAAAAAAACACCACTTTTTATCTTTTGTCTGAGAGCGCAGACAGTTTTGCATTTTATGAAAATCACATACATGCGGATCCTAAATTTCCGATCATTTTTCACACTGATCGTGTCTGCAGCGCATCCCCCTGTAACTCGTTTCACTGGCATGAAGGGCTGGAACTGCTTTGTTTTTTAGAAGGCAGCGCTACCGTATTCTCTGACGAACTGCGCATTCCCGTTTCTGCCGGAGAAATTGCCGTCATTAATTCAAATCATCTTCACGCTGTTTACTCCCCTTCCCCCGGATGCCGCTACTATTGTCTGATTGCAGACCGGGAATTTTGCGATAGTTTTGGTCTGCCGATTTCCCGGCTCAATTTTATGCCGTCTGTACATGACCATCAATTAACAGAAAGCTTTTCCCGCATCAATTCCGAAATGAAAGACGGACTTCCGTTTGGGAGTGCTGCGGTAAAAAGTGAAGTGCTGCAGCTGCTTGTTCGTTTATGCCGCGGTTTTTTAGCCTCGGCACCCGCCAGCAGTATTGGTGCAGATCCTTCGCGCCACCGCTTCGACATGGTCAAGCACACCATTCGCTTTATTGCACAAAATTATGCTCGCGCGCTTACACTGGATGACATCTGTTCTGCCACGGGGTTTAGCAAATACTACCTTTGCCGCACGTTCCGCGAAGCAACCGGTCAGACCATTATTGATTATCTGAATTTGCAACGCTGCCGCAGCGCACGGACTATGCTCTCCTCCGGAGATTGCACGGTTTCCGAATGTGCAGAAGCATGCGGCTATAACAGTCCTTCCTACTTTGCCCGACAGTACAAAAAGTATATTGGCGAGCTGCCTTCGGCACAAAAAGAACGGTAATCGTATCATCCATTTTTATCTGGTTGACTTTTCTTTGCTCCTACGGTATAATATTTCTTTGTGTGATTGTCATATAAATTCATGAGATGGATGAATGTTTCTACCAACTGCCCTCAGTTGACTATGAACGATCCCGCGTTTTGTGGGAATGTTATAGGCATAGAGGGCAGTTTTTGCTGCAACATTTTAAGGAGGATTTTGCATGAATTGTGATGTTGTCATCGTTGGTGCAGGACCAGCCGGTATTTTTACCGCACTGGAGCTGGTTCGCAAGGGTAACGGAGAAAAAATTGTAATGCTGGAAAAAGGAAAGGCCATTGAGCACCGTCGCTGTCCCAAGCATCAAACGGGTCACTGCATGGGTTGCCAGCCGTGTGCCATTACTACGGGTTTCTCCGGTGCAGGAGCCTTTTCCGATGGAAAACTTTCACTGAGCTGTGAGGTTGGCGGCGATCTGCCCCAGTTGATCGGCGAAGACCTTGCACAAGATACCATTGCTTATGCCGATTCCATTTACATGGAATTCGGTGCAGACCCCCATGTGGAGGGCATCGGAAAAAAAGAAGAAATCAAAGAAATTCGCCGCAATGCAATTCGCGCAGGATTGAAATTGGTTGATTGTCCAATCCGCCACCTCGGAACCGAAAAAGCACAGGAGATTTACCTTGCCATCGAACAGTATCTGCTGGAAAATGGCGTTGAAATCTTGTTTGGTTGTGAATGTGAAGACTTGATTCTGGAAAATGACCGTTGCCTGGGTGTTGCGGCAAATCAAGGCGCACAGTCTCTTGAGATTTTTGCGAAGCATACGGTCATCGCCACCGGCCGCCGCGGTGCGGATTGGCTGGAACAGCTTTGCGCCGATCACGGCATTGCACACGAACCGGGCACCGTCGATATCGGAGTACGCGTTGAGGTTCGCAATGAAATTATGGAGCGCGTGAATAATGTTCTTTACGAATCCAAGCTGATCGGTTATCCGCGCCCGTTTAAAAATAAAGTACGCACATTCTGTCAGAACCCCGGTGGATTTGTTTCGCAGGAAAACTACGATAACGATCTTGCCGTAGTCAACGGACATTCCTACAAAGAACTGAAATCGGACAACACAAATCTTGCGATTCTTTGTTCGCACAACTTTACGGAACCGTTTAACCAACCGATTGCATACGCACAAAAGATTGGCGAGCTGACGAATATGCTTGGTGCCGGGCACATTCTGGTGCAGCGCTACGGCGACATTCTGGACGGAAAACGCACCTGGCAGAATGAACTGACGCACAGCAACCTGCGCCCCACTCTGCCGGATGCCGTAGCAGGTGATATCACCGCTGCAATGCCGTATCGCGCTATGGTGAATATTATCAACTTCATTCAGGCGGTAGATCAGGTGGTTCCCGGTTTCGCCTCCGATGAAACCCTGCTTTATTCCCCGGAACTGAAATTTTACAGCAACCGTGTCAAAATGAACTCCGAATTTTCCACAAGCATTAAAGGTCTGCACTGCCTTGGCGATTCCAGCGGATGGACGCGAGGCTTGATGATGGCATCTGTAATGGGTGTGCTGATGGGCAGAAGGCTCGCGGAATAATTACCTTTCATTGAAGAATTTAAAACAGCTGTCGGAACACGTGATTCCGGCAGCTGTTTTTATAATACAATATTCTATTTGTGAACGGTTTCCTTCGCCCTTTTATAATTGCGAATCAAAAACGGTATAAAATCGAAGAAAAAGCTTGGACGTATACCGTTTTCCGATGATTTTTGTCTACCGTTTCAAATGAAATAAGGATTAATCCACCGATTTCAGGCTTTCCACCATTGAAATGGACTGTAGCTTTTTATACATCACTAAATTCACGATCACCGCAAAGGCTGCGGTAATCAGTGCTGACCAAACAAAGCTCATCGGTGCAATGGTTCGTCCGAACATCACCATATCAACCTCAACGGTTGTAATCACAAACCGGTGCAGTACAACCCCGAACAACAGCCCACATAGACAGCCAATTGCGGTGAGCACTGCTGTTTCGCGATAAACATACGCCCCAACCTCGCGGTCATAAAATCCAAGAACTTTGATCGTTGCAATTTCACGCTGACGCTCTGAAACGTTGATATTGGTTAAATTGTAAAGCACGATAAATGCCAGCAATCCGGCACACACAATAATAATCAAAATGATATAATTGAGGCTTTGAATCATCGTATCAAACTGTGCGCTGAATTCCTTGATAGAAACTGCCGTACTCACGTCGCTGCGGCCAATCAATTCCTCACAGATGGCATCCCTTTGGGCCGGATCTGCCGACGCACAAATGGCATCAATCTCATTGAACGTCACCTCACCCAGCTTTTGCTCGTACAAATTACGAGAAATATAGATATAGTGCGAAATATAATTTTCCGTAATTCCCGTTATGGTGAAAGATGCTTCCTCGTTGCTGTCGTTTTTGAGCGTAATACTGTCTCCCACCGAAAGCCCAAGCCGATTGGCAAGCTTTTCTGTGATGACCACCGAATCGTCGCCAAATTGAACCGGATTGTGACCAACACGCGAGCACAGTGCGATAAATTCCGGGAACTTTTCGCTCTCCTTGGGAACCGAGATGTACGCTGTCATGGTAATT
>CAKXIK010000015.1:49710-54838 GCA_934875675.1 uncultured bacterium
AATTCCATTCATCGTCAGTTCTTCACTGCGGCGAGAAACCTCCAGATAATTTGTAAATTTTGATGGATCCTCCAGAACTTTGCGTGTGCTGTCGAGCAGTGTATCCTGCCGCAATGTCATTTGCATATCATACTGACAGATATCATCATACTGATTGGTGATAATAGATGAAACAGAATCTTTAATGCCAAACCCGGTCAGCAAAAGTCCGGTACAGCCCGCAATACCAACCACTGTCATAATTAACCGCTTTTTATATCGGAACAGATTGCGCGCCGTCACCTTTTGAATAAATCCCATGTGGTTCCAGATGAATGGAATGCGTTCCAGCAGAATGCGTTTTCCGGGTTTTGGTGCACGCGGCTGCATCAATTGTGCCGGTGATTCCGAAACCGTGGCACGGCAGGCGGAAAATGTGGCAACCAGCGTACATGCACAAGCCGCAATGGTTCCGCCCAACGCATAATTCCACTGATACGGCACATCGGCAGCAGGAGCGGCATAAAGGATCCTGTAACAGGTCCAACAAATGGTAGGGAGCGCTTTTTGCAGCAACAGCACCCCAATCACACTGCCCAAAAAGGTGGCAAGCGCAGCATAGATCATGTAACGGGCGGTAATTTTTCGTTTGGAAAAGCCAAGTGCGCGATAAGTCCCAATCAGACTGCGTTCTTCTTCAATCATGCGGGTCATGGTTGTGAGCGCTACCAACGCCGCGACCAGGAAAAAGATCACCGGAAATACGTCTGCAATGGATGCCATCCGATCCGCATCACCCTTAAAGCTTGCAATTCCCACATTTGTATCACGGTTCAGCACATACCACGAGGTTTTGGTAATCTCTTCAAGCTGTGCTTCTCCGTCCGCAATTTTCATCTGTGCTTCATCAAGCTGGTGCTGTGTCTCACTCTTTTTACTTTCCAGTTCACTTCTGCCCGCTGTCAGCTCTATTTTGCCGTCTTCCAGCTGTGCTTTGCCCGATTCAAATTCTTTTCTGGAATCCGCCAACGTTTTTTGAGAAGTTGCAAGCGCGGAATCCATCATTGAGATTTGCGAAGCCAATCCAGATGCGTTCGCATTCAAATCAGACTCGGTATTTTTAGCTGCGCTCAACGTTTCGCCCACCACGTCCAATTGCTTCTTCTCGTTTTCCAACGAAGCGTCTACTTGCCGTTTTGCATCATCATACTCCTGTTTCGCCGTTTGAACCGCCTGTTTTTGAGTTGCCTGCAACGCGGTGAGTGTTTGCTGCGTTTGCCGCAATGCAGAAAGTGAAATTTTTGCGGCAGAAAGGCTGCTTTCTGCCTGCATCCGCTGCACTTCCAATTGTGCAGATGCCACTGGATCTGTTTCTGCTGCGATCTGTTTTTTCAGTTCTGAAATCCTATTTTCCAGCTGCAGAATGGTCTCTTCTGTCGTGCGAATCTGCGCTGTGGTGCTCTGCAGCTGCACACCCGTCTGGCTTAGCAGAACCTGTGCCTGCAGCCATGCGGTCTGTTTAGGCAACAACCGTGTATTCGCTGCCGCTTTGTGCTCCGCATAGGTTTTGGCAAGTGTATCCCATTCCTGCTGCAGCGCTGCTACCGTTTTTTGTTGTGCCGCCGCCTTACTTTGCGCAACCGCATATTCCCGCCGGAGAGCTGCAAGCTTTTGTTGTGCCTCTGCAAGCTTTTCCGCACCTTGATCAAGCTGTTCCTGTGCGGCATTCAGCTTTTCCTCATTTGCATCAATCTCTGTCTGGGCATCCTTAAGTTTTTGTTCTGCTGCAGAAAACTCATTTTCCGCCTGCTTTCTGCCTTCTTCATATTTCTTTTTCGCATCCTCCAGCTCTGTCAGCTGATCGGCACAAAGCGCGTCGCGCCGTTTCTCCAGCTGAAGCGGTGCAATTTCTGAAATTCTATCTGCCACCCGCTCAACCGCATCCTGATATTCCGGTGAAAAGGAAGAAAGTGCGGCGGCACCCTCCACCGTCACAAAAGCCTCGGTATAACATTCCGCAATAAAGTTATTCTGGGGAATATACATGTAATATCCCAGAGTTCCGCTGCCGGTGCTCGTACTGCCTAACGAAAAGGAAAGATAATATGGCGTATTGACAAGCCCGACAATCGTATATTCCTTGCAGGAAAGTGCCTTGCTGACTGCGTCGTTATCCTGCAGAATAACGGTATCCCCAATGTTTTTTCCTGGAATATCCAGCTTGTCTGCATAAAAAAGGCATTCATTTTCTGCCTGCGGCATCCTTCCTGCAGTCAGTGTCACCTGATTGATAGAATCCGCACTATCTGCAGATTGCTTTGGCAGTGAGTGAACACGCACCACCTCATCTTTTCCGGTCAGATTAATCGTTGCGTCAACCGAATAGGCCGGCATTACGCCGGAAACGCCATCCACCTGCTTGATCGCACGGATATCATCATCCACCAGTCCGAGCGGCGATATAACACGCAGATCCATCGTCTGATATTCGTCCAGATATTCATCCACGGTACTGCGCATATCTGGTGCTGCTGCTTCCAACCCGGCAAAAAAACCTGCACCCAGAGCAACAATTGCCACGATTGCAAAAAAGCGGCTGCGTGTATGCCAGACTGAGCGAAAAAAATCCTTATAAAACGCGTTTTTCACTTACCACTCAATCCTTTCTGCCGGCATTGGATTGGGGTTTACAAAGCTTTCCACCACTTTTCCGCTATTGATGCGAATCACGCGGTCGGCCATAGCGGCAAAAGCGGAATTGTGGGTAATCACAACAACAGTGCGTCCCTTTTTTTTGCACGTTTCCTGCAAAAGCGTCAGAATTGTTTTGCCGGTCTTATAATCAAGCGCACCGGTGGGCTCATCACAAAGCAGCAACTTTGGATTTTTTGCAATAGCGCGCGCGATAGAAACACGCTGCTGCTCTCCGCCCGAAAGCTGTGCCGGAAAATTTTGCAGCCGTTCACTCAGCCCAACCTCTCGCAAAATTTCAGCTGCATCGAGCGGGTCGCGGCAAATTTGTGCAGCTAGTTCCACGTTCTCCAATGCCGTAAGGTTTTGCACTAAATTATAAAACTGGAACACGAATCCGATTTCATATCGCCGATACTCGGTCAGCTGGCGGGCATTATAATTGCTGATACAATTGCCATCCAGAAAGATTTCTCCGCTGGTGCAGGTATCCATTCCGCCAAGCATATTCAAAACCGTGGTCTTTCCTGCACCACTCGGTCCCACGACAATAACAAATTCTCCGCGTTCCAACGAAAAAGTAATCCCATCGGCAGCGTGAATTTCGGTATCTCCGGTTTTATATATTTTTTTGACATCATTAAATTCCACAAATGCCATATTGGATTTCATCCTTTCCACTGGTACCGCAAACTTTTTAGATCTGAATGTTTTCTTTCATTTTACACCCCGCACGATTGCGGTACAACGGAGTTCACGGAAAGTTTACAACACCATATAAAAATTTTACAGGATTTTTTTGTCTTTTCGTTTTTAGTGGTATCAGCACATACAATATGTTATAATAATCTCCATAACTGATCGACTGCAAAGGAGTGAAACGGATTGCATTTTGATCCGATTTTTTTTGATTTGGATGGTACTCTCACCGATTCCGCCCCGGGGATCACACGTTGTGTGCAATATGCGCTGGAATCATTCGGAATTCACGAAAATAATCCCGCCTCCCTGCGCCGGTTTATCGGCCCTCCGCTGGTAACCGCCTTTCGGGATTATTACAAGTTTTCGGAAGAGCAGGCACGCGCTGCAACCGAAAAATATCGCGAGCGGTACCGTGATACCGGTATTTTTGAAAACCGGGTTTATGACGGAATTGTTCCCATGCTCGCCGCATTAAAAGAGCAAAGGCGCACACTTGCCGTCGCCACCGGAAAGCCAACACTGTTCACAAACCGAATCCTGGAGCATTTTGATCTGGCACAATATTTTTCAGCTGTCATCGGCACAGAATTCGACGGTCGCCGTTCCGACAAGGCAGAGGTGATTGAAGAACTGCTTGTACAGTTTGGTGTTACCAAAAAGCGAGATTCCGTACTCATGGTTGGCGATCGGCATCATGATATTCTGGCAGCCAAGCGATGCCGTGTTCCTTCCCTTGGTGTGCAATTTGGCTTTGCAGAACCGGGTGAACTGGAAAAAGCCGGTGCGGATTTTATTTGTGATACCGTTGCAAGCATGACAAAATTTCTTCTCGCTCATTAATCCGAATTTGATTTTGTGCAAAGCAAATTTCATTTCAAACTCTGCGCTTCTTGTATCAATTTCATTTTTTGGCGAATACTAAGCCGGAAATGAGATACAAAGGAGCGCTTTTTCTATGGATTTTATGGGTTTGGGTGAAGTACTGCTTCGCGCTCTGCTTTCCCTTGTGGTGCTTTTCGGCATGACAAAACTGATGGGACGCAAGCAGGTTTCGCAGCTGACGCCACTTGACTATATTATTGGAATCTCTATCGGTTCCATCGCAGCCGAGCTTGCAGTAAATCGTGACACGCCGGTTTTGGAGGGTACACTGGGGCTGATTGTTTACGCGGTTGTTGCCGTGATCATTTCAATTTCTACAGATAAAAGCCTGTTTCTTCGCCGTTTTTTTACCGGAAAGCCGCTTTTGCTGATTCAACACGGAAAAATTTGCGGAGATAATCTGAGCAAAGCAAAATTAGATGTCAACGATCTTTTGTCCCAATGTCGTGCAGCGGGTGCCTTTTCTGTGGATGAAATCGAACACGCAATTCTGGAACCAAACGGAATCCTGAGCGTATTGAAAAAGGCAGATCAATCCCCTGTTACCCCACAACAGATGGCAATGACGGTTTCGCCCTCTGTTCTTTGCGCGGAGGTAATTCTGGATGGTCAGACCATGCAAAAAAATCTGCAGGCAATCGGACGCGATGAAACATGGCTTTCTCAGGAACTAAAGCAGCAAACTGCCCCGCCCGTCAAAGAGATTTTGCTTGCTCTGTGCGATGAAAACGGTAAACTTTCCGTCTTCCCACGCGGAGAAGTGGAAAATCCGATGGATGTGTTGGAATAATTTTTAAGGTTAATTGTAAAATGAAATTGAACACATAAAAATGTCCACAGTGAATGGGATATCTGTTAGAATAAAGTTACCACA
>CAKXIK010000016.1:0-16350 GCA_934875675.1 uncultured bacterium
GCTAAAGCCTTACGGCGGACTGCAATTGCAATTGCAGCTCTTTTTTTGACAGGCAGCATCACCGCATGCAGCCACGCAGATTCAACCTCAACAACGGACACAGGCTCCGAAAGCAATAATGTTCAGCAGGAAATCAACTTTAACTCTCTGGCAGAGGAAGACACGGACGCCTCTTATGATACTGACAAAGTGACAAAAATCACACTCAATGGCACAAACGCAGCCATCTCCGGCAATGGTGCATCTGTTTCCGCAGGTTCTGTGGTCATCGCTTCGGCGGGAACTTATCTGTTGGAAGGAACGCTGACAAATGGACAAATTTTGATTTTAACGGATAAAACCGCTACCGTGCGATTAATTTTAAACGGAACTTCCATCACCAGCACAAACAGCGCAGCGATTAACGGACAGCAGGCCGGCAAAATTATTGTCACCTTGGCAGACGGAACCGAAAACGCGCTCTGTGACGGAACCGGATACGACAGCGGCGAAGACGCGCCCAGCGGCACACTTTATGCCAAGAACGATTTGACCATCAACGGAACCGGAAGCCTGACTGTGACCGGAAACTGCAACAACGGTATCGCCGCGAAAGACAATCTTGTCATCACCGGCGGTACAATTCAAGTTACGGCAGTGGGTAACGGCATCCGCGGCAAGGATTCTCTCACAATCACAGACGGCGATCTTACGGTTGATGCGCAGGAAGACGGAATCAAATCCGCAAATGATACAGATGTCTCCAAGGGTTGGGTTCATATCGCCGGCGGAACGATCAACGTGACCAGCGGAGAGGATGGGATTCAGGCTGAGACTGCACTTTTACTGGAAGGTGGTACACTCAATATTACAAGTGGCGGCGGAAGTGAAAACGGAACCTCTCAGCGTACACAGCAGGGCGGTTTTCCCGGTTGGAGCAATGGCAATACATCTGCTTCTGATTCTGTCAGTGCCAAGGCACTCAAAGCAGGAAGCAGCCTCACTATGACGGGTGGAACGGCAACAATTGATTCTGCCGATGACTCCGTGCACTGCAATGGTGATGTCACCATCAGTGCCGGTTCTCTTTCCTTAACCAGCGGGGATGACGGGGTTCATGCCGACAGTACCCTGACCATCTCTGACGGAAACCTTACCATAACAAAAAGCTATGAGGGCTTGGAAGGCCAAGCAATCGTGATCTCTGGCGGTACAATGGACGTAACGTCCTCCGACGACGGGCTCAATGCGGCCGGGGGCAGCGATTCCTCTTCCACCAATGGAAGACCTGGACAAAACATGTTTGCCTCTGAAGAAGGCGTATCGATTGAAATCAGCGGAGGAACCGTCCTCGTGAATGCCGGAGGGGATGGTGTTGATTCCAACGGTGATCTCACATTTTCCGGCGGAACCGTTCTGGTCAGCGGGCCCACCGACAACGGCAATGCCGCTTTGGACAGCAATGGCACCATGACCGTCAACGGTGGCACCCTGGTTGCCGCAGGAAGCAGCGGAATGGCAGAAAATCCATCTGCCGGCACACAATCCTGCGCCGCTTTTTACTTCTCACAATCGCAGCAAGCCAATACCCCGGTTCATCTTCTGGCAGAAGACGGCACCGTGCTTTTAAGCCTGACACCGCAAAAACAATATAATTACGTCATTTTCAGCTGCAGTGCTTTAGCGGACGGTATGACCGTTTCGGTTGCAACGGGCGGAACCCTGAGCGGCGGAACCGGAGCAAACGGGCTTACAACCGGCGGCACGGTTTCCGGCGCAACTATCCTGCAAACTTTCTCGCTTTCCAGTGTTACCACTTCTTATTCCGAAAGTGGTGCGGTTAGCGGCGGAATGGGCCAAATGGGTGGCGGGTTTGGAGGCGGCAAGGGGCAACGTTGACTCCGCTTTGTCTTCTTATTAAATCAGGTGAATCATTTCAAACGCTTTTTTCAGTCCGTCGCAATCAATGGAATCTGTAATAAAATCCGCAATTTGTTTTAATTCTTGCGTAGCGTTTCCCATGGCAATGCCAATGTTGGCAAAATGAATCATATCCATATCATTGTCTCCGTCGCCGACTGCAACGGAATCCTGAACCGAAGCACCGCAGTGTTGCAGGCAGTCGCGGATGCCGGTTGCCTTATTGACCGAGCTAAGGGAAACCTCTCCATTCACTGCACAAAGGTCACCAAAGCTATAGCCTGCAATCTGATAATCCGCACCAACCGCTTTCCTCATTGCTGATACTTCTGCATCGGCGTTGTAATAAACTACCTTTTCCACATTCGTCAATTCACCTGCAGATTGCACCGGCGTAAGATCTCCAAACAAATTTACCATTTTGTCCGGGTCAATTCCATTTTGCATAAAATAGTCAAAGATTCCTTTTGTGCACCACGGTTCAGCATAAAGCCGCTGCTCCGTCTGCAAACAAAATGGAATCTTTTTTTGATAAAAAAGATTTAACAACGCCTGCAGCTTGCCTGATGAAAAAAAATGACGCGCAATATTTTTCCCTTTATATTCCACATTTGCACCGGAAGAAGATATAATGCCGTCAAACAGAATCTTTTTAAGCAACCAAGGATAAATTTGCGACTTTTGTCTTCCCGTACACAAAATTAACCGATGCCCGTTTTGCTGAGCCTGCCGCAAAGCAGATTCTGCGGAATGTGGTAATCGACCTTCAAAATCGACCAAGGTTCCGTCTACATCTAAAAAAACATATTTTTGGCTCATTTTATCCTCCGTTTTTGCAGAATACAAATTTCTGAAATTACATCAAATTTGCAAAAATGCTTGCTCCGATGACCGTCAGCAAGCCAGCAACCGCAATGGAAAGACTGCTGATGGCACCTTCTACCTCTCCCATTTCCATTGCCTTTACCGTACCGATGGCATGCGCTGAAGAGCCAATTCCAACCCCCTTGGCAATTGGTTCATGAATGCGGAACAATTTGCACACAAGCTCGGCAATCATATTGCCAAAAACCCCTGTAATGATGATCACTGCGACGGTAATGGTTGTGATCCCCCCTTGCTCCTGCGAAACCGCCATACCAATCGCAGTTGTAATTGACTTGGGGAGCAGCGTTACATACTGCTCGTGAGTGAAACCGAAAAGTGCGGACATTCCCAACACGCTCAATAAGCTTGTTATCACACCGGAAACAATTCCGGCTGTAATGGCAATCACATTTTTCTTTAAAAGCTCCAGTTGCTCATACAGCGGAATTGCGAGGCAAACCGTTGCCGGAGTTAAGAGATAACTGAGGTACTTTGCGCCCTCATTATAGCTCGCGTAATCCACCCGAAACACCAGCAATAGTACCATCACAACAATCACTGAAATCAGCAGCGGGTTAAATACCGCAAGCTTCCACTTCTTTTTAATCCACAAGCCAAGTTGATAGGAAAGCAGGCTGACCACCACACCAAAGAAAACCGAAGTTCCAAAAAAATCTTTCATTTCTATGACCATGCCTTTCCGCCGAACCGTCACCAATTGCATTGTTTCATTTTCTCAAGAAACCGCGGTCTTTTCTTAAAAAATATTCAAAGCTTTACGGATTCCTGCTCACGTTTATTTTTTCTTTTTTCCTGAAGACGAATGACCGCCTGCGTGACTCTTCCGGAAACCACCATTACCAGAACCGTGGAAACGAGGGTGATGGCAAGCACCTGCACACAGATTGGACTGAGCACCTCCCATGATTCCAGCAAGCCCACTGCCGCAGGAATAAACATCATCGGCATGATCTCAATCAGAAATACACCGGCATCTTTCACCTGTTCCAGCTTAACTACGTTTAGTTTCAACGCAAGCAGCATTAGCACCAATCCATATATACTCGCCGGAACCGGAAGCGGAATTACGAAGCGCAGTGCTTCGCCCAAAAAGGAGACTGCCAGAATAATCGCCGCTTGTTTCATCCATTTCATCCACACACAAGTCCTTTCGATATGCAAACAGGCGGCCCGGTTTTTCCGGACCGCCTGTCATCAGTCTTTGGAACGAATCGGTTGCTCTGTTCCCTGCAAAATCCGAACAATATTGGCACGATGCTTGACCACCATAATAATCCCCACCAGCGCCGCAAACACCGTTGCAATGATTACATACGTCAGCGTATATGGCGCATCAGAGGTATGAATCACCTTTCGGTAATCCACAAAATAAGCAACTAAAAATGTGGTCACCGGATACAGAATCCCGCAAATCACCGAGCCCAGTGATACGATGCGTGTACAAAGCATTACAATCACAAAAACAGCAAATTCAATTAAGAAAACACGCCAGTCGATTAATAACATCATTGCTGCAGCGGTCGTAACGCCTTTTCCGCCGCGAAAACGGAAGAACAATGGAAAAATATGTCCCAGAAAACAGCTGATCCCCGCCAGATATGACGCATAACGGAGAAGAATATCCAAATTATCGATCGCCTGTGGCAGCATACCGGTAAAAATCAACCGTCCAATCAGAATTGCAGCAACCTGCTTGGCAAAATCACCTGCAAAAGTGAGCAATGCAGGCACCTTTCCCACAGAACGGAGCACATTCGTTGCCCCTGCATTGCCGCTGCCAAAATTTCGGATGTCTTTCCTGATATAAATATTCGTTACAATAATCGAAAAATTGATACTTCCCAATAGATAACCGACCACCACTACGGCCAGCGTTGGCAGACTAAAATATTGAAAGAAGAGGTTCAATGTTTCACCCATGATGCATGCTCCTTTATTTTTGCTGATCCCCGCGTTCGCGAACGATAATTCGGATCGGCGTTCCAAGTAATCCAAAGGTTTCTCTGATCTGATTTTCCAGATAACGCTGGTAAGAAAAATGGAACAATTCAGCCGAGTTCACAAAGCACACAAATGTGGGCGGCTTGGTGGAAGCCTGTGTCATATAATAAATTTTCAGACGTCTGCCTTTATCGGACGGGGGCTGTACACGCGCAGTTGCATCCGCCAGAATATCGTTCAAGCGCCCGGTTGGGATGCGCATGGCGTTGTGTGACGCAACCTGGCAGATCATTTCAAACAGATTATCCACCCGCTGACCCGTTTTTGCTGAAATAAAGATAAACGGTGCATAGGACATAAACGAAAAATCATTTTCCAACTGCTTGCGGAATTGTGCCATTGTATTGCCGTCTTTTTCAACTGCATCCCACTTGTTCACCGCAATGATGCAGCCCTTGCCCTGCTCGTGCGCAAGCCCTGCCACCTTGGAATCCTGCTCTGTAAAGCCCTCCTGTGCATCGATCATGATGACGCAAACATCGGCACGTTCCACCGCCATCTGGGCACGCAGCACACTATATCGTTCGATGGCATCCTCGACCTTTTTCTGGCGACGAAGACCTGCGGTATCGATAAACACAAATTTACCAAATTTATTTTCTACGGTGGTATCAATTGCGTCGCGTGTTGTTCCGGCTATATCGGACACGATGGAGCGTTCCTCTCCCGAAACGCGGTTTACCAAAGAGGATTTTCCCACATTCGGCTTGCCGATCAATGCAACATGAATGATTTCGCCGTCATCCTCATTTTCCGCTTCGTCCGGGAAGTGACGCAGCACCTCGTCCAAAAGATCGCCGGTACCATGACCGTGAACGGAGGAAACCGGAATCGGATCGCCAAGGCCAAGGTTGTAAAATTCATAAAATTCCGCCGGAATCCCACCGGGAGAATCACATTTGTTGACACAAAGGATCACGGGGCGTCCGCTCTTTTGAAGCATGGATGCAATCTCGGCATCGGTTGCAACCACACCGGAGCGCAGATCTGTCACAAAAATAATCACATCTGCCGCATCGATTGCAAGCTGAGCCTGACGGCGCATCTGTGACAAAATAATATCATCGGAATACGGCTCGATACCGCCGGTATCCACCAACATGAATTTTCTGGTACACCATTCACACTCGCCATAAATCCGGTCACGCGTCACACCCGGGGAATCGTCTACAATGGAAAGCCTTTGACCGACCAACTTGTTAAACAATGTGGATTTTCCCACATTAGGTCGTCCGACAATGGCTACTACCGGTTTTGCCATGGTTTCTAATCCGTCCTTTCACGAAATCCGGATTGGGGCTTACCCAAGCATCCGGCAGTTTCGGCTAAAAATCAATTTTCATATTGTACCGACGGTTGTATCGGGAAATCTGTCAGATACCCAACGCACACTCCAACAAATCGGCACCGTCCTCCCCGACAATAACAACCGGCACACCAAGCTTTTTGGAAAGCTCCTCCACCGTAACATCGTCAAGGAATCTATCCTGTTCATGCCGCAGCATCACCGCCGGAATCAGGAACTCACTGCCAAGCGGACGACCGGAAATCTGTGCGAGGATATCGCCTCCGGTCACCAGACCTGCTACATTAATCTGCGTACCAAAAAAGTTATTCTCGATTGCATACAGGTGATATTCAAAATTATCGCATTTTTCTTTCAGCGCGTCAAGCAGTTTTGCAAGAATCGGCGCTGCAGAAACACCGGTTGCCAGAGAAATTTCTCGTTTTGTGGGGCAATCGGCTGCTGTAATATCGGTTAACGCATCTGCAAACTGCTCACGCAGCAAAGTAATTGCACCGACACCATTTTCCAGCTGAGGATATCCGTCATATTCTTCCTCTGTTGGCAGCGGACGATTCGCTTTGAGATAGAATTCATCGGCGGCGTAAAAAATCCTTGTGCCGTATTTCTCTTTGCAGTGTTTGCCAACCGCTTCGATGGCATCGATCACCTCCGCTGCAGTTTGAGCGGTATAAGGCTGCAGTTCAGTGAGACCCTGACGATATTTTGTTAGCCCTACCGGCACCGTCGCAACACTTTCCACTGCCGGGTAAAGCTTTTCCAGATCACGCATGGAACGTTCCAGTTCTGCACCATCATTAATCCCTGGACAGAGAACCAGCTGACAGTTAATCCGGGCACCGCCTTGTGCGAGCTGCTCCAAATATTTGAGAGATTCGCCGGCAAAACGGTTATGCATCATCTTTTCGCGCAGCTGGGGATTGGTGGTGTGAACGGAAATATTGATTGGACTAATGTGCATGGCAAGAATCCGGTCAACCTCCTGCTGTGAAATATTGGTCAACGTAATATAGTTGCCGAACAAAAATGACAGCCGATCATCGTCATCCTTAAAATAAAGGCTTTCCCGCATACCGGGCGGAAGTTGATCTATAAAACAAAAAATACAATTATTTCTGCAGCGTCGCTGCTGATCCATCAGATACGTTTCAAACTCCAGTCCAAGACTTGCATACTGCGACTTGCGCAATTCTATCTGCCGCGGCTGACCGTTTGTTCCGTTGAGCAAAACTGTCAAATTCGTATTTGTTTCATAAAAGCGAAAATCAAGAACATCGTTGATTTCGTGTCCGTTGATGGCAACTAATGTTTCTCCGGCACAGATACCATGTTTTTTTGCAATACTTTTGTCTCCTACACCGCAGATTTTAACGGCCATTTTCATTCTCCTTTTCGCTTGGATTATTCTTTTGCATCCGAGCCAAAATTTCAAAAGCGTTCTTCACATAGATTGATTGAGACGGTAACATCCTCGCATATTTTATGCCAGAACATTGCTCTCCATTTTACCTGTTCCGCATGCTGAAAACGAAGTGCGGAACAGGCATGATGAATCGTTTCCCGCGAGCCTGCCACACACGAAACGGCTACTGCCACCGGACCATCCGCACTGCCAATGATTCCAAATGCAGCAGCATCTCCGCCATCCGCCATTTTCTGACCATCTTTAGGAACCGGATTATCCCCGGGTTCAGTATCCACCAGACAAAAATTTCCGTCAGAAAGTTCCGGTGTTACCGTGTAGGACAACTGCGTCATACACCGTGGAAACGTCCACTGCCCATCCGCAAAAAAATGCGGAGGTAATGTTTCCTGCGAGATCTCTCTCACCGAAAGTCTGTACTGCTCGCCGGTAACAGGGTTTTCCAGTTCTAACAGTTGTCCTTCCCACAAATCAGGGAAGGATGCACCGAAAACCGGGATTCGTTCTGCTGCAAGCTGAAGCTCTACACTCCGCATAATCGGTGTTCGCTTGGTCGCCCATAAAAAAGTCATCCGTTCCAATCGCCACTTCAACTGCGGATTTAGCTGATAATGTTTGATCGCCTTTTCTCCTCCGCAATCAGCTTCTTGAGGATCGTGAGGATTCCATGTGATTGTGCATGATTGATTCCAATCTAACTCACGACCGTTTAAATTCACTTGTGGGTGAATCGATTCAATCCGCAGATCTTCCGACTGAAAAAAGAGTTGTTGGCCATTGGATTGATCGTGATGCGGTTTAGAATCAGTCGATACCGATTCCAGAGGAATTTCCTCGCAAAGGTCGAGAACCAAACCTTTGCCGCAGCAATAGGCGGACAAGATTCTCCAGTTGCTTCCGTTCCATTTGAATTCTTTTTGAATGGAATACTCGGTACCAGGTCTTTCCCTCCCGCTATTTTCACCGAATCTTCCGGAAAAAAAGACCTTCCACCCGGAATCCATAATATTCCGGGTTTGTTCTGCCATCGCACTACAACTCCTTTTTTCAGAATACGGGATACTGTCCGCACTCCAATAATTCCAAATCCACGGGTCTGTTTCTATCATTTCCCCATTATATCAAAATTCTATGGGTCAACCAGAAATTCAAAAAAAATAGAGAAGGATTTCTCCTCCTCTACTTTTCCGGAAAAAAGAGCGTCAAGCTTACGCTTCCTTCTTCACAACTTCCTTACCGTTGTAGTATCCGCAATTTGCACACACTCTATGCGGGCGTTTGTATTCGCCGCACTGCGGGCACTTCATCAGAGCCGGGGCGTCGAGCTTCCAAACGTTTGAACGTCTTTTATCTCTTCTGGCCTTGGATACTTTTCTCTTCGGTACCGCCATCGTCAGCACCTCCTTGCAATAATTCAGAACATTAGCTGATCAGATTTTTCAAAATCTCCAGACGGGGATCCACCGGTTTTGTTCCGCAACGGCACTCTTCTGTATTCAGATTTGCACCACAACCGGGACAGATTCCTTTGCAATCTTCTTTACAAAGAAATTTGCTCGGAAACTCCAAAAGCATGTCCGTGATCGCAAGCTCGTCCATATTCAGACGATACCCTGCTTCCACAACCAAAAACTCGCCTGTATCCTCACCATTCAGTGAGGTGACCAAAACGTGTTCAAATGCTCTGGAAAATTCCTGTTCCGTTTCTGCCGCACAGCGATCACACGGCATTTTCAGCTGTGTGCTTGCTTGATAAGACAGGCGAACAATTCCGGAGGTGTTCGATACAGTACCGGAAATCCGGATAGGAGCTGAAAACGGACAACATCCGCCATAAGTCACCTTTGACCAATCCAGTGTATCGGAAAATTCCTTGTGCCCGGATTCATCGAAAAACAGCTTTTTCAGTTCCAAAAACATAACTGCACCTCTGCACTACTCAAAATATTATAAGGAAAGAATGCGATTTTGTCAAGACAATTCCCACATTTTCTTCTCAAAAGAGCAGTCCGCCACCTTTTTGGAGGTGTCGGACTGCCTCTCATAACAGAAATTCTGCCTTAAATCAGATTTCCTGGGCAATGTCATTGATGCTTTCCGGAATATCCTGCACATCGGCAGAAACGGAAAGCGTAATCTTGGTTTCAGAAAGCTGTGCCAATGTGTTGAGCTTCTGTGCAAAATCAGCCAACTGATTCATGTCATCACCGGCAATTTTGAGGGTAGAATCAACAAAAATATCGGTCACATCATAGTTTCCTGCACAGATGCCGGAAAGAAAACCAAACAGTGCATCATAACCGCTGATAGCGTACTGCTCGATATCGACCAAACGGGCTTTGTGATCAATGTCATAGGTCAATTTGGCGCCTTTTTCAATGCAGACGACGTTGCCGCTGGACGCTTTTACCGCGTCATTTGCCAACTGGATCAGTTTTTTGGTTTTTCCGGAGCCCTTTTTGCCTACAATCAATGTTATCATCGTAAGTCCTCCTAAGTTTCTATTTTTCCGCCTAAGCGGTGGAAATCCTTTTATTGTTTCTTCAGCCGTTCTTCCAAAGCTGCTTTGGCCTCTTCATAACCCGGCTTGCCAAGCAGAGCGAACATGTTCTTTTTATAGCTTTCCACACCCGGTTGATTAAACGGGTTGACACCCATCACATAACCCGAAATGGCACAGGCTTTTTCAAAGAAATAGATCAGGTATCCCAGTTCCTTTTCATTTGCTTCTGCGATCTGCAGCACAACGTTTGGTACATTACCGTCTGTGTGTGCCAAAACAGTGCCTTCAAACGCCTTTTGATTGATATAGGACATGGAACGATCCTTAAGGAAATTGAGTCCATCCACATTTTCCGGATCATCGTTGATATACAGTTCCTGCTGTGCTTTATTAATCAGCACAACTGTTTCAAACATAATGCGTCGGCCATCCTGAATGTATTGGCCCATGGAGTGCAGGTCGGTGGAAAAAATTACAGACGCAGGGAAAATTCCCTTTTGGTCTTTGCCTTCACTTTCACCGAAGAGCTGCTTCCACCATTCATTCATCATCGCAAAGGACGGCTCATAGCTGACGAGCATTTCCACCGCTTTGCCCTTACGGTAAAGAATATTACGAATGGCGGCATAACGATAGCAAGGATTCTTTGCAAGATCAGTATCATTGAGTTCATACTGAGCCTGTGCAGCGCCCTGCATCAGTTCATCAATGTTTGCTCCCGAAACTGCGATCGGAAGCAGACCAACGGCGGTAAGAACCGAATAGCGTCCGCCGACATCGTCCGGAACAACAAAGGTTTCATAACCTTCGCGGTCAGCAAGCTCTTTGAGTGTACCTTTAGCGCGGTCGGTAGTGCAATAAATCCGGCGGCAAGCTTCTTCCTTACCATATTTCTTTTCCAGATAATCGCGCAGCACACGGAAAGCGATTGCAGGCTCCGTGGTGGTACCAGACTTAGAAATCATATTGATGGAAACATCCTTGCCATCACAGATATCGAGCAATTGGCTCAGCGCCGTTGAACTGATGCTGTTACCGGTAAAATAGATGTCCGGCGTATTCTTATTCATTGAGTTATACAACGGAGATTTCAAAAATTCAATCGCCGCACGTGCGCCAAGATAAGAACCTCCAATGCCGATTACAATAAAAACATCCGTGTCGGAAATAATTTTCTGCGCAGCGGCTTTGATGCGTGCGAACTCTTCTCTGTCATAGGCAGAGGGAAGATCAACCCATCCGATATAATCATTTCCCAATCCGGTGCCATTGTGAAGCTGTTCATGCGCAAGTTTAATTTGCGGCGCAATCCCGGCAAACTCGTCTTCAGCAATAAAACCGGACAAATAACCATCATTCAGTGTAGTGGCCATTTTACTTCCTCCTAAATTCTCTGTAGCTATATCATACAATAAAATGCTGCATATTTCAAGCAATGTGCAAGGAATTCAGCAAATGTTTTCATTTTCGCTGTTTTTATTGTGTTACGGTCACGCTGGTGAATAGAATTGTGCGATTTTCCATCATCCCGATGTAATCAGAGCCTTACAAAATATAGAAAACAGCGATGAGAACGTGACGGGTTCCACTGCATTTGCAGCAACTACCGGAAAACTGCAGAGCTCTTCTTCTCCCAGCATCATACGCACGGTACCCAACAATTGCCCTTCTTCAACCGGGGCTTCAACATCATTCTGCAGTTCGGCAGTGTAAGTCACTTGGTCTGCAGCTCCTTTTGGCACGAGTACGGCCGAACGGTCAATTTGAGCAATTGCATCCACTTGTCGCTGCATCCCGCCCAAAACCGGAACCTGTGACAACAAATCCTCCGGCAGTGTGGGATTTGCAACCGACCAGTTTGCAAATCCGTAATCAAGCAGCTTTGTTGTAGAAGAAAACCGCAGCACAGAGGTTTCGCATCCAAGCACAACGGAGATTAACTTCAGCCCATCCCGCTCAGCGGTACCGCAAAAACAATTGCCCGCTTTGTCTGTTGTTCCCGTTTTCAACCCTGTAATTCCTGAATATGTTTTGATAAGTTTGTTCGTATTGGTTAATTGCGTTTTTCCCCCGCGCAGGTCGTACATCCAGATTGTGGTATAATCAAATATTTTTTCATGTTTTGTGAGCTCACGCGCTGCCAATGCAATATCGTAAGCCGAGGTATACTGCCCGTCTTCATCAAATCCCGTCGTATTGAGATAATGGGTGTCATTCATGCCAAGCTGTGCCGCCCGCTCGTTCATTTGATTGAGAAACGCTTCCTCCGATCCTGCAACATATTCTGCCAGAGCAACCGTTGAATCATTGGCGGACTGAATTACAACAGAGCGCAGCAGATCTTCGAAGGACATTACTTCGCCCACTTCCAGCCAGATTTCTGAACCACCCATCGAATTTGCAAACTGGCTTACGGTAACTTCATCCTCCAAGGATACCTGACCGGAATCAAGTGCCTCCATAAACAGCAGCAATGACATGATTTTTGTCACCGAACCGCAAGGACGCTTTTCATGTGAATTTTTATCGTACAACACTGCACCGGTATCGGCAGACATTAAAATGGCTGCTTTCGCTTCCACTCCGTCAATATCCGCCGCGGCCTTTGGTACCGGTAAAAAGCCAACCAACAGCATCGTCGCAAGTATCATGCATCCTACCCTTTTCCATCGCCTTTTCAAACCTACCGCTCCCTTCGTTCCATTCCATCGTCTGTTATATATATGGCGGTATTCCTCAAAATATTGCGGAAACTTTGATAGAAGATAAAACGGAAATTTTATCTGTAAAAAAAGATGTTTTTAAGCCTTTGCGGCCATCAGAATTCTTGAATTCGGTCAAGCTTCTGTGTCATTTGCCAGCACTCCACATATTGTGATAACGGGTAACTGATAGTTTGGAACGGTTGCCGCAGAAAGGAGACGGATTCTGTGAAATATACGGAAATTGCAGCCGATGCTGAAAACAACGGCTGCGAGATTAGTTATATGCCCGCTTCGCCAGCACTTGCAATGGCTTATGTTCCCATGCAACAATTTGAAGAAACGTATGACCCGGAACAAGCTCTGGACAACGGAACACTCTTCCCTGCGCTGAACAAGCCTTTTCTCGGAAGGTGGGGTGAGCCACGGTGAACAATCAGGAAATGCTGCTGCGCAGAATTAATGCATTGGACTTTGCCCTTTGGGAACTGCACATTTTTCTGGACACTCACCCGTGCAATCAGGAAGCGCTGGCAAAACACGATGATCTTTCTCAAAAGAGAATGGTTCTTGCAGAGCAATATGAGGAACAATACGGCCCGCTCACCATGGATGAAAACACCAAGCGCTGGACCTGGGTAGATTCACCATGGCCATGGGAAACCGATTTTGAGAAGGGGATGAAATAAATTATGTTTTCCTATGAAAAAAAACTGCAATATCCGGTTAAAATCGCCACCCCCAACCCTGCGCTTGCTAAATTAATTCTAACACAATATGGCGGTCTATATTCCAAAAGTAGATACATAGTATTTCTTGATTTATGAAGTCTGTTGTGCAATATCTTTTATTTATTTGGAATTAAAAAATTGAGAATAGTACATTCTCCATGGTGACCAAGATTGCCGATGCGCTCGGAATTGAGGATTTGCGCGGTATGAACTTGGAGAAATGATAAATACAAGATATGCATAGAAAAAATAAGGGAAAATAAAAAAGCGGACACCAAATTAGCGACGATCACATAAGGATATATAAATACCAGCCGAAAGATATATACTTTCAGCTGATATTTTGTCTTATGTAAGATTATTGGTTCATTAGCTTCCCTTTGGACTTTTTTGTTTGTTCCTTTTACGAAAGGATTTCATAAGGATCATACAGAGAATCCGGATTATTATTAGATGTAAAGAAATACTTTTTGATTTTCCCGATCTCTGCAGCCAAGGCTTTGTTGGTCATATTCATTTTGTTTCAATCCTTTCAATTTCGGCAGTTGCAATTACAAGAATGATCCCTGCTGCAATAATTGCGAATATCATACCTTTTCGCCTCTCATTCGCTTTAATCGATGATTCACTGAGATCTGATATTCCACATGAGAATTTCTTTCTTGAATTGCCTGATTAATTTTCTCTACGGATTCTTTGAACTCTATGTACTCCCGGCAACCTCCATGGCAGCCGGGAGTACGTCTTTGGCATTTATAGCACGGTGCATTATTTCCCATGTAGGCACTCCATTTCAGCTATATGTTTTGCGCATCTGGCCATCATTCGGTCAAGGCTCGCGTTTTTTTCTTCTTCACTGACAAAGGTTTTAGCTTCAATCAGCGTTAGGCTCCCGTCTTCTTCTTTGAGGAACTTCAGCTCCGACCATTTCGTGACTGAACCGTCCGGGTGCTGGCAATATGAAGTTGAATATGCATACCTTGGCTTTTTCATCGTTACCGCCTCCTTGGATTATCTTATTCGGTCGAAGCTTGTCACTTGCACTTATCTGTTATATTTTTTGAGTCTTTATTGCCCTTTCGCCTTTTGCGTGGTAAAATTTAGGTGAAAGGAAGTGTTTTACATGTCTCGTTTTCAAAGAAAACGTCAAAAGTTAGTAGCGCGCTCGATGCGGGAATTGCTTACAGAAATCAGTAATTGTGATTTTTCAAAATGGGAGAAATTCGATGTTATAAAAATGATTGCTGTAAGGGAAATCATCAACCGTGGTTTTGTTGGTGGAATCACCTGGAAGGATAATTTTAATCCCCGGGAAATCCGAACCAATTTTGCTTATGTCACATTGGACGGATATACATTCCTTGAGCATAAGCATCCGAATTGGAAATCTAATCTTGCGCTCGTCCTTTCGTGCGTGGCAATTATGATGTCCTTCGCCTGCGCATTCACTCCGTTCCCAGAGTGGGTTCAGCAATGGATTTCCTCGCTGTTCGGCTAACGCGGAACATTGAATTTGTAGACGATCAGTAGCAATGATATAGCGAACGCTATTAAGCTAAGTGCCAGCGCTACACCGTCAATTCTTTCGTGATTATCGTACATCCCCTTCACGCTCCTTTCTTCTGCTGCTGAGCCCTCGCAATTTCCATTCCTCTGATTACACCAAGGATGAAAAATTGGTTTTCTTCACTAACTTTATTGAAACCATTCATCGCTTCAATAAGTCTGGTTTCTTTTGAATTATTCATGTGTGTTTTTCACCTCTTATGTTTTATTTGTCTACATTATAAGTGATTTATAAAACATTGTCAATACTGTTTTACAATATTTTGTTGACAAATAAAACAGATTTTCATATAATACTTTACAAGGGGGTGAGTTTACGGAATCCATTAACGATCGACTAATCAAAATTCGTGAGTCGCTTGGAATAAGCCAGGATGAAATGGGGAAAGCAATTGGAATCAGCCGTTTTTCGATTAGCAATTATGAATCCGGAAAACGTGTGCTAACTGAAAGAGTTATTCGTGACTTATGCAGAGAGTTTAATGTTGAGTACGAATGGTTGACAGAAGGCGAGGGTGAAATGTTTCATTCTCTTACTAACGGTGATATCGTTGGAAAACTTGGCGATATCATGGAAGGGCAAAATGAATTTGCAAAACGTTTTGTTAAGGCTATGGCAGAACTTCCCGAAGAGGACTGGTTGGTTATTGAGCGGCTAATCAATGAACTTGGCGGAAATCAATAAAAACAGGGTGCATAGTTCCAGATCGGAACCTATGCACCCTGTTTTTATTGAACTATTCTTTTTAGCGAAGAAGAAGATAGTATACTAAGTCATACGCACGAGATAATTGTCGTTCATTCTATTTTTGAATGATGTTAATTATTCTTTTTATGTAGCATTCCCTGTTTTGATTTTCCACTTCTTCCAGTCCTTTCACGTGATTTACATATATTGTACAATGTACGAAGCTTGATTTCCACATTTTGCGATATAATTCCGTAAAAACGGAAATATTCCGATTTCTATTGAAAACCTATTCCAATTATGTTATTCTTATTTGTATGCGGATTCAAACAAATCTGTGATTTTGGTTCCGGTTGCTGCGGCAATCGCTTCTAATTGGTCAATTCTCGGAATGGTTTTCCTGTTCTCAATGTTATCTAATGTAGTTTTACTGATTCCGGTTAGCTCGGCGAGCTGTTTCAGGGTAAGTCCCGCTCCGGATCTGGCTTCCCACGTATTGATCTGCAATTATATTCCCCATTTTTATTTTATGGTTATATCATAAAACCTGGGGATTTAAAATCTCTATATCATGTGAGAATTGAGTTACTGAAAGAAGATGATTGGATGAAGTTCTTTCGCCATCATTCCAGAATTACAGATG
>CAKXIK010000016.1:16360-48732 GCA_934875675.1 uncultured bacterium
GATGGTACCCATGTTCATTCTAAGGGTAGCCACAATCAGACCGAAAACTCTACAAAAGCCAGTTGCAATAGGTCTCAAATAAAAATAGCAGGGATAATGTTTGTTGTTTCGGCCTTGGTTGTAGCTGCCATCGAATTCGTAGGAAAAGGGATCTCCGCTTGTATTACAGGCGTATATTTCTTTATGGACTCAAAGCAAGCATTTGGTTTGTCTGTCCCCTGTGGCAGCTTGTTACTTATCGGTTTGATTCTGTGTCTTATAGATTTTTATCTTTCTCATAAGCCATCCCCATAGTTATTTTAATATGTCATTATTCATCACTAAAATATTATAGTAACAATGGAGGATATTATCATGGAATATATTCATCAACAGCATTATCTTGATTCAAACTTAGCTGCAGCTATTCTATCTCAAAAGGACCCTTCGAAACGTGACCGTATGATCGATGAACTTGACGAAGAGGAAACAAAAATTTTTCTTAAGTTGTTCCTTGATGTGTGTTTAAATCACCACTATATTTCTACTAATCAGGGTAAGGTTAGCGTTAAAACCACAACCCATTGTTTTGATTGATTTGTCAACACAATTTTTGAAATTTTGTTCAGAAAATTTTTTTCGAACAACTTGCAAAAATATTACCTATAAGTAATATTATATGTATAGGACGGTGCAGGATGGATAACATAGAGTTGCAGGAATTACTCTTAGAGGTATTTTCAGGATTTAGATTTCATCATAGTTTGATTCCTGAGCTTATGAAGCTTTTAGATGGAAAAGATGTACTAAAAATAGTTAGTTTACTGTTTGATAGGACCATCAAATTAAGACATGATCAAAATAATGTTATCCTTCTCTATAGAAAACAGTTTGAAAGCGTCTTGCATGAGAAGAACCTATATTCTATGATTATAAAAGGTAAAGAGTGCAATATTCGTATTCTTTATTCATATATTAATGGAGAAGTTTTTTTACATAGTTTTTATGAGCGCGAAGGTAAATCCAAAACTGATTACACTTCCGCCATTAAAATAGCAAAATCTCGCCGTGAAGAGATTATATCAGAAATGGAAGGTGAATAACATGAAAAACGCTATATCAGGAGAAGAATTTGCAAAGCTTCTGACTGAAAGAATTCCTGCTGATATTCTTTACAAGGCGCTTACGCTTAGTAAAATATCCTCTCAAATTAGTTTTATCCGAATTGAAAAGGGAATGAGTCAAAAACAATTTGCGGATTTTATGGGCGTTTCTCAAAGCATGGTATCAAAATGGGAAAATGGGGATTACAACTTTTCTCTTTGTACACTAATCGATGTATTTAACAAATTGAATTATAAGGTCGATATTTCCATTACTCAAAAACCGTCAGAGCAGAAAACAAATAAAAAAGTTTCTTCTGGAAAACTTGTATTCTTTCCATATCCAAATAGTTCCTATAATGAAGAAAGGAAGCGCATGTGATGTGTTCTTTGGTTATCACTTCCTTCAGGGTATCTAATATTCAATTAACAAATCGCCTCACTCTTGACGATATGCCGGATTTGAGTATAAAAATTGAGATCCAACATTCAATAAATGATAACCCCGATAAAAAGGAATGCAATAGTTTGGATGTGTTAAAGCTATATCCTGAAGTTCAATCCGATGAAGGTGCAGATCTGTTAAATATACAGTTAGAATTTGTTAGCACGTTTTCGTATGAAGTATGCGATTCCACCGTGACCAGTTTGTACGACGCAACTTCCGCGGCAGCATTTCCGCAAATACGCACTACTTTGGCGTCAATTATGACTTGTTCTGGAATTCCTCCAATCTTTTTAAATTACTCGATGATGCCGAAGGAGAGTAACTCTTCTGATAATTGGGATGAATGACTTCTCCCCGCCCTTATTGGCGGGGAGATTTTTTAGGAGAAAACATTTATGAGTAACTTAAAAATTGGCGCCGCTTATATTCGTGTTTCCACGCATGATCAGGAAGAATACAGCCCTGAAAGCCAGATTAAATTAATTAGGGAATATGCTTCAAAGAATGATATCGTTGTCCCAGACGAATATGTTTTTCGTGATGACGGCATTTCTGGAAGAAAAGCAGATAAACGCCCTGAGTTTATGCGGATGGTTTCGGCCGCGAAACAAAAGCCTGCTCCGTTTGATGTCATCCTTGTTTGGAAATTCTCTCGCTTTGCACGAAACGAAGAAGAATCCATTGTATATAAATCTCTTTTGAGAAAAGAATGTAAGGTGGATGTTGTTTCGATTTCCGAGCCAATTATGGACGGTCCGTTCGGAAGCTTAATTGAAAGAATCATCGAATGGATGGACGCTTTCTATTCTGTACGCTTGGCCGGTGAAGTAAAACGAGGAATGAAAGAAAAAGTTGCCCGTGGAGAAGCTGTTTCTATCCCGGCATTCGGATACCAGATTATAAATAAGCAGTATGTTCCTGATCCGGATGAAGCTCCGATGGTAAGGCAAATCTTTTCTGATTACCTTTCCGGCGTAGGCCAACGAGAAATTGCCGTGAAGCTCAACAGTTTAGGTTACCGAACTAAACGAGGTAATCTGTTTGAAAATCGAACTATCGAATATATCTTGCACAATCCGGTGTATACCGGTAAGATTCGATGGAATCCGTCAGGAAAAACAAGACGGAATTACAAGGATGAAAGCATTGTAATCGTCCAAGGAAATCACGAACCATTAATTTCTGAAGAAACATTTGAAGAAGCCCAAGGACGAATTGCAGAAGTGAAAAGCAAGTATGCGCCATATACAAGAAAGCATGGGATAAATTTCATGCTACAGGGACTCGTTAAATGTTCCTCTTGCGGATCAACATTAAGTCGCAGTCGGGAAGAAAGCCTTCAATGTGCTAAGTATGCCAAAGGAACTTGTCTGGTATCTCATTTCGTCTCGATAGAAGATATCACACGTTTGTTTGTTGATTCGGTGAATTTTGATGCTGCTACAAAATCTTTTAATATCATTCACAAGACCAACAAGTCTGGCGGAGACTTGAAAGTTTACCAGGCACAGTTGGATAAAGAAAAACGTAAACTCGCACGAATTAAGGAAGCCTACGCTGCCGGAATTGATAGCATTGAGGAATACAAGGTAAATAAAGAAAAAATCTCCGCCAGTATAGCGGAGATTGAAAAGAAAATGCATCAGGAAACAAAAGTTGTATTTGATGTAAACGCTTTTGCTGATCGCGTATCTTCTGCTATGAAAGAAATCGCCCAGCCCGAACTTTCAGATGAAGAACGGAATAATATTCTCAGAACATTTATCGACCGTGTTGTTTTTGAGCGAATAGGGAGAGATTCTTCAATTCAAGTTTTTTACTATGACTAAGTATCTACTTTTGGAGTATGGCGGCCCCGATGGGGAACTGGGTGCCTCGCTGCGTTATCTGAGCCAGCGCTTCTCAATGCCATATTCTGAACTGAAGGCAACATTGACGGACATTGGGACGGAAGAATCTGTACGTTAACCATGTAAGTTATTATATTAAAAAATGGGACACCCGATTCAAGGTGCCCCGCTTTTTAAGTTCAAATCCCAAACATTGCGTATCTTCTGGAAAAGGTTTTATTCCAAAAAATCATATGTGGAATACCATCCAAAGGAGATACGATTATTGCTTATCCATTGGGATTATTGAAACTTGGAGCCGTGGCTTTAGTGTCTCCGAAACTGTTGGCAGGTGACGGACCAGACAAATCAAAATAAATCCTCGAATCTTTTGTAACGCCAAAGTCTTTATTAGATCCGGTGTCCTGAACTTTGTTAAAAGCTTCACGGAACAGCGCATTGTGTGCTTCCTCTCGATTTAAGAGAAAGTCTATTGTCTCCTTGACCTTCTGATCGTTTATCTGCCGGTACAGATACTCATATACCACTTTTGCCCTTTGTTCGGAAGCAATGTTGGATAACAGGTCGGCGCATAGGTCACCGGTTACAGTCACATAGTCGCCGGTCCATGAATAGCCAGAAGCGTTAATCAGCCCCGGATTTAGCCCCAAAATCACATGGCTCTGTATTTCTCCGCCCCCTACTGCCTCGGCATCCACATCATGTCCGTTGAGCAGGTTAATGGTCTGTGCTACCATCTCCATGTGCCCAAGCTCTTCGGCTGCAATGTCCAAAAACAGATCCTTGATCTGCTGATCTTTGATTCGAAAGCTTTGGGACATATACTGCATCGCAGCCTTCAATTCGCCGTTTCCTCCGCCAAGCTGCTCCTGCAAGAGAACTGCGTACTGCGGATTGGGTTTATCTATGCCTACCGGGTGAAATAGTTGCTTTTCGTGTTTGAACATAGTTTGACACATCCTTTCTTTGAATAGTATCTATCATTTTAGAGATAATATTCCTGCGATCTGCCGTACACAAAATATAAACAAATTTATTTGGATTCGGCTTTGCTGGGCGCAACTTGCTGTACCTTATTCGGTTTTGATTTTAAAGTATTTATTAGAATTCAAAATCGGACGTTTACATCCTGTAGACATTATGGCAATCCAAGATATTATTAATCGAACATAGAATAAAGCGGGGACGCTCCACACCGGAACGTCCCCGCTTTATTACCTATAAGTAATATTTAGTTTTCGCTTTTCTGTTCTGCTTCGGTATCGCCTTTTTCTTCAATCTTACTCTTGACCCGCTGAAAAATTTTAACAAGGAACCCTGGCATGGGAACACCGATCTCCGAAAGGTTTTCCAAAATAGAAATTGCTTCATTAATAATCAACCAAACAGAAACCAGCATTGCAAAATAGGCTGCGGCTGTGAACTCAAGGCCGAACTGATTTGCCGCGAAGTATACCACATAATCCGCAACAAAGGCGACCGCAACTGTCACAGCATACATCAATTTTTTAAGTAATCCTGTCCAGCCTCTGGTGCTGTTGATCGTCCCCGCGATTCCTGCTTTTACCATGCCAGTGGCGTAATCAAGGATCATTGCCACAATCAAAACGATTAGCACCGGGAGGATTGCACCGGCTTGTGCGATCACCCACGCGCCCAGCGCCGCGATTCCGGTAGTCACGCCGATGGCAGTTCCATCAAGTTTATTTACGGTTAGGCTTTTGAAAAAATTCAACATTATTTTCTTCCTTTCAAATTCGCAAGCGTTTGCGATTATGGATTATTCTTCGTAGATAACTTCCAGACCATAGGCAACAGCTGCATCATGTTCAATACGGCAGCCCCGGGCCTGCTCCCATCCCTTGCAGAAATAGGCTGCATGGCAGAGCGACATATTTTCCAGTGATTTTGCAAGAAAGCATAGTGGAATCTGTACCACTCCGCGTGCGTTCATGTTTTCGTGGCTGTACCATTCATCGGTGAATAAAGTGTTTACGATTTCGTAGCCTTTGCTTTGCAGTACTGCAATAGCTCTTTCTCTGGTTGCTTTGATTTCTTCGTCGGACTTTCCGCCCATTGGCTGAGACAACATTGCTTTCATAATCTTTTCCTCACCTTCATTTCAGCAGCTTATTTACAGCTGCCTGCACTTCTTTATAGTTGTAGCCTGCTGCTTCAAGCTTCTTTCTGCGCGTTGCTCCGTTGCCCCAGGCGCCCCGCAGAACTTCTTTTGCGATCTCTTCAACACTTTTCTTAGGTACAGGCTTTGCGGGCTGTACACCGCGAAGAAGAGCGTTAACGGCCTGCTGTACAGCAGTGTAATCATATCCGGAAGCAGCCAGCTTTGATTTGCGATCTGCGCCGTTGCCCCATTTGCCAGCAAGGACTTCCTTCGCAATAACCTCAACAGATTTTGCCGGGACCTGTACAGGTGCATTCGGCAGTGCCTTGCTTCCATCCAAATATGGCAGAGGATTGATCAGTTTGCCTCCGATCAGGATAGAAGTGTGAAGGTGCAGCTGATTGGTAAGGCTTCCTGTGCTGCCCATCTGGCCGACTACCTGATTCTTTTGGATAGCCTGTCCCTCACACACGATGATCTTTGCCATGTGGCAATAGCGCACAGTAAAATCACCGTAGCCATATTCCAGGCAGTTGCCGTGCGTGTCGGACCAGTACACGCGCTGCACGGTGCTGTCGCAGATCGCGCAGACATCAAGTCCGGCAATTACGCAGCTGTCCACACCGCTATGGCTTGAACCGTAAAGCTGTGTAATCAAGCCCAGTTTCTGATCATTACACATGATCGGAGCAAAGTTTGGAATTCTTTTGATAATTGACATTGTTTCTACCTCCAATATAAAATTTATAATTGCGCAAGATTCAGATTTGAAATCTGCATTCTTGCGAATTTTCTTGCCTGCAACACCTCTGTGTAATCCTCATCAAGCGTTTCTCCGAGCGTTTGAGCTTCAATAATTTTGTTGGGAATATAATCTGTCTGAATTAAGAAGGTCTGGTATAAAGTTTTCAATCCTTCTGATTCATTTCCACCGCTCAAATTAATATAGGTTTGCAAGTCAGCAATGTGGTATTTATCAAACAACTTTTTACTTATTTCCATTTTCCAACTACCTCCCAATACACAGTAACCGGAACGTTTGTCCCAGCAGTACCTCTCCAGCATTGAACCGAAGTTGCTGTTGTCGTTGATAATTGCTTAATACCGTTGTTAATAAGTCCGGCAGACCAGCCAACAGCTTCACAGGATATAGATTCAGAAATAGCTTGTGTAAGCGTAAACGGAAATGTTGCATCAAAGTATTGTCCTGAAGCAAGGAACATATTGCCCCAAGCGGTATTGATATTGACTGTTTTGGTTAATTTGCCGTGTAAGTACACAAGCCCGGAGTTGTATTTTTCATATGTCCAAATACCACTTGAACCCTCATCAACAATGTAATCAGCAGTGTTTTTTTCTGTTAAAATTGCATAAGCATGATACCCTGTTTCATCTGGTTCAAGACCTTTTAAAGTGTAGTCACAATAGTGACTGGTGTCTCCTATTTTGTTTACAGTACGGAATGCCATTTTGCTGTAGTCAATGTCATTGATAATATAGTTAAAGAACCACCAATACCTATTAGCATCAAGCGGTGACGGAAAGAGTACACCACCTGTAGAATCACCCTTGACTTGAACCGATTTTGATGTTGCCTTGCCTGCAATTTCAACAGATGGAGCGGAAACCGGAACATTGAAATTAAAATCATTCTTGCCCCAATCAAAAACAGGCTGTCCACGCACAACATCAACAACTGCTACATCTCCGGAAAGCCGGTCAGCAACGGAAATCTCGAATTCGTACTCTGTGCGATAATCGAATCCTGTTAAATTCACAGATGCCGTGTATGTATTCCCGCTTATAGTAGGTGTGAGTCCTTCTTCGGTCCATGATGTTGTCCCAGCTTCACGGAATCGGTAGTTGATTCCAAGGGTGTTTGCGGTAGCGCCAAAACTTCCGTTATAGTAATTTCCTTTCACGGTTAGCGTTATCGCGTTTCCTGTAGGCGTGTCACGTTTAACTGCTGCATTTACAGTCAGTTTCACATAAGGGATCATGGTTAGCTCAACCGTATCACTATCAGAATAATCACGACTATCTTTAGCGTAAAAGGTAAATTTGTTGATTTCACAATTGATAAATGTACGATCCGCTGATACCGCCACGCCGTTAATCGTCTTGCTGGTAATTGTGGCGCTATTATTTGTGCTTGCCGCGATTGTTGCTTTTGCTGTAGAAAAGTACCTTATCAGCTTTGACGCATCTCCGGTCAGTGCAACTGTCACTGAATTTGTGTCTACAACCGTACCAGTGACTGTAACCGTATCAATCGCAGTGGCTGTAAATGTGCATGTAGTGGTTCCCAGTGATGTACTGCCATTGAATGTTTCGCAGGTGATTGTACCTTTTAAAGTGCGCTTTGGCATCTGTGCATAGAACGAGGTTGGCAATGTCCACCCAATGCTCGTGCTACTGGTTTTTGTTGCAATTGTGCCTGATAGATTCCCGAAGGCATAGGTCAGGGTATGCGTAAATGTAGAGCTGGCGCGGTTGATTGCGATAATTGCAGCACTGCCTACATTTGCATCTGTACAAGCTATAGATGATTTTCGCGGGATCGTGTCAATTGACGCTATACCGCTTACTGTGTACCCGTCCTTTGGAAGTGATGACGCGGCAGAACTGTTGAAATAGAAATACCCCTCTAATGCGAGATTCAGAGTACCATCTGCATTATGGCCAATATCCCCTGTCCACGTGGCAAGAGTTGTACCAGTGCTGGTGCGCAAATCAATCTTTGCTGCGGTATTATTCACTTTTACAGAGCCGCCAACAGCCAATTGGATTGTGTTGTTGGCATTTAGGTTGTATGCGCCGTAAGATGGATATCCATCATTACGCTTTGCTTCCAAAGTCACAGTAACATTACTTGTGTTTGCAGCAACATTTTGACTATTTCTCACCCAGTCAATCCAAAATGTGTACACACTATTTGTGCCGATCTTTTTGCTAATTGTGCCGCTGGTTGCCATCAGCTACCACCTCCTACGTAGAAGCAGCCCGTGCGATCTGAGCCGTAATCTTCGAATCTACTGTTCAGTCCCACAGTCAGATACGTCCGTACCGTGACGTTTTCGGCTTCTACGCCGTTATTGTTTGCCTGCAGAACAACTTCGTTATTTCGTTTGACATAGACGCCTGTATGGTCTATCTGGTTTTCCATTTCTTCGCCAGATTTGCTGATGTGAAGGCCGTCTGCGCCGAACTCGTAGCCGGTTTCCGTAACTACTTTGCTAACGCCGTTGTCGATGATATCCTGCACTTTGACGCTAACGCCCTCCGCTGTTGTTTCGAGTGCCCCAACGCGCGTTTTCAGCGCACCGTTATCTTCTTGCACACTCTGTACAGATTGGCTAATCTGATCCGTTGTCATGCTGATTGCTGCAACATTGCTTTCAATCCCGTCGGTACGGGAGGCTTCAAAGTCAATGCGCTGATTTGCTTTATCCACCTGCAATATGGTGCGTCGTAGCGTTTCCCTTGTGCTGGCTGCCTTGCTGTAATTAATCGTTGTGTTGGATGGGGCATTAAATTCAACGGATGATCTCATGCCGCCATCAAAATCCAATGTTTCTGCTCCGTAGATTGCTGTACGCACCGCATTGTTAGTATCAGTAATCGTAATGGTGTCACCGGGGTCAAAGGCTGGATTTCCGCGCCAATCCAGCGCATACGGTTGCACAATCGTACCACTGATTTGCGCGAACATCGTATCAATGACTGAATCCCGGATTTCATCCAAAAATGGATTATCTGAAATCTGCAAATCAATCCTACCGTTTGCGGCAACGGCAGATGCATCCTCCCTGTATACATTATCGTTTTGCGGCAGCCGGGCGAGTGTCAGCGTATTAATCGGACCGTATGCGCTTTTTAGATTACATTCAAAATACTGATCTGGGTTGATATCGTAAGCAGTTGCATCCGGGATAATGGATCGGATGGAGATTTTTCCACTACGGTCTATATAAGCGTTTCCGAATGCACATTCAGCTGCCCACGCTATTACTGCACGGCAGCTCTCTGAGCCATCCAGATTGGGCGGGCTGTTCAGCTGCACTGAAGCGTTAAGCCAATTTGTATCGGAAAGCTCGAGCCCTGCGCAAACAGCTGCTTGTGAGGCATATGCGCCGATTGTAGAGGGATAGGTGATGCTGATTTCAGAAGCTGTGTGCCCGTCCAGCAAAATCATGGCATCATGCCCGGTGAGTGTGTAGCACACCTGATCTTCATCTGCGTCGACGCTTTCCAGAATAAATGGTGGTGTTGGGACTGCTGCCGATTCCAGCATTGTTTCCGTCCAAAATTTCGCCTGCATCGTTACGCCGGTTTCGGGAACTAAACCCGGATTAACAATTTCGGCGGTGATTTTTGCACTGATTGCGTTTCCTATCACCTTTTCATTGCTTGAACCACGATCAATAGATATGGATTTCAGCTCCCCATTATCGGCATACGCTTCCACACCTACCGAAAGTTTGGCGCGAACCAACCGTGCAGCTGCTTTAATTGATTCATTATACTTACTTGTGGCGTTATACATTTTTTACCTCACATTTCGATGAAACTAATTGAGAACTCTTTCATCATGACCTGTGACCCCGCCACATAGAGATACCCAAGGGTCGGAGTTCCCGTATAAACGGATATCGTTTTCAGGGCTTCTGTTTTCGGGTTTCGGTAGGTAATCGAAACAACATATGGCTCAATTGCATTCAAAAACTGCTTTTGCTGCGCAGAGGTCAGCGGCATGAATTTACAAATCAATTTATCTTTCCGGTTTACGATGTCAATCACGTTATTCCCCCTGGCATTGCGCCCGCTTTTATCCGAAAGCAGCACATTGTATTCCACATCAAGTCCCTGATCCTGCAGCCAGCTGCTGACATCCAAATCACCGATTTTTAGCAGCACCATGATTTTACACACCCCCTACACAAGCGCCATTTCAATACTGCCATTCTGTTTTGCGAGATCATTAAGCGAATCCAAGCAGATTTGCCCAAGCTTGCGGTTTCCGATCTTAAGCACTATCGTAACCGGATTGGATTGTCCTGCACCTGATTCCTCACGCACGATCTGCCGGATTAAGCTCTCCGGAGCTTCCAGATTGCGTCCGTTGTTCTGATCGCCGAGCACCGCAAGAAATTCCTTATTTGCCGGAATAACAGCACCCTGGGCAAGAGCCGGAACCTGTAGTCTTGGAACCCTAGAAAAAGAAACTTTATTGATGTTGAATCCAATAGAATTTCCAATGTGAATTCCCATTGCGCCTAATGCGTCAGCCACACCTTTAGGGACATCGATTTTGAATTTGTTCAGCAAGCCAATTACAGCGTTTAAGGCAGCTTCCAGTCCGCCGACAATCCCATTCCATATATCGATGAAATTATTTCCGGTTGCCGCCCAGAAGTTGTTCCATTTGGAGCCAAAATCATTTTTGAAATTACTCCATTTATTTTTTACGCCATCCCATAATTGTGAGAACTTATTTCCTAAGTCATCACACCAAACCTTCCAGTTGGATTTTATTTTTCCAGTGTCCTTGTCGATATACTTTGCAGTATCTCCCAGTTTTTTAGTAACTGTGTTATAGATATCGTTATATTGCTGGTTTGCGTCAGAAACCGTACTGTCTTTTGTTTCCTTTGCGGCTTGTATCATATTGTCATACTGCTCTTGATTGATCGCTCCGGCATCTTTCAGCTTTTCGGCTTCTAATACCTGCCGGGTATACTGTTCCTCAGCGTTTGCGATAGTTTCGTCCCGAGTTTTCATGCTGTCTTGGATTATTGCGCTTGCTTGTTCAGCCGATACCGCTTCTGTGTTATCTGCAATACGACGCATGATTGTGCGATATTCTATTTCTGTTTCGCTCATGGTTTTTACACCCGTGTCGCACATCTGATTCTGCAGTTCTTCGATTCTTGATACTTCATCGTCTTTAAGCGCACGTTTCTCTTTGCTGGATGTTGAAAGAATCGTATTAATTTCGTTTTCAGCATCCGTTACACTCAATTTCTGTGAATTGTAATATGTGTTAACGGATGATAATATATCGCTGTAATTTTCTCCGAGAGCAGATTTGATTTGATTGAGGGTCGACAATGCGTCATTTTGGTTGCTATCAAGTCCATTCTTTATAATGGTAGACATGGTATTGACTTTTTCAGATAACTCGTTAACAATGGACTGGTCGATAACAAGACCTTTATAGTTGACCGTTTTAATTGCTCTATCTAAATCGTAAAAAGAATCAATAAGTGGACGCATTTTTTCTTGGGATTCCTTGCTAATTACCGTATCAAAATTATCAAAAATGCCTTTAAACATATTGTCAGCAAAAGTATTTGCCAACGGATCGACATATTTAAGCGCACTACCAGAAAGACCATCCATATAAGCGGAAAGATCAACCGCTTCAATTTTACCGTCGAAAACTTTATTAAGCGTCTCGCCTAAGGCTTCTCCTATTTTGTTGGATGCAGTATCAGCTTTTTCCGCACTTTCGTCTAACGCTTTATTAAGTTGTTTTACTGTATTCGTTGTGTCTGGAGTGATTCCAAGGCTATATTGTCCTCCAGACTGCTCGGACAGAATGTTCATTTCATCGAAGCCTGCAGCCTGGCGCTTTGCAGCATTTGTAGCCTTTTGTGTTGCCGCTGCAAGACTTGATTGAGCGTTTGCCGCTGCACTTGCTGAATTCGCAACGTTATTTAGCGCGGATGATTGTCGTTGAGAAGTATTCGCGTCTATACCAAGTGCATTATTAATTTCAGCGGACATCCTTACTAACGCACCAACAACCAAATTTAGCAACTGGAGAGCAGGTTCCAAAACCTTGATTAAGGCTTGCCCGATATTAGACATGAATTCATTCCACTGTTCCGAAAGGATCCTGGTCTGGTTTGCCCAGCTGCCGGAGGTTTTTGCGAAATCGCCCTGTGCAATCCCCAGCTGATCAGTCACATACTGATATCGTAGCGCCACAAGCTCTGCCTGTGTCATTTCACTGGTGGTTTTCCCGATACCGTTAGCCATGGCGTAGGCATCCAGGTTTGTTTGTGTCATGACAATGCCTAACCCTTTAAGCGTTTCAGTTTCGCCTGTAAAGACACTTTTGAGTTTGGTATCAGCTTCCTCCTGCGTAATATTGTAGAAGGATGCAACGTCTCCGGTCAGCCCGGTAAGGCTGATTGCCATATCGCTGGCGGCGTTTTCCGCGATTCCCATACTTTTTGCCATTGCCATGTAGTTGCTCGCGGTCTTTTTGGCAGAAAGCTTGCTCATGCCGAAGCTTTCAATGCTGGT
The DNA here is from genome assembly GCA_934875675.1 of uncultured bacterium. Lineage (GTDB taxonomy): Bacteria > Bacillota > Clostridia > Oscillospirales > Acutalibacteraceae > CAKXIK01. Next base: position 29,177 of record CAKXIK010000016.1, read on the forward strand.
GTTTGCAAATTGCTCAATCTTATAAGCCATATCGCCAAATGCAGTATCCACGACGTTCTGAACTTCCGCAATATTGCTGCCAAGCTCAATTGCCTGCTTGCCAAATTGGACAATCTTTGTTGCAACAAACGCCGCCGAAATCGCACCGCCAAGCTTGCCAAGAACAGATTTTAGCCCACCGAGCTGACCACCAAGCCCCGAAATTCCCTGTTTGAACCCTTTGTTGTCCAGCGCTGTGCAAATTACAACCTTGCCATCATAATTCAATGTGTATCACCTCATCCTCCGAGCAGTTCACGAAGCATTTCGTTTTCCGAATCGGTATACTTTATCCGAAAATCAACGGTTTTTCGGTTCTGACGGTAAAAATCCCTCTCCCAGTCATCCAGTTTTTTGCCCTTGCGCAACTTTTCGCGAATCCCCACCACCGCCGAAAGCCGTCCTTCTCCGATTGCAGAAAAGAACGCAATAAACGTCCACCAATGCAAAAACGGCAGCGCACGAATCTCTGTGCCCGCCGTTTTATTCACATCTGCTATAATCATCTGCCGGTCTTGCTCCCAGTCAATGGTTTTCGGGCGCGGGGATTGGTCAACCTCTTCCTCTCCACAATTAATGAACACCATCATCTGCCGCAATGCCGCGTCATAGTCAGAATCGGGTAGGGCGTCCATATCTGCAAGAAACAAATCAAGCGCCACATAAAGGCGCGTAGGCTCTGGCATTTCGGGGTCACCAAGCACGGAAATGATCTGCAGAATATCACGGTAGTCTGCATTTACCGGATAATCTACGCCGCCAATCGTCACCGATTCAGGTAAATCCCAGCCGGTCATGCTTTTTTCTCCATTGCGCGCCGCTGTTCGCGGTTCAGCTGCGCAATGTGCTTTGCTTCTTTGGCGCGCAGCTTTGTGTAGCGGCGCAGCCCGTCCTCAATAATCGGCTGCATTGCCGCAAAAAAATTGGTGATAGCTGCCTCTCCGTTTGAGCCGGGGGCCATCAGATTTACGCCATCGAATAGTGCGTCAAAATCGTTTTGCGTGCCGAACACATAAGCAAGCTGCTCCTTTGCCTTGCGGTCAATCTCACGCCTAAAGGACATATCCTTTTCCGCGCTCATCCCAAAACCTTTTTCATCTGTTTGTACCTCTGCACCGGCAGCCTTTTCTTTTTCGGCATATTCCTCTCCGAGCTTTTCAATATTGTTTTTTGCTTCAAAGAAGCGATTGTAGACGTTTGTATCCGCTGGATTGAAGCGAAGCACGCCTCCGTCATTGATCTGATATTCCTTGATGCCTGTATCAAAATTAAGCTTTTCCATGTAAAGCGTTCCTTTCTAAGTTAAAAAAACAGAGGAAGAACCTTTCTTCCTCTGTTCAATGTGTAATTATTCCGCATTATTCGGCGTGAAGGTCCTTGTACTGGGAGCAAACGTGCCAACAGTACGAGTGCCGCCGTAAGTTACATCAATCGGCATCGCAATATTTGCGCTACCACCCAGACTGGATGGCTTGACGGCACATGCCGAATATCGTTCGGCGAACATTGCGGAAGTTGTACCAGCATAAGCGTGTACAACCAGCATATCCATGCTTTCCAGCGCAGACACATCCTGATCCTTAATAGCTGCATTCCAGATTTTTAGCTGTGCGGTGTCACCGGCATCCAGCTCGCACGGGTCAAAGGTTTGTTTGATTACCGGCGGTTTCATCGTGGTATATGTTTCCCCAAAGATATCCTGCTTTGATTCTTCGCCCCAGTCATATTCGGCGGAGCTGTCTTCCACACGCTTACCTACCGGGCTCCACGTTGCCGATTCGCCGGTTCCAGTATTGAGATACAGAATCAAGAGTTTGCGGGCAATAGTTGCACCCGCGGTTGTGTTAAAAGTCATATCTGCCATTTAATTCACCTCGTATAGTTTTTTGAATTGAATCGATAGCTGTACCATATATGTTGCCGTTCCTTCTTCATCGGCGGAATACAGTACACCGTTTTCTGCTTTGATGCGTTCATGAGTAGTGTCATAATTTCCAAACACTGGTGCAATGCGCCTGATACTCTGATCCTGCACCCACGCTTGGAAAGACATTACCCAATCCGCATTTATTTGTGCCCCAACATCGTCGCCAGGCGATTTTTCAAACACGTAATACAATCCGAAGTTCAGCTGATTTGTGACCAGAACATCGCCATAAATAAATTCCTGCCTGGATATTTCCATCAATCCGGAGGGATAAATCCCGCCGTTCGCCGGAACCTGGTCGGTATAATCAACCTGGAAAACCGAAAGAATGTCGAAATCCGGGAATGTACGTATCCAGTCCCTGATGCGTTCAAGATCAGTCAAATCAACCGCCCCTCCTCAAAAAGTTTTGCAGCTCTCGCGCAAGAACGCTGCCCTCTGACGCCGAAAGACGGCGATCCCAGAATGGTCCTGCCTGCGCATTTTTTGTTTTTGTGTAGTTCAAATCACGCTCAGTGACGCGTTTTGGTGCTTTCCCCTCCATTACCTTCCCGTAATAGAGGTATTTCGCTTGCGGCTCCTGCAGCACCAGAAATGGCTTACGGATATTCGTCTGCGCTATCATCAGCTTGATAGTTGCACCTGTGCGGTATGGCATGTATTTGATGATCCGGCGCATCACGTTGTTGGTGTGAAACGCCTGTGCGCTGCCGTCTGCATCAATACCCTTGTCCTGTAGAATCTGACTGATGCTGTTCATTTTCAGGTACGCTTTTGTGCCATCTGAAAGCGTTACACCCGCCCGGTCGATTGCAGCATCCTGCGCCTTTGGCATTTAACCACCTGCTTCCACATGGCACATTACGCCGTTCCAATACTTCGGGTCGGCGTAACTGACCACGCACAGCCCGGGGACCTTTGCAGGAATTAAACCTGCCCATTCTTCGCGGGAGGTAACTTTCTGACCTGTTCCCAAAACTACCTTGTCACCGACAAAAACTGTCTGAACGGCACAGGGAATCACCAGCAGGAAGGAATTAGATTCCCGGCTGCCGGTCTTATCCACATTCTGCGTCTTTTTAAAGTCCAGAAATGCATTCGTGTACACGATTGCGGTGAAGGTATCCTCATTACGATGGTATACCGTTACCGTCTGATTGCATTTGGAATAATCCAGCGGGCAGCCGGATTGTCTACGCATGGAAAGCATCACCGACACCCCCTGTAAATATCCAGATACTGCTTCGCACAGCGGTAAAACTCCCCTGCCTGCGCTTTAGGGCTGATATCCACCGCAGAAGCAGAGGAGCTGCTCGACACGCTGCCCACGCTGGAACTTGTAATGATGCCGCCGTTTTGCGCCTGCTCAAAATAAAACATTGCGTCTGCCATTGCACAGATTGCCATGCTTTCGCTGTCCTCATCCGGTGCGGTGACGGTGTAAATCCTTTTATACCGAGAAAGCTGTTCCCCGGCTCTTTTGGCAAAGCGGGGGAACTCTTCTTCTGAAATGGAGCCGCCCAGATAGACGGTCAGATAAAATTCATAGTCCGGCATGAGCGGCACACATCCTTCCATTAGGTGGTTTTCGGCTCAATTGCAATGCCCTTGAGCACGGCTGCTTTGAGAGTATTTTTCAGCGCGACACCTGCCACAAGTTCAACCTCGCCCTTTTTGACTGCGCCGGGCGCGGAAAGATCAGGCATATAGCTGTTAATTACGCCATTGCCAGTGGGGCTGATGCCATGGAAACCGTCCAGACCGAAACACACCGCATAAATACTGGTGTTTCCGAACGCTGTGGTGCTTGCTGCACTGGTATCCACAACATCGACGGTCGAGGTACCGTTGTAGTACTTGCCGGCGTCCATCAGAATGGTATCGCCGTATTTTTCAACTGTACGTCCGAAATCATCCTTGGACTGTGTGTAATACCCCGCCCGGCGAGCCATGCCGCGCAGTTTGGTGAGCATTTTCCCGTTCATCAGCAGCATATCCGGAGTACCGTCCAGCGAAGAAATAAACGCATCCAGTTCATCAAGAAATGCGTTGTAGTTGCTAGTCAGCTCGGCGGAAGTGGTCAGCTGCACAGAGCTGGTAATCTCGTTCGATGTGCCGGAAAGCAGTTTTTTCAATCCGTCGAACGTGTTCACCACATATCCCGCGCCGGAGCTCGCGGAGGTGCCATTGATGACAAGATTATGGAAATAGTTGCTGGTGGCTTTAATCTTCTGCTCCGCCTGAAACGCCAGCTCATCCACCGCGCCGGAGGTATTCTGCAACACACGGTCAACCTCAAAACTGCCGCCCATGATAATGGCGTTTGTGGTCTTTTTCTCTCGTTTTGCTTCGCCGGCGGTGTACTCGCTGTTTAGGGTACGAACCGCAGCGGTGGAGGGCGTTTTCAGCTGCACATATCCATATGCCAGCGTGGACCCGCCGGTGCCAGGGGAAATACAGTTGTCAAATGTCAGACGGTCGAGCAGCAACGAGCTGCGACGGAACATATCCACAACCTGCTGATCAACGCGATCAGCCATACCTACTTTTGCTTCTGCCAGTGTAATCGACATAAATTAATCATCCTTTCGTGTTGTAACGTTCCCGGAGTGCGCCCACAAGCGAATCCCCGGTGGGTTGGTTTGTGTTCGGAGGGGTCTGTGAGCCAGGTCCCGGGGCGAAAAACGGAGGCTTTTGCTCATCTTCGAACAGATAGCCATTGTCCTTTTTCAGTGCTTCCAGAGCCTTTTTCACATCATCTGCCTGGTTTTTGCTGGATTTCAGCACATCGATATCCAACAGTGCTCGGATTGCCTTGGCATTTTTGCCTTTTGCTGCCCGCACGGTATCCGTGATCAGGCCGTCAAACTGCATATCCGCAAGCTTCTGTTGATATTCTTTGTCCTTAGCGGAAAGATCGTTCTGCAGCGTAGTGATTTTGCTTTGAAGGTCGTTGACGTCTACACCTTCAAAGGCTTTCAAACCATCTTTTGCAGTTTTAAGTTGCTCCTTGATAGCTTCATAGTCCGCAAAGGGCTTCTTTGCCGCCTCAACGTCACGGCCGTTCTCGGCCAAGATGGCGTCGATGATCTCTTTTGTAAGTGCCTGATCGCCGATCTTGAGATTCTGTAGAAATTCTGTTTTCATTGTTTTCCTTTCCCGGTTAGGCGTTTTAGGAGGTCGCCGTCTCCCACCGCCCTGCTTTGTTAGGTCTGCAGGTTGACCAAATTGGTATGAAAAAAGCGCCACAGCACAAAGCTATGACGCTGATTCAATTGTGTTATTGCGCTTCACCCCGCGCCGGGAGATAAAGGATCACCGCCTTTCTCTACTTCTTGATTTTGCCGGATTTCTTTTTCTTACATCCCACGCAGATTACCTCCTATCTTTTCAAATTCGCAAACGCTTGTGAATTTGGGCATAAAAAATCGCCTCACCGAAGCAAAGCGTTTATTCGTTATCCAGATTAACCGATGCATAGCAGCACCTACCATTGTGCCATGCACCGCATTCTTCTTTCTGACATTCCATCATGGTAAAGTCCGTTTGGCACACCTGCGTCAAGCCTGTAACCCTGTTGGAATCGTCCTCAGAATACTGCTGCTCCCAGCGAAGACTTTCCACCTCTGTTTTGCGGTTGTAAGGGCATATCATTGTAAATCACCTCTGCTTTTGGCATGAAAAAACCACCGAGCTTAATCGGTGGTTTATTGTTCTTGCTCTTTTAATTTTTTGATATGCTCTGCGAATTCTTCATCCGTCATATTACGAATATGCTCCAGATACTCCGGGGTCGCCAGCCTATCATCAGCAATATACTCAGAATCCAACATTTTCGTCACCTCACAACTTGGTAAAAGTAAAACCATAAATTTTGGCTAAATCCTGCAACGCTTTCTCGTAGCCTGTAATCACAGTATACTCTTTGTGCTTTCGGATTGCAACCTCAAAATCCTCTCGTGGAATGATTTTTTTCGGAGCCGTATAATAATATACGCTCCCATTATGTCCAACTGTGATGCCTCTCAATTTTGTTCCGAGCAATAGGTTGATATCTGAAACACTCGGTGGCATACCAGCCGGATGATTGTGAATCAGCATAATGTCGGCGCCAGATTCAGCAGCAGTCCTTAAATTTATGTCAAATTGAGAAGTTCTGCGCACACCTTGTGCGTAATGCTGATCTGTTATTCTTGCAATCTCTGACCCATTTCGCATATCGACAGCGTAAATTTCTTCTGTTTTACTGCCATCTCTGTTATTTAGCGCCCACCTTGCTCTCGTGTGAACCGCACGGTTTGCTTCAGAAGACGTAGATAGCTTATCGAATTTTGCAGCATATGCAGGCTTTTGAACAGCTTCCCAATCAACTGCATAAGAAGAGGTTTTTCTTAGTCTTGGCGATTGCTCATTTGCAACTATTTGGCTAAGCATAGTTTTATCCGCCGTCTTGGTCTGCTTCACCCCAGCAACCTGAGCGCGTTCTCGTTGCGTTGGCAGTCTGGAGGCCTTACTAAACCTACTATATTCCTCATTTAACCTACGCAATCTAATCTGGTCAATCTGAAGCTTTTCGGTGTCACCCACAGCATCATCCACCAGAATACGGTTCTTCTGCTTGCGGATGCAACGTTCCACCTGCCGCTGTTTTTGCGTGGCCTCATACATGGAGTAGTGTCGACCCTGATAGTCAACGCCACTCGCATTAGCATCGCGGAACTTCTGCAGTTGCGCACCGGTATATTGTGGCTCGCTGATGCCCAGCACAATGGGAAACGCAGCATGCCCGCAGTTAAGCGTTCCGATGCGGCGCACAAGGCTGTTATTTAAAGCCTGGTACTCCGCGTCTGTGTACTGCTTGCCTTGGATTGGTTCATGATCTGGCGCACAGGCGGCATGTGCGGATATTTCCCAGCCATCAGCGCCGAAGCTATCATGATTCTGTTGGCTGATCTGCTCCTGCAGCAGTCCAAGTCCGCCCATGATATTTCGGCGCGTAGCAGCTTCGATAGATGTATGTACACCGGATTCATAATCGATCACACGCACGCCCATATCAGCAAGATTCTTTGTTGCACGCCGGATTGCTGTGTTGTAATCGGTAGCTCCCGTAAACACCTGCTCAAAGGCAAAATCACAGCATTTCCGGTATGCGTCTTGCAGCGGGAGTGCGTTGCCGAACGGGTCAACCATGCCGATGCTCTGCGTGAGGTTGGTGAAATCATCCTGTGCAAGCTTGACCGCAGCAGATACAAGCTGCTGCATAATATCATTTTCTGAAAACGGAATCGCTGCCTCAGTCGGCAGATTAGACAAATCAAAATTGTATCCGACCTCCGCAGATTGCGTGAGTAATCTGTTTATTTCTGATTCCGATGCATTCAGCAGCTTTTTCAGCTTCGCCTTAATTTCTTTCTGCGAAAGCCCAAGATTTTGAGCGCGCCACACCTGATACGCTGCGGTGCTGGTGAGCTGCCCGGCTTCTGATACTCGCCGTGCAATGTCCTGCAGCAGGTATTCTGTTATCGGTCGCGCCACTTCTTCCGCACGGTCGCGCAACGCGTCAATCTGTTTAGGAGTAAGCACGATTATTCACCGCCCGTCAAAGCCTCTATTTCCGGCATATACTCGTCCCTGATCTTCTGAATATCAGCCGGGGTATCGTGCGGAAGATCAAAATACCAGGCAAGCGCCAATTCCGGCTTTAGCAGCCCCGATGCAACCATAGCGGAATACTCCTGCCACGTTTTATCGCGATTATAAAGCACACCGTCGCCCCAATCGATGACTATATCATTTTCCGGGTCAAACACGCCACTCCCCGTCAGGTGATACAACTGCCCAAGACGTACACAAGTAGAAAGCAGTTCCTTTAAAGCGTCGCTCCAACATTCCTGAAAATCAATAATTGTCAGGTTGTAATCACCTTCGCTGCTGGTAATCTCCGTTGCGGTGCGCTCGGCTGCTTCCACTTCGGATAAAATACCACGCTTAAGTCCGATCAAGCTCTCACAATTGCGCAGATACTCCTGTTTACGCGCCAAATAGGAAGCCTCTCGCAGTGTAGGGTTAAAAATTGTTACGCCGACGTTTTCCGGATTATCATCAACTGCTGTAAACAATGTGTCCGAAATGGATTTGTTCCCGAAATCGTCCGTAGATAAAAAATCGCTGCTGGCAATAATGCGCGACACACCGTTTTCGAATTCGTCACACAATTGACGTTCGTTGCGATTGATGTTGCGAATCAGCCCCATAGCCGCAGCGTATACCGATACACCGCTGTCGCTGCCGTCCACCGTATTTTCCATCGGTGTATGAAGTTGCACCATGCCGAGATTAAAAATGCCGGGTAGCGCAATTTCAGGCTCAATTCCCGCATATTTTTCCAGCGTATCCAAAGGCACCGGAACACCGATAAAATCAGGTGTATCAGATTGATATAACTGACTTTTAACGGTCAGTGTGCCGGAGCTGTCCACCATGCGGCGTTCCAGTAACGTGTAGTACCTTCCGGAAACAACGGTCGTTTCCGTTGTACCGATATCGGTAATCTTCCCGGCGGAATCCCGAGCGAACGGAATAAATGCATCCCGTCGAACCAGCACAAAATCAATTGAATCATGAAAAATAACCGGCTTAATAAAGCATTCACCGCCGATTAACGCTAATTGAACTGCGCGTTTTCGAAGCTTTGCAATGCGATTCAGCACCGGCGTTAGAAATTGCTCCTGCGCGCCTGAGACGGTCACCGCATACTCCGAAAACACTGTCTTGTATAACTTATTTACAATCAATGCCGGCAATCGCTGCCCACGATCCTCGTATTTTGAAAATGAATCGTCGAAATATGCTCGGAACCATTCGATAATAGCGTTTTTCATTTCGGTGCCGGTGATGTCCTTTGCGCCGAACGCCTGTTCCAGGCTTTGCAATTTACTGCTGTTTTTCACTGCTGACCAAACGCTCATCCCCTGCACCTCCACTCTGAATCACGATTTTGCGCCCGACGCGCAGCACCGCATGCATGCCGCTGATATACGCCTGCAGCTGTGCGTTTTTCGCATTGGCTTCCTCAAGCTCCTGTGTTAATCTTCGGTTATCTTTTATCAGTTCTTCGCGGCACCATTCCGGGAGGAAACGCCGGAACAGCCACAGCTTTATTCTTTTCATCGTCCTCTTCTCCTCCAGACCGGTTCCACCGCATACCGAACCGCATCAATATGATGGTTGGCCGCATCCGGATAACCATCCAGCACTTCATTGGTACGCTTGTCACGCTCATACTCATATTCAGAAAACTCTTTTGCGGTCCATGGGCAGCGCACGGGATCAATAATAATCTGCGACAGTGATTGTAGCCACTTGACACCGTATTCCACACTCCCGGGTCCTTTTATAGCTTCACGCATCCGAAATCCCCAACTCCGGAAGTCGGCGATGTTTCTATCACCACCGGAACCGGGGTCAGCATTAATCTGATCGTTCTTGTGATATTTGATTTTTTCTGCCCATGCAGAGTTTGAGCACCGATTACCACGAAATTCTTCGTAGATATACAACTTCCTGGATGCTGATTCATAGGCGCATCCGTCAAACGCATTCGGGTCTGGGTACCACCCCCAGTCCTGCCCGAAATAACGGTAATCAAACTGCGCAATCTGCTCATCCGAAAGCGGCTCAAGCAGTAGATTTTCAAACACCTGCGTCCCGCTGCCGACAACCTCACCCAGATATTCATGGCGATATGCGGTTTCGTTGGTGCTTTTCAAGTGCTCGGCATCGGATAGAAAGGTCTCTCCGAGCCATTGAACCGGCACATCCAGATAGGTACTGTGATGCACAAGTTTGCCGGATTTACTTTCCAATGCGTATTGATTCGCCCAGTTACGAGCCATGGCAGGCGGGTTAAAGCTCTTGAATCGCAAAGAAAAGGAGCCGCCGCGAAATAGCGACTGCTCCACATTACGGATTTCTTCTGGTCCCGCATACTGGTCAAGCTCTTCGAACCACGCAATCCCGATATATCCAAACGGCGTTTTGATGGATTTGACCTTTGCCGGGTCATCAAGCCCGAAAAACATAATTTTCTGCCCAGTCGGCAGATAGGTACATTCCATTGGATTAGCAGTGCATCGAAATTTATGTGTCAATCCCAGCGCGTTGATCGCCCAACGCACCTGTGCATAAACGCTGGTACGCAGCGTATTTCCGATCTTGCGAAAAACAGCGGCATGACAGTTCGGGTGCCGAAGAAGTTGCAAAATCAGTTCAACGGAGACATACGAGGATTTTGCACCACCGCGCCCACCTTTTTCAACAACCTCATTGACGGCTCCCGCTTTAATTGCTTTATGTGTATCGTAGAACGACGGCGCGATCACGCCTTTAAGGGATATCATCGACAATGGTCACGCCTCCGTCCGTATCGTCCTTTGCATCCTCGCCGATCAGATCAATTAATACCTTGGCCGCCCTGGAATCGCCCAGTGCAGCAGCCTCCTGCAACCCGACTATCATTTCCATCTGGTTGTCCACGTCCTCCGGGTCAACGCCCTTTCGGGCAAGCTTGTTCCATCGGCGTTTATCGCTGACCGGCAGCGAAAGAAACAAATCTGCCGCCTCTTTTAAACTACGTTTCCGGCGGCGAGCAACGCCCGAAGCTCTACCACCTTTTGACGCAATTTCTCTCTGTTCGCTCTCTGTTCGCTCGTCAAAAGGAACGAGATTTTCTTCACGTGCCACGTCACCACCTCTCAAAATCAAAATATAGCCCTGCTGCCATCGCTGCAGCCACAGGGCAATAGGCACTGCGAGTAGGAGGGAACAAAACCTCGCGGGCTGCAGCAAAAAAGGCACCGGTTCCCCGATGCCCAATTCTCATTAAATCTACTTTACCACTTTGTCAATAATGTGTCCATGATATTTTCCGCAAATTTTCCGCAGTTACCAAAACAGCAACTTTGACAATCTGGTAAGTGCATCAGCACTGCGATCATAAGCTTCTGATTTTTCAATATGGAATTCATCCATAATTTTCTGAATCCCATTTCCTTCTTCGTAATCAATCCAGCGAAGTGTAAGCATTCTACGTTCGGTATCGCTAAGTCTATCCCACACAGGAGAAATATCACGATCATACTCTTTTGCTTTGCGATATCCCTGTGTAAGTGCATTTTTGCGATCAATTGCCTTACACAAATTATCCTCGGCTTTATTAGCCCCTCCCTGCACAGGCGTGGAATCTGTGGATACCGTCTTCACTGCATGAATGCGAGAATTAATCTCTTTGATTTGATCCGGTGCATTTTCAAGCAGAAAATGTTTATCATGCCAATCACGCAGCGCATTAATAGTCGCCTTGCGTGTATCTATGTAATCAAGTTTGCTCACTGCTTATCCCCCTCCAATGTATATCGGTACCAGTACAGCAATATCCAAGAAAGCGCAATTAAATATCCAAAAAATGCTTGCCAATTTTCTCGGGTTGCCATCGTTGATACGGATATAACTGTTGCGCCTGCGCTCATTCCTGTGATAAAATTTGCAATCCTTCTGATTTTCATATCACTTATCCCCCTTACTGAATACTTCCACCAGCCCGATAATCCCCGCCGCCGATACCATCCCAATCAGCACTCCAGCAATAAAGCAGCCAAGGTTAAGCCACAGGACACCGGATATTTCAATCATTTGTAACCACCCCTTTCATAAAATCCGCAAATCGTTTGTTCGATTTTTCAAGTACAGATTTATCCTTTTCTATTCCGTAAAAATCCAATCCGGATTTATATGCGGAAATTCGGCTGCTACCGCTTCCTAGATGCGTATCTATAATTTTTTGCCCCGGTTGTGCAAATTTCTGAAAAATCCAATCATACAGCATTACCGGCTTTTGAGTTGGATGAATTCGCTTTTCGTTTAGTTTTTTATTTCCTTGTTGCGTTCGGCCTTCCGATATTGATTTGGCTTGAAACATTCCGTTCCACATTAATGGAAATAGTCTAACCGAATTAATCATGCTGCAATATGCAATTTCACAATCTGAAAATGATGATGCACCATTGCATTTATCCCAAACAATGCGGCCTGATCCAATATGCCTGCCAACTTCGAAATAGTTAATCCCCCAAATAATCTGGTTTTTGGATACCCGGAACAATTCATCAAAATATTCTTTTGTTGGGATTTCCCATTCTTCGCATTGTTCATATACCCGCTGAACACCGATAGGCGAAACCGATCTTCCGTAATATTTTCGTTTTTCGGGTCCACTAAAGTATGGCGGGTCGACTACTGCAAGATCAAAAAAATTATCCGGAAATTTGGGAAGTACGTTCATACAGTCGCCCAAAACTACTTTGCTGATCATTTCGTCTGCTCCTTTCCACGCCACTCCCACTCATCGTTATCGCAAAAATTTGCCAGACAGTACGGGCTTTCTGGTTTTGAATTTTCGTGCTTACAAAATGTGCAAGAGTTTGTATCACCATCAAATATTGCTCGTTTTAAATCCTCCACCGCTGCATCCACCGCTGCATCCCGTTCCGCTGTCACGGCGGCAAACTGATTTTGCAATTCTTCAATTACGTTCGCCGCATCACGAATCAGCCACTGGCGGCAGAATCTCGGTTCCTCTTCATTTTCCCGATTATCTCTCGGGTCAATACAATGATCTGAGCATTCATCATCGTATCCCATGTCTCCGCAGCAATAGCGCATATTTTCTAAAAGCTTTTCTATTTCCATCGGTCAGTCCTCCTTCGGGTCGAAACTGCACATTTTAAACGTTTCCATAAACTGCAACCATTCAGATGCTTCTTTCCCGAACAAGTATAAATATTCTATTTTCCCGCAATTAAGGCATTTATATTTCGCTTCTATCTGCGGTTCTACACTTCCCAATTCATGTATCTTATGCCACCCAAGTAATTCTCCGTTTAAATGACGGCACCAAAACTGTTTCCACAAAAATTTTAATTTTTTCATTTCATATCATCCTTTCTTGCAGCTTATATGCTGATAGTGGATTACTATTTTGCTGACCATGCCGCGGCTGCGGATTACATACTTGATAGATTCGGATTTGGCTGGAATCAGTTTTCCACAATGGCTGCACACCTGCGGGCGAGATGATCTGACGCGGGTCAGTTCGATTTCTTTCATTCTGCATCCTCCTTCGGTGGTTCAGGCATATATGTGACACACTTCCATGTGATTCCATTAATTGCATTCATCATGGTCTTTTTTGAAACACCGTACTTATCTGCCAACTTCTAAAATGATGTTCCGTGATATGCATGCTCCCATCGTGCATCTTTTACAGATTTCTTTGATAGTTTCGCCCTGGGCTGTTCTTCTCCAACTTTTACAATGTTCCTACCCTTATGCTCTCTATCATCAATATTATCTTGACGTGTTCCTACGAAAAGATGATCCGGATTTATACACGCCGGGTTATCGCACTTATGGCACACTTCCATTCCTTCAGGTATTTTGCCCTTAAAAATCAGATAAGACAGTCTGTGTACTGCGATTGTCTTTCTTGTCCCGTCTTTTCTGCTACCGATGGTTGTGCGCCCATACCCCCTGCGTTTACACCCAATCCATTCCCAGCATCCAGTTACATTGTTTACAACAACGTTTTCCAAAAGCCTATCCTTAGTTGGCATTGTCGGTAGCCCAATTTTCCTGGCTTTATAATCAGGTATCATGTGTTATTTCCTCCGTACTCGGCAGCGGCATCCAGTGGGTGACACTATTCCCTTTCCATTTGCTCCATTCCCACTGTGCAGGAAATATTTTTTTGCCATGTTTTTCCTCTTCGTAAAAGCACCGAGAAGCAATAGAAACTCTTCTTGATTTTGTGCAGATTAAAACGGTGATAAGCTTTGCTCCGTCCTTAGCTCCATCCTCTGGCAGCCTTATCATTTACCGAAATCCACCCGCCGTTCTGCTGCGCTTGCAAGGCTGAAATTGCCATTGCAACCGATTCCGGACTGATGTCTTGCTTTAAACTTCGATGATAAGCATAATCTTCAAATTCTTGGATTGCTTCCAGTTCAGTCATTGCTTTTACCCATCCTTTCCAATAGACCTTTTTCCAACCGATCAAAGCCGTATTGCAGATCATCCAAATAGCTTGGCGAGAATCTCGGGGCCTTTGGCAGCATCTCATTCTGCACAAATTCATATACCTGATCGTTAAGCCGGTTCAAGCGCTTCTTCCCCCAGCCCTGTTGCGTTGCCAGCGTCATCAGCGTGGCCATGATGCCGATTGCGATTTCCTTATCTCGGGCTTCATTCTGCGGCGTTATGGCTCTTTGTTTCAGTACATTCATGCCTAATCATCGCTCCATTTAATTTCTACTTCGACATGGGGAATCACATCATATCGTTTTTGCACTGCTGCACGACAAACCCGAGAATCATCTTTCCAGGCGAATCCATTGAGTGCGTCACAAATGATTTTCAAAATATTATCCACATCCGGTTTCTTTGTCGGCAGTAGTATTCCGGATACCATGTCTGCCTGAGCCTTTTTGCTCTTGCTCTTAGGAATTGAGAAATAGGCTACAATTGCAACGGAACAGATTCCGTCAAATTGTGCTCTTTCCAAGCCCGCAGAGCTCATAAAACGTTGTCTGACAAGTTCCTCATAGGCAACAGTTTTATCCGGCGTATAGGTCATGCTGTGCCCCGATTTGGTACGCACTACACGCGGACGAGCTTTTCCTACCGGCTCTCCCGGAATCGAAAACTTTAAATAACTCAACGCTTTTCCCTCCTGTAATCCGTCGCTGTCAGCACCGCAACGTCACATACTTCCATGAGTCGGCTGTAACAGCGTTCCCCGATGCGATTGCAAAGGTCTTTCCCTACCCAGTTAGTCGTAATAATTGTTGGCAGAGTTGCCTTGTACCGATCATTGATAATGACGGTAAGCTGCTTTTGCGTCCATTCTGTCGGTTTTTCTGCACCCAGATCATCAAGCAATAGCACTGGTGCTTTGCAGGCATCTTCCATAATGCGCTGTTGGTCGCCCGCGGGAGACCCGTCTGGCAAAAGCTTCAGAAGATTTTCTCCAACGTCCCAGAACACGGATATGTAATCCTGCAAACAGCAGTTCAGAATGGCAGCACCAAGGTGCGTTTTCCCTGTCCCGGCAGGACCCGCAATAATTAATCCACGTCCTGCTCGGATATTCTCATATCGGTTAAGCAACCATGACTTGCAGGCTTCAAAGGCTTGTTCTGTTCCTTGACGCTTTGAGAAAGTATTGAGCGCACAGGCTTCAAATCTTTTTGGTATCTGTGATCGCTCTTTTCGCCGTTCCAGGCGTTTCTGTTTTTGCTCCCGATCCTTCTTTTCTGCCCACTCCGCCGCCTCTGTTTCCTTGCATTTGCACGGTTTACGCAGCTCGTGCCCAAATGCCTGTATTGCCCAAATATGTTCTCCACAGACCGGACATGTTTCTCCGGTATCATAAGCATTTTTCGGCATGTCCAATTCTTCCGGCATCACCAGTCACCTCCATGTTGCTTATAATATTCCGGATCCCCGAAATAGCTTCCATGCCCTCTGCTCTCACCAGTCTGATTCTTTGCGTTCCCCTGCAGGATAGATTCCACATATTTTGCCGAATGGCCTCCACGTTGCTTTGCCGTTTCAATAGCTTGCAGAATTTCTGATTTGGAGTATTCCCAGCACAAGTGCGACATGACATCAATGTCCTGTCTGGTACACGGCCTGATTGAATTATCAAAGGCCCTCTGAAGCTCAGCATTAAATTTTCGCATGTCTTCCGGTACCACAGAGCTTTCTTTACTCTCTTTCTCTCTCTCTTTCTTTCTTTGTTTGAAACTGTCATCATTTTTTGAAGAAATGTTTACATTCTCGCTTAAAATGTGCACATTTTTAAAGTTTTCTGTATTGCGAAGCAAGAGGTACTGTTTTTTGACCTCGACAATCTTCCGGCGGCTGACTGCTTCCAAGTATCTGCGCTGGATTCCGGCGCTGGTGAGAACCTGATACTTTTCAAAGATGTCTTTGTCAAAAATACCTCTTCTGATCGCGGCAGCCACTATATCCGAAACGACATTGTCACCCAGCCCGCAGCTGCGTCCAAACAACAATGCAACCTCGTTTGTCCATTCACAGTAATAACCCTGCTGCCCATAAATACGCTGGAACAGCTTAACAATTACTGCAAACCCTTTCAGCCCGAATTCCGCCTCGATCAACGCAAACTTGTCGTCCATGCACACGTCAAGCGGGAAGTAATCTATCCCGCTTCTGATAGTAGGTCACCCCTTTCAGCATACTGTAACTGGAATCCCGGTCAAACGTTCAATTTGTGATTTAAACAGAAATTTGTCTCCGTTGTTGTCGGAAACATGAATAAGAAATATTCGCCGCACCTGAGACAGATCATTGGACTGCAAAAAGGAGCAAACATTTTCCAAAGAAAAATGACTGTGAAGCAATCTGCCACGAAGCTCCGGAGGAACCTTCCCGTCGTCGATACTCTGATCTAACAGCTCAAGACTGTAATTGCATTCCACCATGATGGTGTTTATCCGACAGAATGTGTTCGGGATATAATAAGTGTCTGTCGCAAAGAGCAGCTTTTCCTGCGCTATCGTTGAATACAGCAGAAATCCTACCGGTTCATTTGCGTCGTGCTTTGTCTGAAACGGCAGGATAATCCATGAAGCTCCTACCTTGAATTGACGCCCTGCACGTACCTCTTTGCGCCGATGCTCCCGGGTAATGCCTTTGAGCGCTTGCCATGTGCCGGCAGTCGTGTAAACGTCAACGCCGCGTTCCATAACACCGGCAACGCCTTTGGCGTGATCTCCGTGTTCATGCGACACAAGGCAACCCTCCAATCGGGGGATTGCCTGCATCACAATCGGGTCTGTAAAAATCTTTCGATGATTGATTCCGGCCTCCAACAGCAACGCACCAACACCATCATCAATCAGATAACAGTTTCCGGAGCTGCCGGAAGCCAGACAGTGAATATCAAGCATTTTCTTTTGTCCTCCTTCCAGTATCCGGAAAGTTCAGTTAGAACGGGCGTTTGGGCGTTTCCTTCTTTTCCGATTCCTCAGCATCCGTATGTTCAGTGACTTCCCCTGTTTCTGGGTCAACCTCGATTCCCTGAATATCAATCGGCACCTGATTGGCATTCTCGGTGATTTCGCGCTGCACATCTGCCGCGTCATCACGGTCAGCCGCAAGGGCACTGCTCATTTCGGTGGTCATGATACCGTAAGTGGAAATGAGCCGGCGAATGCAGGTTTTCAGTGCCATTTTATCGAACTCGGTTTTCCATGGGCTGTATCCGCTGCCAAAGCTGGGGCTATATTTCTTTGCCCACGCTTCTACTTCTTCGCGGGACATATACAGCATTTTTTCAAATCCGTTAATCATGCGGAAATAGGCAAAATATCCGATCACGGTATCCGATGTTTTTTCTCCATCCAAATGGATTTCTCCGGAAAGCTTATCGAATCCCCGCAACTCTCCCTCGTAAACCACATCAGCGTTGATAGTCTTATACTGGCCGGTGCGCTGCGCAAGCTGTATCAGGCCCTTGTACCCGATGGTGAAGGTCGGAACGTTCTTGTACGGTACCACATAAGCAAAGCCAAGGGATTTCACCAGCGGAAGATCAAGCGCAGCTGCCTTGACACATTCCAGTGCAACCTTCTCGGGGTCGCATTTCTGCAATGTGGAATCACCTGAATAAAGATCAATCATTGAGGACATAAAGGCACCCGCCTTATCCTTCAGGCTATTTTTGAGCTGTGCACGAATGGTTTGACTGTTCAGGACGCCCTTGAAGGTGTCCAGCTTGGTTGCGGGTCTGTTTTGCATTTCATTCATGGTTTATCGTTCCTTTCTTAATTACAGCGAATTATAAACGCCGAAAAGGCTGCAGAGAGCTTGCGGGCAACCGCTTCGTCTGATGAACGGATACGCTCAATTAATGTTTTTAAACGGGATATATCCTCCTGAGCCTGGGTAAATACGGTTTTGAATTCGATTACATCAGGATTTGCCATTTCGGCTTTCTTTCTCAGTTCCTCTGCACGTTCTTCTGCTTCCTTTGCAGCCCGCTCTGCGATTGCCTTTTGTTTCAATGCTTCCCCGATCTTCCGGTTGGCCTCTTCAATTGCGCTTTCGGTTTTCTTTTTTGCTTCTTCGGCCGCGGCGGCAGCGGCATCCGCTTTCAGCTTGTCCATGATTTCTTGCGGCACTGTCGGATTGTTCTTCAGCTCATTCGCCTTTTCTTTGGCTTTTTTCTCGGCTTCCTTGGCTTTGTCAAGCTTCTCGTTAAGCTGTTTCATCTGCTCCTGCAGAGCCTTTGCCTGGTCTTCTGCAGCGGAAGCGGCTTTTTTCTGCAGGTCAATCTGTTCCTGCGCATTCTTTACAAATTCCTGTTGGCGTTTATACTGCTCCTGTTCCGCCTCTGCGGAAGCTGCACGACGATCTGCTTCCTCTGCGCGTTTATTTGCTTCGTCCCTCTCGCGGATCAGGCGTTCCAGTTCACGAGAAGAAAGGTTCTCAACGTCGTTTTCCTTTACAAATTCGTCCCGGTCTTCTGCCGGAATTGCCAGCAACTTCAGCGCCTTGGTGTATGGCAAATTCCCAAGCGTTTGCGAATTTGCCGTTTGACCGAACAGGCTGATCTGATCAGAGCCGTATTCCTCAAAAATCCGCATGAAATTGTTTGCAGAAGACTGAGAGAATTCCACTTTTTCTTTCAGCCAGTCTCCCCATTCTCCATGCGGAAGAATCGCTTTGGCTTCCTTTAAACGGCGACCGATTTCAATTGCATACATCAACGCCATGGCCTGAGCTTGCTGACAGATATTCTTGATTTCCGAGGTTACCGTTTCAATATCACGCTGCGGCGCTTCGATCTCGTTTGTCTTTTGCATTCCGTTTTCCATTGTGCTTCTCCCTTTCGATTATGTTTTTGACCTTCTCAAGCCATTTCTTTTCAAATGCTTCTACTTCTTCGGTCCGTGCACAGTTGCGCATTCCGCGATTTTGCAGCACCTTCCCAATCTTTTCGTCCAATTCCAGTGTAAAATACGGTGTTTCCGGATCATTTGAATGGCGGATAAAGAAAATTGCCGTTTTCCCTTCTGCCACCCTGTTGCTGTAAGTGGCCACACAGTGATGTAAAAGCTTTCCCTCCTGAATCATTTCAAACTGTGAGCGTGCCGGGTGAATCTCAAGCCCAGCAGATGCCCAGCAGAACTTCTGCAGCTGCAGGTATCGCTTCACGAACTTCTCTCTGCTGATTGCAGTCTTCTGGTATTCCTTGCGCATCATCATGGTATCATGGGCTGTGACTATGTTCTGCGGATAGGCGATTTCCGGGTTGTTCAAATCTTCGTGTAAGTCCCCAGCCATGTCCCAATAGTCCGTCAAATACCGAAGATCTGCAACCGATGCCGCCTTGTATTTGTGCTGCTGTCGGACCAGATATCGGATTGCCTTCATTGGGTCTTTCCCGCATTCGATTACTTTTTCCACCATGTAAAAGCCGGCATGATAGCATTCTTTTACC